>JBKAGC010000026.1:0-23578 GCA_046290215.1 Pseudomonadales bacterium | reverse complement strand
CTGCTGGATGGCGGACATATTGATCGCAAAATCACTGCTGATATCTTTCACGTAGCTGGTTGACTCACGGCCGGCGATCACCACATCTACCTGGGTGCTCGTACTGGACCAGAGGTTCGCTATTCGGCCGACCGCACTTTGCAGTTCACTGCCGCCGGAGCTACGCACGGTACTGAGCGCGCCAGAGAAGGCAGCTTTCTGTTCCGCCAGCGCAGGAAACGCCGTCAACTGACCTTCTGCCGCAGCCAGGGCGTGCTTTGCCATGGACTCCGAGAGTCCGCGAAGCTCGCTTAACGCGGCTGCGCTTGCCTGACTACTTACGGCCTTTTGTTGGCCAAGAAAGAAGTTCCCGGCAAATCCTGCGATAAACAGTATGAGCAGCAAACCTAAACCAAGAACCACCGGTCGTTTGATGATTCTTCCCACTGCGCTAGAGCTCGCCATATTTTTGATCCTCTTGATTACTGCGCCAACTGACTAAAGTCTTTATCCGCCGCTAACGCGGTCAAACTCAGTATCGGCCAGTTATTACCGCCAACTTGATAACCGCCTTTGACATAGGGCTTAAACATATCGGCGACTTCAACTTCCTCGCGAAAAGTCTCCTGGGGAAACTGTTGCATTCCCAGCGACTCATCAACAATAAAACCCAGGTACACCTCACCACTTTCTACTGCAAAAATACGCCGTTGCGGCAGTGGTCTTGGTGACGGCGTACCAAAATAGATCGCCAGGTCGAGGATCGCCATAAGACGGCCACGGACATTTGCGATACCATTTACAAAATGCTTTACCCCTGGCAACCGCGTGGCGAGCGGCACTTGCATCAACTCACCTATTTCGCCCATGGGTGCAACAAAACGCTGCCCTAGTAAGCTAAAACCCAGACCGTTCCAGTGGGTCTGGGCGTTTTCTTTAGGTGGCAGCTCAAGGGCATGGGCATGGCTGCGCTCAGCAATTGCCAACAAAATTGCAAAGGGGTCAGCATCGGTCACGACAATACCTGCTGCATAATGGAGACCAACTCAGGAGTGTCCACTGGTTTCGTTATATAGCCGGCAGCCCCCTGACGTTCGCCCCAGACTTTGTCAGTTTCTTGATTCTTACTGCTGACAATGATGACCGGGATGTGGCTGGTCTGGTCACCGCGACATATTTGCCGGGTTGCCTGAAAACCGTTCATGTCAGGCATAACAATATCCATCAGGACACAATCAGGCTGCTCTTGTCTCGCAAGCTCGACGCCATCACGACCATTTTCCGCTGTGATCACCTCATAACCGAGGCCTTCCAACATGTCTTTGAATTGGTAGATTTCTGTGGGTGAATCATCAACAACCAGTACTTTCGGCATAACGTTTACCTACTCTCCCACCTGGACGTGATCGCGGATGGCACTTAAGAGCTCGTCCTTGCTAAATGGCTTGGTGAGATACTGGTCTGAACCAACAATGCGGCCCTTGGCCCGATCAAACAGACCGTCCTTGCTAGACAACATAATCACCGGTGTACGTTGAAACGCCTTGTTGTTTTTGATGAGCGCACAGGTTTGATAGCCATCCAGGCGCGGCATCATAATATCGACGAAAATAATCGCAGGTTGGGTGTCAGCAATCTTGGCCAGAGCATCAAATCCATCTGTTGCGGTGATGACTTCACAGCCAGCTTTTGCCAGTAACGTCTCAGCGGTTCGCCGAATGGTTTTACTGTCATCGATGACCATGACTTTGACACCGTCAAAATTGTCTTCCATATGCTCTACCTTAGGGCTCTGCTCGCGGGGCCAAAATGCATAATTCCATGACTATTCGGTACTTTACGGGGGATTTGTAACACAGTTGTTCAACTCAATCCATAAGCACCAGATAGCATAAGAAATTCACCCCTTAAGTGGTTTACAATGGCCGCCATCGGATGCTTCGAGTGACATAGATTGACTAAAACCCTGGGTGTGTTGATGGACGTGCTGGAAACCATCAATCCAAAAAAAGACAGCACGATGGCCATGATGGAAGCTGCCCAGCAACGGGGTTGGCAGTTGCACGTCATGTATCAAGGCGATTTGTCGGTTCGCGATGGCGTGGTGTTCGGGCGCCAACGCATGATCACCATTGTGCCGGGGCAAACGGACGCCTGGTTTCAATTGGCGGGCGAAGTAGAGGGCCCTCTCACTGATCTAGATGCCATTTTACTGCGCAAAGATCCGCCGTTTGACATGGAGTACATCTACTCCACCTATTTACTGGAATTGGCGGATAAAGCCGGCACACCCGTGCTCAACAACCCCGCCAGCGTTCGTGATTGCAATGAGAAATTGTTCGCCCTGCACTTTCCGCAATGCTGTCCGCCCCACCTTGTGTCAAAGGATGCAGCGCTGCTTAAAAACTTTCACCAGAAGCACGGCGACGTCATCTTTAAACCCCTCGATGGCATGGGCGGTAGCTCAATCTTTCGCCTTAAAGCAGATGACCCCAATGTCTCTGTGATTATTGAGACCCTCACTGAAATGGGCCATAGACAAATTATGGCGCAAAAGTATCTCCCAGAAATCAAAGATGGCGATACCCGAATCCTGCTCATCAATGGCGAACCAGTGCCCTATGGCCTTGCGCGCATCCCCGCGAGTGGCGAGACCCGCGGTAATCTGGCAGCTGGAGGTTCTGGCGTCGCCCGACCACTCAATGATCGTGACCGCTGGATCTGCGAGCAGATCGGCCCAGAATTGAAAAAGCGCGGTCTGGTTTTTGTTGGGATCGATGTCATTGGCGACTATCTCACGGAGATCAACGTCACCTGTCCTACCTGTATTCGTGAGATCAACAAGGCCTATGATCTTGATATTGCAGGAGATTATCTGGATTTTGTTGGCCAACTTATCCAGTAATGGCCACCCTGCAGACAGGTCTCAGTACTCAAGGCGTTTCCGCCAACGACCGGCTCAGCTTCACAATCTTTATCGCACTGGCCATTCACGCCGTGATCATTCTCGGTGTGACCTTTACTTATGTTGACCGCAGCCAGTCTGCCACCACTTTGGAAGTGACTCTGGCACAACATCGCAGCAAGAACCGTCCAGACAAAGCAGATTTTCTCGCCCAGTTTGACCAGGTGGGCAGTGGCACCCTGGAGGAAAAGGCTCTGATCACCTCACCAAATAAGGCCGAATATCACGATACTGTCATCCGTGAGACATCGCCTGTGCAACAAACTGCCTCGGCGCCACAAAAACAAGAAAAACAGCAGGCCACCGTGGTGACGACAGCGAAAACAACCCGGGCCAACGCCCCGGAAACCGTAGAGCAAGACACCAGCAGTAAAGAAACCCTCACTCCCGGGGAAAAATCGCTACTGCAACGCAGCCTTGAGATTGCCAGTCTTGAGGCAAGACTCGACCAGCAACGGCAAATTTATGCAAAACGACCACGAATTAAACGCCTAACAAGTCTTTCCACAGCATCCAGCAACGATGCTTTTTATCTAAATTCCTGGCGGCGCAAGATCGAGCGCATCGGCAATCTAAACTATCCGGCAGAGGCCAGGCGGCAAAAGCTGTTTGGAAGCCTACGTCTGCTCGTGTCGGTACTACCGGACGGCTCCTTGAAGGAAGTGGAGATTCTCGAGTCCTCCGGGCATCAAGTATTAGATGATGCCGCTTTGCAGATTGTGCGCCTGGCAGCACCATTCGCGCCATTCCCAGACGAGCTGCGGGAAACCACGGACGTGCTTGAGATTATTCGAACCTGGCAGTTCCGGGAAAACAGCTCATTGCGGAGCTTTTAGATGACTGACGAGAGCTTCAAAAATCAGTTCCTTGTGGCCCTGACCAGCCTTGCCGGTGACTATTTCCAAAACACCTTAACGTTATTGATTGACCACTCCGAGAATGGTGCGTTTGGCTTGATTGTAAATCGGCCATTAGATCATTCAATCTGGGACATCTTCCCAGAACTCCCCGCAGGCATTGAATGCCCGGTCATGGAAGGCGGGCCAGTAGAGCAGGACAAGATGTTTTTTCTCCATGGACCTTTTCTCCCAGACCCACAAACAGAGGCTAACGTTCCCTTCGAATCCACCTTGGAAGTGGCACCGGATTTGTACCTGACCACTTCCAAGGACATCGTTCGTGCGCTCCATGATGGCAAACAACCCCGACCGCTTATGGGCTTATTAGGTTACGCCGGTTGGGGCCCCTTACAACTTGAAAGGGAACTGGGGGAAAACACCTGGCTGCTGACGCCAAGCGAGCAGGACATTCTCTTCCGCGTGCCAGCACCTGAGCGGGCAAATGCCGCTGCACAACTGCTGGGCGTCGACTTGAACCTGATAGCACCCAGGGCGGGCCACGATTGAAAAACCAGGTCATCATGGGGTTTGATTTCGGCATGGGAAAAATCGGCGTTGCTGTGGGTCAAGCCATCACCGGCAGCGCCACGCCGTTGACGATTCTCAAAGCCAGGGATGGTGTACCGGACTGGCAACAGGTGGAAAAACTCATTCATGAATGGCAGCCAGCTCGCCTAATCGTTGGCCTGCCCCTCAACATGGACGGTAGCGCCAGCGAGATGTCGCGCCTGGCAGAAAAGTTCAGCCGCAAGCTGCATGGCCGCTTTAATCTTCCCGCGGACACCATGGATGAACGGCTCACCAGCTTCGAGGCGGCACAATATGCGGAAAAAGATGAACTGGTAGACGCCATCGCCGCCCAGCTTATCTTAGAAAGTTGGTTTAAAACCCAAAGCGAGAATTAACGCCGGGGCATACCCGCATCATCATTGTTCTCAAGAGACAGCGCGCCGGAGCCGCTACCAATTGCTGGACCGTCACCGGCTAATTTGATCATGAGACGCAGATCGTTGGCGGAGTCTGCAGAAGCCAGGGCGTTTTCGTAAGAGATTTCACCAGCGGTATAAAGTGCATACAGTGCCTGGTCAAAGGTCTGCATACCTACTTCCGTGGACTTGGTCATGATCTCTTTGATTTGATGGACCTCGCCTTTACGAATGTTATCGGCCACCAGCGGTGTATTGATCAAAATCTCAATGGCCGCGCGGCGACCTTTACCATCAATCGTCGGGATTAACTGTTGCGCCACCATAGCCCGCAAGTTTAACGACAAGTCCATCCACACTTGATCATGTCGATCCGCCGGGAAAAAGTTAATAATCCGATCCAACGCCTGGTTGGCATTGTTGGCGTGCAGCGTGGCCAGGCAAAGGTGGCCAGTTTCCGCGAACGCCACCGCGTAATCCATGGTCTCCCGGGTTCTAATTTCACCCACCATAATCACGTCCGGTGCTTGTCTCAAGGTGTTCTTCAACGCCACATCAAAGCTTGGCGTATCCACCCCCACTTCCCGCTGGGTAACCATGCAGCCACGGTGTTCATGAATAAACTCAATAGGATCTTCAATGGTAATGATGTGGCCTTTGCTATGGGCGTTGCGGTGCCCAATCATGGCCGCCAGAGATGTGGACTTACCGGTACCTGTGGCGCCGACGAATATAATGAGACCGCGCTTGGTCATAGCCAGAGACTTAATGACTTCCGGCAATTGGAGGTCGTCACAGGTGGGAATGTGAGTTTCGATTCGGCGCAGCACCATGCCAGCAAAATTGCGCTGATAAAATGCACTAACGCGAAACCGACCGGCAACCGGGCTGTGAATGGCAAAGTTGCACTCCCGTTCGGTTTCAAACTCCTGCACCTGGGCCTCATTCATGGTGCCGTGGACAATTTCGCGAGCTTGCTCAGGTGTTAGTGGCGTCTTCGACATGGGCATCATCTTGCCGCTGACTTTGATCGAAGGCGGCAATCCAGCCGTGATGAACAAGTCAGAAGCACCTTGATCCACAACGACCTTCAGCAACTTATCAAAATCAATCATGTTTCGCCCTTAACGGTTCAGCGCGTTTTGTTTACTTAAAATCATCCGGAATCTTGGCTTTTTCACGCGCCGCTTCCTTGCTGATGAGGTTTTTATCAAGCAGATTGCGCAAGCACTGGTCGAGGGTTTGCATGCCCAGTTGGCCACCAGTTTGAATGGCAGAATACATTTGCGCCACTTTATCTTCCCGGATCAAGTTACGAATTGCCGGAGTACAAAGCATGATTTCATGAGCCGCTACTCGACCGCCGCCTATTTTCTTCAGGAGCGTCTGGGAAATAACCGCTTGAAGGGACTCAGACAGCATGGAGCGCACCATGGATTTTTCTGAGGCTGGGAATACATCGATCACCCGGTCAATGGTTTTTGCTGCAGATGAGGTGTGCAAGGTGCCGAATACCATGTGGCCGGTTTCCGCTGCTTCAAGCGCCAGACGAATCGTTTCCAGGTCGCGCATCTCACCCACCAAAATGATGTCTGGATCTTCACGCAAGGCAGACCGCAATGCCTCGTTAAAACCCAGCGTATCGCGGTGAACCTCACGCTGGTTAACCAGGCATTTTTTACTCTCGTGAACAAATTCAATTGGATCTTCCACCGTCAAAATATGCTGGTAACGGTTATCGTTAATGTAATCCATCATGGCCGCCAGGGTGGTACTTTTACCTGAACCCGTTGGTCCAGTGACGGTGATAAGACCACGAGGCGTTTCGGCAATGGACTGGAACACCTGGCCCATGCCCAGATCTTCCATACTTAAAACCTTAGAAGGAATGGTTCGGAACACGCCACCAGCACCACGGTTATGGTTGAAGGCGTTAACTCGAAACCGCGCGACACCGGGCACCTCGAAAGAAAAGTCGCATTCAAAGAACTCCTCGTAGTCTTTGCGCTGCTTATCATTCATGATTTCGTAAATGAGCGAGTGGACTTCTTTGTGGTCCAATGCGGGCAAATTGATGCGGCGAATATCGCCATCCACTCGAATCATTGGCGGCAAGCCCGCGGATAGGTGCAAGTCAGATGCGCCCTGTTTCTCGCTGAACGCCAATAGCTCTGTAATATCCATAAGGTGGCCCTTTTTGTATGGCGAACCGTTAACCGACACCTGGCTAACAGAATGCTATTTTGTGTGCTTTGACTAATAGTATTATTGTCGCTTGGAATAAACCACAGTTTCCCTCTGCTTCTCAACCGGTACATCTACCCCAGTGACACCTGATCTCACAAGCCCAGACTACGCCAAATGGATTAGTGATAACCTCACCCGGGTACGCGCTAGAATCGCCGCTGGCTGCGACGCAGCGAATCGTCCACAAGACTCAGTAAACCTGCTTGCCGTGAGCAAGACAAAACCCATCAGCGCGGTGCAAGCGGCAATGGCAGCTGGCCAAGTGCACTTTGGTGAAAACTATTTACAAGATGCCTTGGATAAAATCACCGTCATACCCGAAGGCCCAATTTGGCACTTTATCGGCGCGATCCAATCCAATAAAACCCGCGCCATTGCTGAGAATTTTCACTGGGTGCATACCGTCAGCAGCATTAAGATAGCAACGCGTCTCCACAAGCAACGCCCAGACCACCTGCCCCCTTTGAAGGTGTTCTTTCAGGTCAATGTTGATAATGATCCTGCTAAGGCGGGCGTGACGCCTGATCAGTTGCCAGAGCTTGTGGCGGCAAGCCAGGAACTAGACCGCCTCGAAATCGTGGGGTTAATGACTTTGCCTGCCCAGACCAGCAGTCTTTCGGAGCAGCGCAAACCCTTTCATGCCCTGAGGCAATTGCAAATGCAGTATTTACCCAATGCCAACGGCCTATCCATGGGTATGTCTGGCGATCTAGAAGCGGCCATCTTTGAGCAGGCCACCTGGGTAAGAATAGGAACGGATATATTCGGCGCGAGGCAAGCCAGATGAACCACATAGCATTTATCGGCGCTGGCAATATCGCCAGGGCCATTCTGGGCGGGTATCTGGCTGCAAATCCCGATGCGGAAATTTACGCCACGGATCCCATTGAAACACAGCTTGAGAATTTACCGGAGCAGGTGCACAAAGGCACCGATAATGTACAGGCAGTACAGCAGGCCGAGGTGATTATGTTGTGCGTCAAACCCAATATGATGGCCGACCTTTGTGGACAGTTGGCGCAGCACGCCGCTAATAAATTGTTTATCTCCGTTGCCGCGGGCATTACCACGGAAAATTTACGTACCTGGCTCGGCGAGGGTCCCGCCATCGTCCGCTGTATGCCAAATACACCGGCCCTGGTCGGCAATGGTATGACCGGCTTGTTTGCCTCTGCCGGGACCAAACCAGAGCAACGCCAGGTCGCCGCTGAACTGCTTGGTGCAGTTGGCGAAATCAGTTGGTTCGATAGCGAGGCTGATTTGGATATTGTCACGGCGGTGAGTGGCAGCGGCCCTGCTTATTTCTTCTTGTTAATCGAGGCCATGCAGGAGGCCGCTATCAGTATGGGTCTGACACCTGAGGTGGCCAGACAACTTAGCGAACAAACTGCACTAGGCGCAGCAAAAATGGCGGTGGGTAGTGAACTGGCTGCTAGTACCCTAAGGGAGAATGTTACATCCCCTGGGGGCACTACCGCCGCCGCACTGGAGGTATTTGCTAGCGAAGGCTTTAAAGATACGGTCGCTCGAGCCTTACAAGCGGCAGAAAAGCGATCGAAAGAACTCTCGTTGACGTAATTCGCTATAATCACTGCAATACTTCACGCAACCAATCACGGCTGTAATTTCCAGTCGTCCACAACCCGGGATATCCATGGCAGACAATTTCGCGAGCGCTGGCGTTTACCTTATCCAGACTTTTTTTGGTCTCTACACCTTGATGATCATGGTACGCGTGCTGATGCAGGTGGCGAGAGCCGATTATTACAACCCAATTTGTCAGGCCATCGTAAAGATTACCAACCCTGCGGTACGTCTGTTTCGACCGGTATTGCCCTCTGTAATGGGGGTGGATTTTGCGGCGCTGGCCACGGCCTTTGTCGTGCAACTGATCGCAGTGATGCTCATTATGATGCTGTGGGGCGGACCCGTGTTCTCTTTGCTTTATATCGCCTGGGTGCTACTGGGTTTGTTCTCGATTATTTTTAGTATCTACTTCTTTGCCCTGATCATTATGGTCATCGCCAGCTTCATCGCACCTTACTCAGATCATCCGGCCCTGGTGTTGATTCATCAATTAGTGGAGCCGATTTGTGCACCGGCACGCAAATTATTACCGCCCATGGGCGGTCTCGACTTTTCCATCATTCTGGTCTTTGTCGCCATTAATATCATTGATGACATCCTCGTGATTGCACCGCTTGCCCAGTATCTTCGCGTGCCCCCAGGCTTAATCCTCGGACTATAGCTAACCGCCATTAGGCTGCAGTCATGCAAAACCCTAAGCGCTATATCCTTAGTTTGCTGGTCTGGATCTGCCTGGTGCCTTCTATCAGCGCAGCAGAAACCATTCAGTGGCAAGGTTTTGATATCCACTACACCACATTTAGCAGCATGCTGATTCCCCCGGAAGTTGCCGCCAGCCACAACATTGCCAGAGCAAACAACCGCATCGTCACCAACATTTCTATTTTGAAAAATGGTGAACCGCAAACCGCCACCATCACTGGTCGCAACTCTAATCTGCTGAATCAACTTTACACGATGCAGTTTACCGAGGTGGTAGAGTCCAGCGCTGTGTACTACCTCGCTAATCAACTGATTGATGAGCGTGACACTTTACGCTTTGAAATCCAGATCTCGCCAAGTGCCATTGATGACACTTATACCCTTGAGTTTATGCGGACCTACTAACAGGTATGAAAATAATACTTGCCTCTAACAACCAAAAGAAGCTGCAGGAACTGCGTGACTGTCTGAATTCGGACATCGAACTAGTTACCGCCGCTGATTTCAATATTGAGAGCCCTGAAGAAACCGGTACCACCTTTGTTGAAAACGCCATCATTAAAGCCCGCCACGCCGCTCAGATTTCTGGCCTGGCCGCGATTGCCGACGATTCTGGGCTTGAGGTGGATGCACTCAACGGCGCGCCGGGGATTTACTCTGCTCGCTATGCTGGCGCAAATGCCACCGATGCCGACAATAATACTAAGTTGCTTACGGCTCTTGCTGGCAACAAACAGCGTACCGCCAGATTTCGTTGCGTGATTGTTTTCATGCGTCATGCTTTGGATCCTATGCCGGTCATTGCTAGTGGCAGCTGGGAGGGAGAAATCTTAACTGCCCCCATGGGGGAGGACGGGTTTGGCTATGATCCGATTTTCTCGCCGAACGATATAGAAGGGTCCGTAGCACTTTTGGATCGAGCGCAAAAAAGCGCCCTGAGTCATCGCGGTCAGGCACTTCGACGATTTAACCAGCTGTTCCAGGGATGAACATCCCACTTTCGTTGTACGTCCACTTCCCCTGGTGCGTCAAAAAATGTCCATATTGCGACTTTAACTCTCACGAGCAGACCGGGGAGTTGCCTGAAGCTGAGTACGTATCTGCGCTACTCGCTGATCTGGATCAGGACATGCAAGACTTTCAACTTGCTAAGGATGTCTCACTCGGTTCGATATTTATTGGTGGCGGTACACCTAGTTTGTTTTCCCCTGGCGCGATTCATGATTTGCTGGACGGTGTCGCGAAGCGCTGCCAGATCGATGCAAACACCGAAATCACGATGGAAGCTAATCCCGGCACTATAGATGCAAAAAACTTCTCCGGCTATCACCGCGCCGGGGTGAATCGTATTAGCCTGGGCGTGCAAAGCTTCGGTAACGACCAATTGATTCAGCTGGGTAGAATCCACAATGCCGACCAGGCAAGCCGCGCTTTCGAGGTAGCTCGCAATGCCGGGTTTAATAATATCAACATCGACTTAATGCATGGCTTACCAAGGCAAGACGTGTCTTTAGCATTGACGGACCTTGAGAAGGCGCTGGCACTGGAGCCAGAACATTTAAGTTGGTACCAGCTAACTATTGAGCCAAATACCGCTTACTACCGTAGGCCGCCACAACTTCCCGATGATGACGTACTCTGGCAAATATACGAGCAGGGTAGCGAGGCACTTAACGCAGCCGGTTTCCAGCGTTATGAAGTCTCGGCATTTAGCCGGCCGGGCAAAGCCTCGGTACACAATCAAAACTACTGGCAATTTGGCGACTATCTAGGCATTGGAGCTGGCGCCCATGGCAAGCTGACAAAGCAGGCCGCCTCCCAGTTTAAAGTTAGCCGGAGCAACAAAACTCGCCTGCCTAAGGATTACCTCAACGGGCAAAAGCGCAAGACCCAGGAAGTAGTCGCCACCGAGTTACCGCTGGAATTTCTCATGAACACTTTGCGCCTGGTGGAAGGATTTGAGCTGCCAACATTTACAGCGCGAACGGGTTTATCCCCAGATACGTTGCACAGCTTTATGGCGGAGGCGACAAGTAAGAAGTTGCTAGAGACAAATGGCGAGACCATTAAGCCGACAGCCCTGGGGCTACAATACCTAAACAACCTGCTCTTGTTAGCGGCGGATCATACTTCTGGCTTGTAAAACGCAAAGTCGAACACATCGTGATCGAGGCGTTTACCGCGCCGCTCATATTTCGTTTCCACCCGCGCTGGCACCGGCGCTTTAGGCCACGAATGAAAAGTTTCGGCAATACTTTCGGCATAGTTCTGCCAGTCAGTGGCAATGTGCAAGATGCCCTGGGGTTTGAGCTTTTGTCCCAGTAGTTGCGCAAAGTCGTCGTTAATGAGTCGACGCTTGTGATGCTTTTTTTTATGCCATGGATCAGGAAAGAAGATCTGAATCTTATCCAGGCCATTATCGGGAATAGTGTCGCGCAACACATCAATACTGTCTTCAGCAAAGACACGAATATTCTTTAAACCAGCATCCAACACGCGATTCAGCAAATGACCAACACCAGGTCGATGAACTTCAACGCCGATAAAGTTCACATCTGGCTGCTCTGATGCCATTTGTAACAAAGAGTCCCCCATGCCGAAGCCAATCTCCAACACCACCGGACCAACCGGGAACAGGGCTTTCATATTGATCAAACCATCGCTGGTGTTAAGACCGAACTGCGGCCAGGCCTCATCCAGCGCGCGCTTTTGTCCGGGCGTCATTCGGCCTTCCCGAATGACATAACTGCGAATGGGTCGTCGAGCGTCAGTCACTGTTTACTTGCCAACATGCTTTATGACGGCTGTGAGCAGCATGGCCCAACCCGCGAGAAAGAACAGGCCGCCCATGGGTGTCACAGGACCAAGCCATTTTAAACTTGTTAGCGCCAGGCCATACAAACTGCCACTAAACAAAACAATGCCAACGGCAAAGCCGATTGCGGCATAGTGAAACCAGATAGATTTTTCAAACTGAGTCGCGGCCAAACAACAAGCGATGATGGCAAGAGTATGAATCGCCTGGTAGTGCACGCCTGTTTCGAAAGCAGACATTAAGTTCGGCGCTAGTTTGTCTTTCAAACCGTGAGCGCCGAAAGCGCCCATTGCCACCATAACGAAACCTGAGACGGCGGCAAAACCGAAAAGCAACTGATTCATCTGGATCTAACGCGTGATGTGTTTGCGCAACTTCTTCAGGGCGTTTTGTTCAAGCTGGCGCACGCGTTCGGCAGAAATACTGAATTCCGCGGCCAATTCATGGAGGGTAGATTTTTCATCTGTAAGCCAGCGACGCCGAACAATTTCCTGGGCACGCTCGTCCAATTCCGAAAAGGCGCCGCGCAGCATTTGCTGCTCATGGTCCGAGGTCGTCTCAGCCTCCACGATATCCGCCGGATTCGCATCCTCTTCACTGAGATATTGCGCCGGTCGCACAGCGAGTTCGTCATCTTCCGGTCCCGCATCAAATGCCTCGTCCCGTGAAGCTAGTCGCCCTTCCATTTGACGTACCACTTTAGGTTCCACACCTAACTCGCCAGCGATGTGTTTCACCTCTTGATCGTTCATCCAACCCAGGCTTTGCTTGGAACTACGCAAATTGAAGAACAGCTTTCGCTGCGCCTTGGTGGTCGCTACTTTGACGATGCGCCAGTTCTTCAGGATGTATTCGTGCATCTCGGCTTTAATCCAATGCACTGCGAATGACACCAGCCGTACACCGTACTCAGGGTTAAAGCGTTTCACCGCCTTCATAAGGCCAACGTTACCTTCCTGAATTAGATCAGCCTCAGACAAGCCATAGCCGGAATATGAACGTGCCACATACACCACAAAGCGCATGTGACCCAGCACCAACTGACGCGCAGCATCCAGGTCGCCTTCCGTATGGAGGCGTTCCGCGAGTTCGGTTTCTTGCTCCTTACTCAGCATGGGGATGCTATTTACAGCCTGAATGTACGCCTCAAGGTTCGCGCCCGGGGACAGTACATCGACTGGCAGAATGTTGGTGCTCATAAACGACCTTCGTTAAAGGGAGGCGGATTCTATCACCTCCAAAAAGGATTATCAGTCCAATGACCGGATATTCCCTGATTGTGTTACTGAATGCTTCGACCAAAGTTATAGTTGGGAATTCCCCAAATATCCACCGGAGTTCCCGACGTGATGCCTCGGCAAAACCGTGTATCTGGTTTTATTTGGGCTCTATGGTATGTAAGTGCCTACTTACAGCTAACCCCGCGCCACTAACGCCGAGACCAATACCCACCGCAAACATGAATAGCGTGGCGGACAAACCGATGCCCTGAAGTCCAAACTGGTTCTGATAGGATACGAGTAGCTGCTGGATTGGACTACTCAGCACCAGCAAGCTGCCTTGTACCAGAATCCAGGCAATTAGAGCGCCGCCAACGCCATACCAAAAACCGAGATACAGAAACGGTCGACGCACAAAAGCATCCGTTGCACCTACTAGCTTGACGATTTCTATCTCATCACGGCGGTTCTCGATGGCCAGTCGCACCGTATTACCGATGGCCAGTGCTACACCTAAACTAAGAAATACGGCCAGGGTATAAACAAACCGTTCCCCCAGATCCACCAGCGCTTGAAGTCTCGCCAACCACTCAAGGTCGACAGCAACCCGGTCTATACCGGCCATATCTTTGAGCTGGGTGGTCAGTACTGCCAGCTGCGCCGGCTCGTTTAACTGAGGACTCAGTTCGATGACAGCGGGCAAAGGATTTTTCGGCAACGACTGGAGAATATTGCTAAACCCACTCTCCGTCTCAAACGCACTTAACGCCTGTTCTGGCGTAATGAGTGTCGCCTCTGCCACTTCTTGCTTGCCGCGCAGGTTACGGAGCATTTGCTGGGCGTTGGCATCATTGCTTAAATAAACATTGATCCTGGCGGTACCGTCGAACTCTTGCCCCAGATTGGCACTGTTGCTCAACAACACGTAGAGGAACATCGGCAATGCCAGGGCAATGCCAATCACCAACCAGGTCATTAAACTGGCTACCCAACTCCGTAACAAATCGAGCAAGGTTTTTTTGCAGGTTTCCAAATGGTGCACCCACGCTGACTTGACCTTGTCGGTCATACCTAACGAAAGTGTGCTGGCGCCGCGACCACCGCTGTCTGAACGATCCCGATTAGCCACTTAAACGTCCTTGATTCAGCACTAACTGGCGCAGCTTCATTTGCCGCACTAACTCAAGATCATGGGTGGCGATTAGCACTGTAACCCCCACCTGATTGAACTGCACAAACAGGTTCATAATCTCTGCGGACAGTTCCGGGTCAAGATTGCCCGTGGGCTCATCCGCCAGTAGCAATGGCGGCTTATTCACCACGGCGCGAGCAATACCTACCCTTTGTTGCTCTCCGCCGGACAAGGCGAGTGGATACCGGGATTCTTTATCGCTCAAGCCAACCTTGGATAACGCCGCACGAACCCGACGACCCACCTCTCGCGGTTGATAACCTGCGACAGTTAAAGGTAATGCAACATTGTCGAACACGGTCCGATCAAACAGCAATTGGTGGTTTTGAAATACTACACCCACAGAACGACGCACCTGGGGAATATGCTGGCGCCCAAGGCGATTCAGGTTTTGATTTTGCAAAAATACCTGGCCCTGGCTAGGCCGCTCCATCATGATAATAAGCTTCATCAAGGTGCTTTTCCCGGCACCAGAGTGGCCGGTGAGAAAAGCCATTTCGGCGTCACCTAGCTCGAAGCTGACCTGGGACAATGCCTCTCTGCCACCCTCATACCGCTTACTGACCTGATCAAACCGAATCATGTTTCGTCGAACAACGCCTCAACAAACGCTTTAGCCTCAAACACCCGCAGATCATCCACCTTCTCGCCAACGCCGACAAATCGAATTGGTAAGCCTAGTTGCCGGGCAATGGCAAATATCACCCCGCCTTTTGCCGTACCGTCTAACTTGGATAAGGTGATGCCAGTCACATCCACCGCTTCTCGGAATTGCGTTGCCTGGGAAATCGCGTTTTGTCCGGTGGTGGAATCTAACACCAACATCACCTCATGGGGCGCTGATTCATCTAGTTTGCCCAGCACCCGTTTGATCTTCGCGAGTTCATCCATCAAGTTCTTTTTCGATTGCAGGCGGCCTGCGGTATCCGCAAGCAACACATCGACTTTGCGCGACCGAGCCGCTTCAAGTGCATCAAAGATCACCGAAGCACTATCGGCACCGGTGCCCTGGGCGATCACTGGCACGTCATTGCGCTCACCCCAGACTTTCAACTGCTCCACTGCAGCAGCGCGGTAGGTATCGCCTGCGGCCAGTAATACCGACTTGCCCTGAGCCTGAAATTGTTTTGCCAGCTTCCCAATGGTGGTGGTCTTGCCCGCGCCATTAACGCCAACCATCAAAATCACAAAGGGTTGGTGGCTGGCGTCGATCTCGAGTGGCGCTTCAACTTTCGCCAGCAGGTTTACGAGCTGCTCTTGAAGATGGGCATACAGCGCGCCGGAGTTCGCCAGTTCTTTACGGGCTACTTTGCGGGTCACATCTGCAATAATTTCACTGGTTGCCTGTACACCCACATCCGCCGTTAGCAGTAACGTCTCAATTTCTTCAAGCAACTCATCGTCGATGAGCTTTTCGCCGAGGATAAGCCGGCCCATGCCTTCGGAAAATTTGGCTCTGGTTTTCGACAAACCGGATTTCATCCGCGAAAAGAATCCGGCTTTTTCTTCCTCACTCATGTAACTGTCTCATTTCAATCCATACGGCCCAACAACTCATTGAAGCCGCAGGGAAATCCAAATGCTAATTATCCGAGTAATGGCAAAGACACGCAAAGGCTTTTATGGGAATCCCCGTCACATCCGGTTATTCTTGGCGCCATGAACGAAACTGAAGATTCTGTCCTGGACGAGTTTGTCCCGCTAGATGCAGCCGGCAGCGCCGCCATGGATCTGTGGGTGTGGATTCAAGTGCACCTCCTAACGGTAGAAGTGGCCATCCAAATCGGCCTGATTGTGGCGGCGATTGTGCCTGCGGCGATGTTTGGCGGGACCTTCCAGGAATTTGTCAAACGGGGCCTGCGCAATCGAGTCGACATTGCCTTTGTCAATCGACTCGTGGATGCCGTCGCTATTCTCGGCGTGCCAATTATTCTCTACCTGACACTGGCCATCATTAACATTGGCCTTGGCAGCGCAAGTTATCCCACCGATTGGGTTGCCGCGGCCATTGCCTTGATGAATGCCTGGATCATTGTGCGCATGGTGACCCTCGTCATCCAATCGCCATTCTGGTCAAAATTCGCCTTTTACGTGGCATGGCCAATTGCCGCTTTGGATGCATTTGGTGCCCTCGGCCCAGTGGTGGAACAGATGGAGCAATTAGCCATTCCACTGGGCACCAATGATGCTGGACAACGCATCAATATCACGCTTCTGGATGTTCTTAAGACCCTGATTTATTTCGGCTTATTGTTCTGGGGTGCGCAACTTGCCAGCCGCATTATTCAAGATCGAATCGATAAAATTGACGAGTTAAGTCCTGCGGTTAAGGCCCTCATTGGCAAGATTCTAAATGTCGTGCTGCCGGTGGTAGCGCTGCTAATTGCTTTCCAAATTGTTGGTTTCAACATCACCACCCTGGCCGTGTTTAGTGGCGCTGTGGGTCTGGGTATTGGTCTTGGCTTACAGGGCATTATTGCCAACTTCCTGGCCGGTTTTACCTTATTGGCGGACCGCTCCATCAAACCGGGGGATGTGATCGAAATTGAAGGGCAAATGGGCTGGGTCACGTCCATGCAAGGTCGCTATGTGGCGATCCGCACCCGCGAAGGTACGGAGATCCTCGTGCCCAATGATAGGTTTATGAATGAAGGTGTGACCAACTGGTCCCGGTCTGATCGGGTTGTGCGAATTCACGCGCCATTTTTCGTTTCCTATGAAACGGAGGACGTGGAAGCCGTTCAGGCAATGGCCATCAAAATTGCTCAGGATCATCCACGCGTGGTGGCGGAGCCAGAGCCCCTGTGTAACTTAATTGCCCTTGGCGAAAGCTCCATCGATTTTGATTTACAGTTTTGGATTAGCGACCCTGAACAAGGTTTGAATAACGTCCGCAGCGATATTCTCGTAAAGATTTTTAATCAGCTACGGGATCAAGGTATTAAAATCCCCTATCCCCAGCGGGAGTTGTATCTCCATTCTGCACCTGCGCCCGGTAACAAGGCGCCAGCAGAGTTACCACCCTCAGCCTAAACCCGGAGCCAACCAGCTTGAGCCGAACCTTGAGGATTATTGGCGGTGACTGGCGGCGCCGGCAGGTCTCTTTTGCTGCCGTGGCCGCGATTCGGCCAACGCCAGACAGGGTCAGGGAAACCTTGTTTAACTGGTTGCAGGGCGAAGTCTACGGCGCTCGCTGTCTCGAACCCTTCGCCGGCAGCGGCATTTTGAGCATGGAGGCACTATCCCGGGGAGCGGCTCACTGCACAGTATTGGACAGTGCTGCCGAGGCAACCGCGAGTATTCGCACATCGCTCAAAGAGCTAGGGGCGCCGCAACAGACATTCCAATGTGAAATTGCTGACGCCAGAGCCTGGCTGGCACAATGCCGCGATCGTTTTAATATTATCTTCTTAGATCCGCCGTTTGCTGATGGCGATTGTTCCCATCTGATCAATCTCTGTCTGGCTTGCCTCGAACCGGATGGTTACTTGTACGTGGAAACACCTGAGCCCGTGCCAGCGAAACCTGAATACGAGATTATTCGCCAAAAACGAGCCGGTGCTGTGCACTATGCGCTGCTCAGCCACGCCAACCCATAGGGTGGCATCTGGCCGGGCATTAGGTATGATTCGCTGGTTCTTTAATCAACAAGCGTCACCATGACCAAAGTACTTTACCCCGGCACTTTTAATCCCATCCATAACGGCCATGCAGATCTGGTGGAGCGGGCAGCAAAAATCTTCGACCAGGTGGTCTTAGGTATTGCCACCAGCCCCCACAAAAGTCCCAGCGTGCTGGAGCTTCGCGTCAATCTCGCCAAGCAGGCACTTGCCCATATCGACAATGTCGAGGTGGTAGGTTTTAACCAACTCACCGTGGAGTTTGCCAAGGAGGTTGGGGCTGAAGTGATCTTAAAGGGCATTCGAACCGTGACGGATTTTGAGTACGAGTTCCAAATGCTGAACATGAACCGGGTTCTACAACCGGGTCTAGAAACGGTGTTCCTGGCGCCATCAGAGGAATTTTCCTACATCTCATCGACACTGGTGCGGCAAATTACCAGCTACGGCGGCGATGTCAGTAAGTTTGTTCACCCCGCTGTGAACGAGGCGCTAATGGCCGGAGAGATTAGCTAGAAGCTAACTCTGGCAACGGCGACAAAACACTGTGGTTCGTTGCCCCAGGCGAATTTCTGTTAGGGCTTTACCGCACTGGTAACAAGCTTCACCACCGCGACCGTAAACCTTGAGCTCATGGCGAAAGTAGCCAGGGTGACCATCTTCCTTGACGAAATCTCGTAAGGTGGTGCCGCCCGCTTCTATGGCAGCTGCTAGAACCTGCTTCACATAGTTCGCAAGCATTTGATACCGCTTACGCGAGATGCTGCCCGCCTGCCGCTCGGGGTGAATACCGGCTAGATACAAAGACTCATTGGCGTAGATATTCCCAGCACCCACCACCACCTTACTGTCCATGAGAAACTGCTTCACCGCCACCTTGCGTCCCCGCGAGGTCTGAAACAAATAGTCGCCGGTAAAGGCCTCGGACAGAGGTTCAGGTCCTAAGGAATCCAGTAAACTATGGGACTGCGTATCCGCTAGCCAGAAAAATGAACCGAACCGACGCGGATCCCGATATCTGAGCACCTGGTCGTTATCCAGGACAAGATCCACATGATCATGCTTTTCCGGCGCGATATGAAGCGGCAATACTCGCAAACTGCCAGACATGCCAAGATGAATCATCAATCGGCCCCGGGGCGTTACCAGCAACAGGTATTTGCCGCGGCGATCCACAGAGTGAAAGGTTAAGCCGGTAATGAGCTGTGGCATGTCTTCCGCCACCGGCCAGCGCAGTCGATGCTCACGCACTAACATGGTTTTTACCGTGCGACCGCTGACATGGGGAGCAATGCCGCGGCGGGTAGTTTCAACTTCGGGTAACTCTGGCAAAACAAGATATAAGGCGGTTTGGACACCCCAGCATGGCATTTTTCGTTTCGCTGGGATAGTGTGGCGACGTGCAAAATACGACCCTTTTAGGAATAGATACCGGCGGTACTTTCACCGACTTTGTGCTTCTCGATCTGGCGAACGCTCGCTGGCGCGTACATAAAGTGTTATCCACCCCGGCAGAACCACAACAAGCGATTTTACGCGGCATCAAAGAGCTAGGACTAATAGATCAGGTCCGTGCTGGCACCATCAGTATTGTGCACGGTACCACCGTGGCGACCAATGCTGCGCTGGAAGGCAAGGGCGCGAGGACCGCTTACATCACCAATGAGGGTCTCAAAGACGTCTTACGCATCGGTCGCCAGACAAGAAAGGCGTTATACAGCCTCAGCCCAGGCAAAGACGAGATTCCCCTTGATCCTGAACTATTGTTCGAAGTGCCTGCCCGGGCCGACGCAAATGGCAAAATATTGCAAAGTCTCGATGAACAGACGCTCGCTGAATTGAAGTCGGCGGTGGCAGCTAAAAAGCCCGAAGCCATCGCCATCAATTTGTTGTTTTCTTACCTCAACCCAGAGCAAGAGATCACCATTGAGGCATTGTTTCAGGACGACTACTTTGTTTCTAGATCCTCCGAAATTCTGCCTGAATATAAGGAGTTCGAACGCGGCGCTACCACCTGGACAAATAGCTGGTTAGGACCCCGTATCGCGAAGTATATGCAAGCTCTGCAAGAGGACTTACACCCTGCACCCATTGCCATCATGCAATCATCTGGTTTAACCATTGCGGCTCAGCTTGCCGCGCAACGGGCGGTAAACCTGCTGCTTTCCGGACCAGCAGGTGGGCTTGCTGCCGCGAAGTATATTGGTACTCATACCAATAAAAGTCAGCTGTTGACCTTTGATATGGGCGGCACCTCAACAGACGTGGCTCTCATTAAAAACAATATTACCCTGACCAATGAAGGCAAGGTGGCGGGCATTCCCATTGGCGTGCCCATGGCGGACATCCACACCATTGGCGCTGGTGGCGGCTCCATTGCTTATGTGGATGATGGCGGCTTACTCAGAGTTGGACCCGAGTCCGCGGGAGCCAGCCCCGGCCCAGCCTGTTATGGCAACGGTGGTAGCAAACCCACGGTGACTGATGCCAACCTGATACTTGGCAGACTACCCCAGGATGCCACCCTGGCCGATGGGCTGGTTTTAGATCTATCGGCAGCTCAAGCTGCCATTGCGCCACTTGCCTCGCAGCTTGACCAAACCATCGAGGAAACTGCTGCAGGTATTATTGCAATCGCCAATGAGCATATGGTGCAAGCGCTACGGGTCATTTCTATCAATCGCGGCCATGATCCCAGAGAGTTTAGCCTGGTCTGCTTTGGCGGCGCCGGCGGGTTACACGTTTGTGATCTAGCGGATGCACTGGAGATGACAGAAATACTCGTGCCTATTCATGGTGGGGTTTTATCTGCCCTTGGGATGCTAACCAGCCATCCAGGGCGGGAAATGATCAGAACCGCCCAGACACTGACATCTGACATTACTAGCGCCGATGTGGATCGCCTCAGCGCGCAACTGGAACGTGCCGGCAGAACAGAACTTGCTGCGGAGGGCGTCCACTCACCAATGGCAAGCGCGAGCCTTGACCTGCGATACCTTGGCCAGACCTCTACCCTGAACATTTCATATACCGGTGACATTGACGATGCCGTGGCACGCTTTGGGGCTGCCCATGAGCAACAATTTGGCCACCGTCTGGAACGGCCCGTGGAACTATTAAACTGCCGAGTGCACCTTGAAGGCACCGAGCCCT
Organism: Pseudomonadales bacterium; assembly: GCA_046290215.1. Taxonomy (GTDB): domain Bacteria; phylum Pseudomonadota; class Gammaproteobacteria; order Pseudomonadales; family Azotimanducaceae; genus JAHRVQ01. Next base: position 2,273 of record JBKAGC010000026.1, on the reverse strand, counting down.
TGCCAGAATTGCCTGCTATTGCACCAGATAATACCGGAGCAGGTGTCTCTGACAGCGGAATTGTCTCCCGACAAGCACTACCTGTGGGTCAAACCTTTACGGGTCCAGCCCTGGTTCTAGATGAGCACTCAACCATCCGCGTTGGTCCTCATTGGGACTTCAGCATTGATCAGTTTGGTAATCTCTTTCTTCAACGCCGTGCTGCCGGCTAGCGGCCGAGCTAAAACTCTGACAACGCCTAGACAAAACCCAGACAAAAAAAAGACCGGCTAAAAGCCGGTCTTTTGTACAACTCTTTATGTAGCTTGAGAAAAGTTGCTTACTTAATTTTTGCTTCTTTGTAGATCACATGCTTACGGGCAACTGGATCAAACTTTTTGATTTCCATTTTGTCCGGCATAGTACGTTTGTTCTTGGTCGTGGTGTAAAAGTGACCTGTACCTTCTGAAGATACTAATTTGATTTTATCTCGCATGGCTTAGACCTTCTCTCCCTGAGCACGCAGATCAGCAACTACTTGATCAATACCGCGCTTATCAATGATGCGCATGCCTTTTGTAGAGACACGCAGTTTGACGAAGCGATTTTCGCTTTCGAGCCAAAACTTGTGGTCGTGGACGTTCGGGATAAACCGACGTCGTGTTTTATTGTTCGCGTGGGAAACATTGTTTCCTGTCACCGGACGCTTACCGGTTACCTGACATACCTTTGACATGATCTGAACGCCTTTTTCAACTTTGTGACCATTTCAGGGCGAAAAATGGCCATACAGAATGACAGTTTAGGCCGCTTTACACCGGTTTTACCGGGAGCAGCTCAAAGAGCCGTGCTTTATACCAGAACAAGCATGTCGATTCAAATAGAAATGCTTCAGATCAAGCCCATTTCTGCAAACGACGCCACTTCCTGATCACCAATCACCATATGATCGAGAACACGCACATCAATCAGCGCCAGGGCTGATTTTAACCGCTGGGTAATCCGTTGGTCTGCCTGGCTGGGTTCTGCAACCCCCGACGGGTGATTGTGGGCGAAAATCACCGCCGCCGCGTTATGCACGAGAACCCGTTTCACAACCTCTCTGGGGTGGACACTAGCACTATCAATGGTGCCGAAGAATAGCTCTTCATAGCTAATCAGGCGGTGCTGGGAATCGAGAAACATGCAGGCAAACACCTCCCGGCCATAATCCCCTAACTTACTGCGCAAAAACTTTCGGGTGCTGTCGGGATCGAGCAGCGCCTCCGTTTGTCGTAAGCGCCCGAACATGCAACGTTCACCCAGCTCAAGGGCAGCCTGTAGCAACACATATTTGGCAGGACCAAGCCCAGGACGTGCGGTAAATTCATGCAACGACATCGCCATAAGTCCGTGTAAGCCCTCATCTTGTTGGAGTAACTCGGACGCCAGAGCTAACACCGGTTTACCTGGTACACCGGTTTGCAGAAACAGCGCCAATAATTCTGCGTCTGAAAGTACGCCAGGTCCTCTGGCAAGTAGCTTTTCTCTGGGTCGTTCATTTTCTGGCCAGGATTGCCCCATGGCTTACCTCTCTAGATCACCATCACATAGTCTCGACGTGAATAAGCACTTACACCGAGAAACAGGAAAGTGGTATCTTTACCCACCCCGGTTTCGGTCGGCTGTCGTCTTTAACTCCATCTTTTGTGCGTAAAAGCCCTAATGAACTTAACTAACAAGAGAATACTGCTGGGCGTCACCGGCGGCATCGCTGCGTACAAGGCAGCAGACCTGACCCGGCGTTTGCAAGACCAGGGCGCCGAGGTGCGGGTAGTCATGACTGATGCGGCTACAGAATTTATTACACCACTGACCATGCAAGCACTGTCTGGCAATCCGGTTCATACGGATTTATTAGACACAGAAACAGAATCGGTGATGGGGCATATTGAGTTGGCGCGCTGGGCCGACTTGATTCTGGTTGCTCCCGCTAGCGCCAACTTTATCGCTCGCCTGGTGAGCGGTCAGGCCGATGATCTACTCAGCACATTATGTCTGGCTGCGGAATGCCCTCTGGCAGTAGCGCCGGCTATGAATCAGGCCATGTGGAACAATGCCGCAACCCAGACCAACATCGAGAAACTGCATGCCATTACAAGCTATGTCCTTGGGCCCGCGAGTGGCTTACAAGCATGTGGCGAGGTGGGTGAAGGTCGTTTACTGGATGTGCCTGAGCTGGTCGAAGCGGTAAGTGAACTGTTTCCATCCACGGAACTGGGCGGCAAGCATGTGGTGATCACTGCCGGCCCAAC
>JBKAGC010000025.1:0-23709 GCA_046290215.1 Pseudomonadales bacterium | reverse complement strand
AGCAAAATCAATGCCGCGGCCTTTAAAATTTGACGTGAGCATGCCCGATAGCGGGTTCTGGGATCGGTTAAGCTGCAGTGCTGGGAGCTCTTTTGCCGCATGGCGCAGGCGAATAAGTTCCGTGGTGTCCGTGTAGGCACCGCCCTTGGTGGTAAACGAGACTCTAGTGTCTTGCAGCCTGGTCATCAATCGTTCGTTCCAGGGTTAAATTAAGCCGCAGCCACTCTTTGCAATAGAGTATCAATGACTCTATCCGGGGTAATACCGGTTGCTTCGGCCTCAAAGCTGACGATAATGCGATGGCGAAGCACATCGTGAGCCACTGCCTGGACATCATCCGGCGACACAAAGTCTTTGCCTTGCAAATAAGCATTGGCGCGTGCGCAGACGTCCAGAGCAATGGTGCCGCGAGGCGATGCGCCAAAGTCTAACCAGTTGGCAAGATCGTCTCCGTACATTTCTGGTTGGCGGGTAGCCATGGTCAATTGCACAATGTAATCCTCAACAATCGGCGCCATATGCATTTTTAAAATCTCTTCGCGAATGGCGAAGATGGTTGCCTGGGAGACTTTAGGCTGTGCGGGTTTAACCTGAGCACTCTGTGCAATTGATTCCTGGCGCACCAACTGCAAGATATTCCGTTCTGAGGCTGCATCCGGGTAATCGATCGTGACATGCATCAAGAAGCGGTCCAGTTGTGCCTCGGGCAGAGGGTAGGTGCCTTCCTGTTCAATCGGATTTTGCGTTGCCATCACCAGGAACAGGGGCTCAAGGGGGAATGTCTGGCGGCCGATAGAGACTTGCCGTTCTGCCATGGCCTCGAGCAAGGCCGACTGTACTTTGGCTGGCGCCCGGTTAATTTCGTCGGCGAGAATCAGGTTATGGAAAATTGGCCCCCGTTGAAATGAGAAGGTACCTTCCTGGGCACGGTAGATCTCGGTACCCGTAACATCCGACGGTAATAGGTCAGGGGTGAACTGAATGCGATGGAATTCTCCCTCAATTCCCTCAGCAAGGGTTTTGATGGCTTTGGTTTTCGCTAGCCCTGGTGCGCCCTCCACCAGTAGGTGGCCATTGCCAAGCAGTGCAATGAGTAATCGGTTGACCAGCTTTTGCTGGCCTATAATCTGATCATCAAGGTATTTCTGCAGTTCAAGTATCTGGTCACGGTGTTGCATAGTTTGTTGCGTCGATTCCTGCATAGTTCGCCGGGCTTATGTTTTTAACTAAGGTTCTATAGTAACTCGGATGGCGGTGCGATGGGTTGAAAACCCGTTAAACCGCTGAGTTGCTTGGATAGACCACAACAAACCCGATTGGTTCGAGACGAGCGATCGCACACGACTGAGCTATCATTAGATAGGGGCGCAAATAAATATCTCAAGTGCTTTTTGTGCCTCAATTGTTACCATGGACACCACAGTTTCAGGATGAGCGAGATATGGTCAAAGTTGCCAATAAAACGGATTTTCGCGATGAACTACAGCGTAAGCTTAAGTCAGGCGGTGAAGCGCTCAAGCAATTTGCAGACTATTACTTTGCTGACCGGTCGCTGGCTGAGTTGAGCGAATCCGATTGGCCCACCATCATCAGCAAAGTAGAGGGCAGTTGGCAGTTCTACAAGCAGTTTGATGGCGAAGCGCCCCAGGTCAGGGTGCTGGAATCCAAGCAGCATACCACGATCATTGAGGTAGCCAGCCCCAACTTACCTTTTCTGTTGGATTCATTGCGTATGGAGCTGGGCCGGATGGACCTGGTGTTGCTGGATGTGCAGCAGTGTTTAATGGGGGTGCTGCGCTCTGGGAAGAAAATTGTCATTGACTCCGCCGTAAACCCCAATGAAAGCCTTATTCGGCTTGAAGTAGAAGGTACTGGCGCGGCAGAGCCGATTACCCAGAATTTCTATCGAGTGATACGCCTGGTGAAGTGTGTGGTGGACGATTTCGCCGACATGCGCCGGCAATTGTTGCTCTGGAGTGATGATGTTGCCGATGAGACGCAGAGCGGCGAGGCCAGTAAACTGCTGCGCTGGTTTTACGCCAACAATTTTACTTTCTTAGGTTATGAGGAGTATCAGCCAGCCGGCAAGGGCCGGCTCAAGTTGGTTGAAGACTCTCGCCTAGGGTTGGCGCGGCCGTCTATGAGTGCCGATGGTTTGCCACTGCAACCTCCCCTGGGTGATTTACAACTGCAGAAGCTGCCCCTGAAGAGCCGGGTACACCGGCCTGCTTACCTGGACGGTATCGTCATTGCGCAGCGCCAGGACGGCAAACTACAACGGGTGAGCCGTTTTGTCGGTTTGTTTACCTCCACGGTCTACAACCAGAATCCATTTGAAATCCCAATGGTTCGGCGCAAGCTGCAAGACATTCACGAGACGTTAGAAATTGAGCCCACCAGTCATAAAGGCCGGGAGTTGTCTCGCATTATCGAGATTTTGCCCCGGGAAGAGCTTATTTATGCAGAGCGAGAAGAACTCCAATCCCTGGTGACAAAGATCTATCGGTTGCAGGAGCGACGGATTGTCAGAGTTTTGGCGAGGCAAGATGACTATTTTGCCAACTGCATCGTTTATGTTCCGAAAGACGCTTACGACACCGAGCTCCGCATGCAGATTCAAGAGATCCTGGTGAAGGCCTTTCAGGCAACCGATGCTGAATTCTCAACGTTCTTCTCAGAATCTGCATTAACCCGAACCCACTTTGTGATGCGCCTAAAGCACCCGGTGGAAGTCGACTTAGAAGCCATCGAGGAGCAAATCCTCGCGCTCACTCGCTCCTGGTCAGATGATCTGGAAGAGCTGTTATATGCATCGGAACCGAAAGCCGCGGCAGATTATCTGTGGCGCACCTATCGTAAGACTTTCCCCCTGGTTTATCAGGCGGACTACCCGGTTAAGTCAGCCTATCGGGACTTGCGCCTGATTGAGCACCTTAACAATGAAAAGCCGCTAGCGCTGAAGTTGTATCAGTCAAAGGGTGAAATACATCTTAAGCTGATTCATCGCGGTAGTGCTTTGCCTCTGTCAGATGTGATCCCAATTTTGGAGAATCTTGGGGCGAAGACTCTGGAGCAGCACCCTTACGAGCTGACCTTACGAAAAGAATCCATCTGGGTACATGACTTTATTCTTGAGTTCACAACACCGCCGGCCAGTGAATTTGGTGCCCTGAAACAGATCTTTGAAGAGGCATTTTCCGCGATCTGGCATGGCGGCAAAGAAAATGATGCGTTTAATCGCCTGGTGCCAGCAGCCACCATGGACCACCGGCAGATTTCTCTGATCCGGGCTTATTCTCGTTATTACGGGCAACTGCAAAATGCCAACAGCCAACAGTTTATTGCCGACTGTTTGGCGCGTTATGCCAGTATTACCAGGCAGTTATTTGAGGTGTTTAAGCTAAGGTTCGACCCGGCGCTGCAAAGTCGCGACGCCAGCAGCTTAAAGAGCACGATTCTGCAAAAGATCGGTGACGATGTGGAGAATCTTGCAGAAGATCGCATCCTGCGGGGTTTGTTGGAAATCATCCTTGCCACCCAGCGCACTAACTTTTATCAGTATCAGGATGGCGTCGCGAAAGACTATGTTTCCCTGAAGATTTTGCCGCGAGAAATATCTGAGATGCCTGAGCCAGTGCCGGCGTTTGAGATATTTGTCTACTCACCGAGAGTTGAAGGTGTCCATCTTCGCGGCGGTAAGATTGCCCGCGGCGGCCTCCGCTGGTCGGATCGTACCGAAGACTATCGCACCGAAGTGCTGGGATTGGTGAAGGCCCAGCAGGTGAAAAACTCGGTGATTGTGCCAGTGGGTGCAAAGGGTGGTTTCTTGCCAAAACAATTACCGGTGGATGAAGGTCGGGATGCGATCATGGCAGAAGGCATTGCCTGTTATCGAATCTTTATCCAGGGATTGCTAGATGTCACCGACAATCGTGTAAAGGGTAAAGTTGTACCGCCCAGGGACGTGGTTTGTCATGATCCTGAAGATACCTATCTGGTAGTGGCCGCAGACAAAGGCACGGCGACGTTTTCTGACATTGCTAACGAGATTTCCATTGCCAACAACTTTTGGCTGGGTGACGCATTTGCCTCCGGTGGCAGCGTAGGCTATGACCATAAGGCCATGGGCATCACCGCCAAAGGTGCCTGGCGCTCGGTGCAGCAGCACTTCCGTGATAAGGGCATTAACGTTCAGGCGGACGAGTTTACGGTGGTTGGCATAGGCGATATGTCTGGCGACGTATTTGGCAATGGCATGTTGCTCTCAGACAAAATTCGTCTCATTGGCGCTTTTAATCACCTGCACATATTTGTCGATCCAGAGCCTGATGCGGCCAAGAGCTTTAAAGAGCGGCAGCGCTTGTTTGATCTGCCAAGGTCCGGTTGGAGTGACTATAAAACCAGCCTGATATCCAAAGGTGGTGGTGTGTTTGAACGCTCCGCCAAGTCCATCACCTTAACGCCTGAGATGCGAAAGTTATTTGGCCTAAAAGGGGCGTCTGTAACCCCTAATCAGTTAATTAACGCCATGCTCCGGGCTCCGGTAGACCTGCTTTGGAATGGTGGTATTGGCACTTATGTGAAAGGTAAGTATGAATCCCATCTTGAAGTGGCTGATAAAGCCAATGATGCCATCCGCATCAACGGTAGCGAGTTACGCTGCCAGGTGGTGGGTGAGGGCGGTAACCTCGGCATGACCCAGCGCGCAAGAATTGAGTTTTGCCAAAACGGCGGCGTTTGTTTTACTGACTTTATTGACAACGCTGGTGGTGTGAACTGCTCCGATGCCGAGGTGAACATTAAGATCCTGCTGAATGGCTTATTGGAGTCAGGCAAGCTGACGGAAAAAAGTCGCTCAGATTTACTTCGTGCCATGACCGATGACGTGGCCGAGATTGTCTTGCAAAACAACTATGATCAAGCCTTTGCAGTAAACCTCATGCAGCATCAAGTAGGTAAGCGTAATCTCGAGTATGCGGCGCTGCTTAAAGCCCTGGAAGAAGATGGCAAATTGGATCGCGGACTTGAGTTTTTACCCAGCGAAGATGAGCTTAATGATCGACACAGCAAAGGGGATCATTTCACGTTGCCGGAACTGGCGGTGCTAACCAGTTACGTGAAAGCTGATATCAAGCAGGAATTGGCCGCGTCAGCCATACTCGATCAAAGCTATTTGGCCCGGGAACTCCTGGTGGCGTTTCCAGAACGTCTGGTGAAGAAGTACAGCAAGGCCCTACATAACCACCAATTGCACCGTGAATTGGCGGCCACTCAGATTGCCAACGGTATGGTCAACTTGATGGGTATGAGTTTCGTCCAGCGGATGGCTTATGAAACTGGCAGTAGCACAGAGCGCATCGCCCATGCTTATCTTGTGGCACGAGATGTGTTTGCCATTGAAGATTATCAACAGCAAATTTGTGATTTGGACTACCAGATTGAACCAGACCTGCAAAAGGAGCTGGTGCTTGATTTGATCCGCCTGGTGCGCCGGGCCACTCGCTGGCTGTTGCGCAACCGGCGTCGTACTGAGACGTTAGAAGCTGAAATTCCACGTTTGCGCAAAGGTGTTACCTTACTCGTTAATCAATTAGAGCCGCTGTTAAGCGGTGACCAGGGCGATCTATGGCGGTCTAAAGTGGCGCGTTTTACTAAAGCCGGGGTGCCAGAAGATCTGGCTAACTATGTCGCGGCAGCGCACCACTTATATTCCGTGTTAGGAATCGTTGAAGCGGCCGAGCGCAGCGGCTCAACCGTACAAAAAGTTGCCCAGGTGTTTTTTCAGATTGGCGACGAGCTCCATCTCAATTGGTTCAGCCAGCGGATTCATGAATACCAAACTGAAAGTCGCTGGCAAGCCATTGCGCGTGAAACCATGCAGGATGATCTCAATTGGCAACAGGTTGCCATTACCCTGGGTATTGTTGGTGAGAAGTCGCGCAAGTCGGCGGACAAGCTGATTAGTGAGTGGCGGACCCTGCACGCAGACCAAATTAATCGTTGGCAAGGTCTGCAGCGTAGCATGCGTTCGGCAAGCGCGAATGATTCCGCGGTCTTTACCGTGGGAATTCGGGAACTGTTAGACATTGCCCAGGCCAGCTCCGGCGGTCGCAACCGTTTCTAGCTCATGCGTTCTTTGATTGTCGACATTCGGATATCGCGTGACGAATACCTGAAAGTTTATCAATCTTATGTGCGACAAGTTCGGGCGATTGCCCGGAGCGGCGAATCGGTGCGCTTCCCCATCAGTGTGCTGCAACCCTATTTAACGCACATGGGAGTGCAGGGTAGTTTTCGCTTGAGTTTCGACGACCAATATAAATTTATCGGCATTGAGCTGCTGTCCTGATTTGTGGCGTATATAATTCAAGCTCCACATCTGCAGGATTGCCATGAAATTCAAGTTGCTCCGTGATCTTCTGTTTCTGTTGCCACCAGAAGCCTCCCACCACGTTTCAATGCAATCCATTGGTTTGCTTGGTAAAACCAACTTGTCCGGATTGGTGGCGCGGCCCCAGGTGTCTGATCCGGTCAATGTGATGGGCATCGACTTTCCCAATCGGGTCGGTTTAGCAGCGGGCCTGGATAAAGATGGCGCTTACATAGAAGGACTAGCTGCCCTCGGTTTCGGTTTTCTTGAAGTCGGCACCGTCACACCGTTAGCCCAGCCTGGGAATGCGAAACCACGCATGTTCCGACTTGAACCGGAGCAGGCCATTATTAACCGCATGGGCTTTAACAATGACGGGGTTGATGCCCTGGTGAGACGGGTCCGGCGTAGCCGCTTTGATGGCGTACTTGGTATCAACATAGGTAAAAACAAACTGACTCCCAACGAGGATACCTTGTCCGACTATGTGGCTTGTATGAAAAAAGTCTACCGTTACGCTACTTACATCACGATTAATATCTCCTCACCGAACACCAAGGACTTACGGGCCCTACAATTTGGCGAAGAGCTAGCGAGGTTGTTGGCGGGGTTAAAAGAGTGCCATGCAGAATTGGTGGCAGAGCATCAACGCACGGTACCGCTGGTGGTCAAAATTGCCCCTGATATGGATGAGGATGAGATACGCGAGGTGTGTGGTCAGTTGCTGAAGTTTGAGCTTGATGGGGTCATTGTTAGCAATACGACTGTGGATCGCAGTGCCATCACTGAATCGAAATATTACGGTGAATCGGGCGGACTGAGCGGTGCGCCGTTACGTGATAGAAGCAATCGCGCCTTACAATTGGTGGTGTCTGAGGTCAAAGGCAAAATGGCCGTGATCGGCGTGGGTGGCATCATGAACGGTGCTGATGCGGCCGAGAAAGTTCGTTTAGGTGCGGATTTGGTGCAGTTATATACCGGTTTTATTTATGCCGGCCCTGATTTGATTGAGGCTTCGGCCCTGGAAATTGCCAGGACCGAGGCCAAATCTTAAGTGAATGGTTAGTTAGATAGATCGTTAGTTGCTTAACCGGGCTTGTTTCGCCGGTTCTACGCTCATGGCCACACCAGCAGTGCCGATATAACCATCCCAATTGTCTTCGCGGCCAGTGCGCCAGCCACTTAACCAGGCCTGCCTGGCCTCATTATCATTGAACGGACAAAGGTCCTTCGATTTGCCGTGAACTCCTAGTTGGTATCCCCGGGTGAACGCCCGGTCGTTCTTGTCTCTCTTCTGTCTTCGCATATAGCAATAAGCTCCAAAAGTGAGTGAATCCGCTCAGTGGTACGCAAGCGCCGGTCGGGATTCGGTAGGCCGGATTACTGTTTTAACGTAACGAGACCGGCCTATCCAGTAATAGTTTGTTCTAAATTGGCCACTGAATATTTAGCGTTGGCATATGCCGTAAACACCTCTGTAGCGCCCATTTTTGGTGCGTAACTGTCGATTGTGGCGCTTAGGCGGAGTCGCTACACTACCCCAAAAAAGCGTTGTCACGATTCGTTGACACGTATCATGAAACCAAGGGGTGATTTTATGGCATATCGTGCGCTGCCGCGGCTAGCACCGATCTTTCTGTTGTTCTTTTCTGGTCTGGCTCAGGCTGATTCATTAGATACAGGTGACACCGCCTGGATCATGGCATCAACGGCACTGGTGTTGTTTATGACATTGCCAGGCCTGGCGCTGTTTTATGGTGGTCTGGTGCGAACCAAAAATGTGCTCAGTGTGCTAATGCAGTGCTTTGCCATTACCTGCCTGGTGTCCATGTTGTGGTTGGCGGGCGTTTACAGCATGGCGTTCTCTGACGGCAATGAACTAGTCGGGGGGCTTAGTAACGCTTTCTTTGCCAATGTGCAGGAAGACACCATGTCCGGCACGATTCCGGAAAGTGTTTTTGCCATGTTTCAGATGACCTTTGCCATTATCACTCCAGCCTTGATCGTCGGTGGTTTTGCAGAGCGCATGCGCTTCTCTGCGATGTTGATCTTCTCCGGTGTTTGGTTGGTGCTGGTTTACGGCCCGGTGACTCATTGGGTCTGGGGCGGCGGTTGGCTCGGTAACATGGGTTTGCTGGATTTTGCCGGTGGCACCGTGGTTCACGTGACTGCCGGGGTGGCGGCGCTGGTTTGTGCTCTGGTCATGGGCAATCGTAAAGGCTTTCCCCATTCACCCTTACCGCCACACAATCTGACGATGACCGTTACAGGGGCGGCGATGCTCTGGGTTGGTTGGTTTGGTTTTAATGGCGGTAGTGCGCTGGCAGCCAATGGTGATGCTGGGATGGCGATTCTTGCGACCCACTTATCTGCCTCAGCCGGGGCCTTCACCTGGATGGTTTGTGAATGGGTGAAGTATGGTAAGCCCAGTGCCCTTGGTGCGGTTACTGGTATGGTGGCGGGCCTTGGCACCATTACGCCGGCTTCTGGTTTTGTCGGCCCAGCAGGTGGCATGTTGATTGGTATTGCCGGTGGTTTTGTTTGTTTTAATGCCACTAACCTGATCAAGCAACGCTTGCACATCGATGACTCTCTCGATGTATTTCCTGTTCACGGGGTTGGCGGCGCGCTAGGTACCTTGCTTGCGGCAGTATTTGCTAGCGCTAGCCTTGGCGTGTTCAGCGGTCAAGGCTACAACGAGGGTATGACCATGGGCTCGCAATTCGGTGTTCAAGCACTGGGAGTATTCGCCACCGGTATTTATACCGCTATTGTCACGTTTGTCATTCTCAAAGTAGTAGATGTGATTGTTGGCCTGAGAGTTTCTGAGGATGAAGAAACGGAAGGGCTAGATATTAATCAACACAACGAACGCGGTTACGATTACTAACGAAATGGTTGAGTGCAGCGGCTAGCGATTAGCCGCTCTCTCGACCAGCAGGCTTACCAGGGCAGCGAAGTCATAGCCGAAATGTGCCGCTGCATCTGGATACAAGCTGGTGGGGGTCATGCCCGGTAGGGTATTCACTTCCAGGAGAATTTCCCTGTTGTCGTCAGCAACAACAAAGTCGGCCCGGGACAGATCGCGACAGCCTAGTGCCTTATGTGCCCTGATGGCGATATCTTGCAAACGCAGGATTTGCGCCTCGCTCAACGGAGCTGGAATTACATGTTCGCTGAGGCCTTTGGTATAGCGATGCTCAAAATCATACCAGGCGTTTTCAGGTGTCGTAATTTCGGTAACCGGTAGCGCCTTGTGGCCATTAGCGGTTTCTAACACGCCAACGGTAATTTCTTTGCCAAACACCCGTTCTTCTACCAATAAACGCGGGTCATATTGAAACGCCTGCTGCAAAGCGCTGGCTAATTCATTTTCATTACTCACCCGGGTGACGCCGAGAGCGCTGCCCTGGCTCGCCGGCTTAACCACCACATCGTTGCCGAGGGGGCTAATTTGCTGGATGCAGTCAGCAATGCTTAAGTCTCTCGTAACAACTTGTTGTTTTGCCAGGGGCAAGCCTGCTGCGGCAAAAACTTGTTTGGCGATCACTTTGTCCATGGCCACGGCGCTGGAAGACACATTGCTGCCCACGTAGGGCAAGCCGAGAATTTCCAGGTAGCCCTGAAATGTCCCATCTTCGCCGGGAGGACCGTGTAAAACGGGAAAGACCACGTCCGGTGCATATTGAGTTAGATGAGCGGTTAAGCTCGAGTCCAATTCGAAGTTTGTGACCGTGTGGTAGTTCGTTTTGAGAGCAGCAGTGACGCCTTTAGCTGAGCTTCTGGACACTTCCGCCTCGGCGGATGAGCCGCCGCTGACCACGGCGATCTTGAGGTTGGGGTTTGGTGTATTGATGATGACTTTCCACTGAAACAACTGGCGGCATCATAGGCTCAAGTCTGCCGTTCAAGAAAGTCATCGGAGTTGAGATTTAGTGGAGATTCAACATTTGACCTTGTAGTAAACTATAGGCTTTATCCTTGAACTTCTTTTTAGCGCAAAACGTGAAGGTAGGCTCACAATGGCAGCACTTCGTATTGGTGAACTCGCAGAACTGACTGAGACAAACAACGAAACCTTGAGATTCTATGAATCCAAAGGATTATTGCCGGAACCCAAACGCAGTCCCGCAGGCTATCGTCTTTATGGTCAGGCAGCGGTGGATCAGGTGCGGTTTATTCTCCGCGCCAAGCACATGGGGTTTTCCCTGCGTGAAATTGCTGAGCTTTTGAGTTTGCAGGTGGATAAAGAAGATGCCACTTGCGGTGAGGTCAAAGAACTCGCAGAGCAAAAGCTTGAGGTGATTCAGGGCAAGATTGATGAGTTACACAGAATGCAGGCAGCGCTCAAAAAAATTACCGATGCTTGCTGTGGTGGTGATGAGTCAGCGACCCGCTGCACCATCCTCAATGCCCTTGAGAGTGACGCGTCAGTTTAAGGCGAAACCCATTTAAAAATGCTAGCGTGATTAGTCGCCCAGGTTATCAAGTCGCGCTTGCAGTTGTTCGATTTGCTGTTGCCACTCTGCCTGGCGCGCCGGCTTTTGAAACTTGGGCTTACGCGCCAGGTCAGCGGCAAGTTTGTCTTCCAGTGCAATGAGCTGCTGCAGTAACTCATCCTCACTACTGGCATCAACATTGGCCACTGTATTCTGTTCAGTGGGTTTCGTTTTGCCTGTGGCGGCAGTGTCTTGTAGCAAAAGTTGGTAAAACTCCTCCGGAGAATTCAATTCACGGAGAACACCCGACTCAATCAGGACAAAACGCGTGGCGATGTTGTCCACAAATGTCCGGTCATGGGAAGTAATTAGCACCGTGGCATTGCTGTCCAGGATCTGCGCCTCAAGTTCTTCTTTGCCCTGAATATCAATATGGTTGGTGGGTTCATCCAGGATTAGGAAGTTCGGCTGATTGATGCGAATGCTTAAAAACATTAACCGGGCTTTTTCACCGCCGCTTAATACTGGAACTCGTTTTTCGTGATCTTGGTAGTGAAAACCGGCATGAATTAATCCGGCTTTAAAATCTGCTTCAGTGCCACGATGGCAAGCCTTGCGCAGCCAGCTTAAGAGATCATCGCTAGCATCAAGTTGCTCTAGCTCCTGGTCGTAATAACCCATTTCACACTGGGGATTAAAGCGAATACTGCCGGTGGCTTGATCGCTGTAAGCTTTTACAAGCTCGCGGATAAAGGTGGATTTGCCCGCGCCGTTTAGTCCTAACAATGCCACCCGGTCGCCGGGCCTGAGGTAAAAGTCTTCAATGAAGAATAGCTCGTTTTGATCCGGTGAGTAGACCTTGTGCTGCTCCACTTGAAGTGCGCGATTGGCCCGTGATTCTTTCACGTCCAACTGTAGCTTGAGGCCTGAACCACGGCTCACAAAGGTTTTGTCCGCCTCGAGCTTTTCGATGCGCTTCTCCATGCTTTTCGCTTTCGCGGCAAGATCCTCGTTGTCGTAAACCTTGCCCCAGGTGGCGAGTCTTTTTGCACTTGCGGTCAGTTGTTTGATGGTCTTCTCTTCTTGTTTGAGTTTCTCTGCGGCAGCTTCGTCTTGCGCTTCAAGGGCGCTCTTAGCTTCACTGTAGGGCATGGCAAACTCGTATAAGCGTTCATCCCGGAGGACAAAGGTACGATCGGTGACGGCATCCAAGAAGCTTCGATCGTGAGAAATGATCAGAAACGCTGCTTGCATGGCTTTCAAGTAATTCTCAAAAAACACCAGCGTCTTCATGTCCAGGTGGTTGGTAGGCTCATCAAACAAAATCAATGTGGGCTCGTTGATGACCGCTCTGGCAAACATCAAGCGATTCTGTTGGCCACCGCTTAAATCTGCCACTCGATATTGAAATTCGCCTTCGCGAAAGCCCAGAGAGGTTAAAAGTTTCTCTGCCTTGTAGGCGGAAAAGTCCTGCTCATCTAATGGCAACTTGCGTACCAGACTTTGGAGTAAAGTGTCATCCAAAAGGTCGTCACTGAGAAACTGTTCTACCGTTTCCAGGCGTAGGTCCTGGCGGTAACTGAGCTCTCCAGAATCTGGCTCGGTCCCCGCTAACAGTGAGATTAAGGTGGATTTGCCTGCGCCGTTGTGACCCACCAGTCCAATTTTGTCGCCCTCGTTAATGGCAAAGGACAGATCTGTAAACAAAGATTTTGTGCCGACGCTATGGCTGATGCCGTGACACTGCAGCAGTACCATTAGGCTTGCTCCAGATACTTCGTTAGGGCACTTTCATCAAATGGCCAACCAAGGTCCGTACTGCGCTGGGGGATCTTAACCACTGGGATTCTAATGCCGTAAGCTTCCATTAGATTGTCATCGTCAGCGATATCCACCGCTACTACCTCAAGCTCGCTGCGCTTTTGCGCGACCACTGCGATAATCTGTGCTGCTTGTTCGCATAGATGACAGCCAAGGGTTGTGTAAAACAGGAGCTTCATAGGTCGAAGAAACTAACGGCGTTGTTATAGGTTCGTCGCCCCAATTCGTCAGGTGTGGTTTCTAACACGGCAGCCATAAACTCACAAATATGCGCCAGATATTTCGGCTCATTACGCCGGGATTTAGGCTTTGGGCGCAGTGTCCTTGGCAGCAAGTAAGGCGCATCGGTTTCAATCAACAAACGATCTGGCGGGATCTTCTTGATGAGCGGTAATAGGTGTTGGCCGCGGCGCTCATCACAAATCCAGCCGGTGATACCAATGTAGCAATCAAGGCTCAGATAGGCATCTAAAGCCTCTTCATTACCGGTAAAACAATGCACCACCAGGTTGCCGAGGCCGTCACGGTGTTTGGCTAGTATGTCGTAAAAATCCGGGTAGGCGTCACGCTCGTGGAGAAACATAGGTAAGCGCGTGTCCTGGGCGAGTTCTATGTGCCGCGCAAATCCTGCTTGTTGTTGCGCCCTGGGCGTAAAATCGCGGAAGTAATCTAGCCCCGTTTCCCCCACTGCAATGACTTTGTTGTGATCAATTAACTTGCGGATCTCGTCCATGCCATGTTCGCTGGCTTGCTTGGCATGATGCGGATGGATGCCAGCCGTGGCATATAAGTGGTCATGCTGGTTAGCGATAGTCGCCGCCTGGGCGCTACCCTCAAGGCTGGCTCCTGTGACGCAAATCTTACTCACGCCTGCAGCACTGGCCGCCGACAAGACGTCATCTAAATCGTGATGAAAACCTTCCTGGGTTAAATTTGCGCCGATATCAAATAGCATCTGGCTGATCCTAAAAAGCAATTGGCTGAAGTATACCCAATTCTATAAGGTCGCTGTGCGAATCCCCTGATACCAGTTGATGCTGGCGTGGTGTATTTCGTTGAGTTGCTCCGGACCTATTTGATGTTGGGCCAGATAACGCCAATCGATTTGCGCCAGTTCCGCAGCTTGCAGATGGCAAGCTATGTCGAGCGCCTTACCGAGGTTCCCCTCGCGGCGGATCAGGGCGTTTTCAATGTCATCATGTAAGGTCAAGAGTTGCACCGTCTCGGCGAGGGTTTTGTCAAAATAAGCATCTAGCGTGGATAACAGCCCCACTGAAAAGTAGCTAGAGGCCTCGGCAGGGGCGATTCTGGCGCCAATGAGTTCACAGATTTTGGCGCGGACACAAGAGTGATCCTTAAGGGCATTGGGCTTATCGGAAAGGTTCGATAACGCCAACAAGCTTGCCAGGCTGCGCAACGTGTTGATACCTAAATAATTGATAGCGCGGCCGATGGATTCTATTTTCGCCACCTTCGCGTAGCTCGCAGCATTGACCAGTTTGAGGGTTTTAAAGCTCAATACAGGGTCGCTACTGATGACACTTTCAAGGGTTTGCATTTCGATATCTGGGTCTTGCAGCTTTTGCATGAGATCAAGTACCGCAAGTTTACTGGCAGGGACTTTTTTGTTGCTGATGATCTCGGGTTTGCACAAAAAGTAGCCTTGAAAGAAATCAAAGCCGAGCGCTTTGCAGGTAGTAAATTCTTCGTAGGTTTCGACCTTCTCTGCCAGCAGTTTTGCCTTGTAAGGCTTCAGAAGCTCAACGTGCTCCACCAGCTCTTCTGGCGATAGCTGCAATAGGTCTATCTTAACTATATCGGCAAAAGGCAATATCTGTGTGGCTTTGTCGCTGTGGACGAAGTCATCGAGGGCAATGGTATAGCCTTCACTCGCCAGCGTGCGAAGATCATGCACCAGTTGTTCATCGATGGGCACGTCTTCTAATACCTCAATGACCAGGTGCTGCTTGTCGAAAGGTAGCGGCTTGCCAATGAGCGTCCGGGTAAAGTTAATGAAGGCTCGTGTATTGCCGACAATTTCGCGGATATCCCATTGGGTAAAAGCATCGATAAGAATTTCCGAGGTGGCGGCATCGCCGTCAACGACTCCCGCGCAATCAGGATGTAACTGACGAAACAACAGCTCATACGCAACGATATTGATGTTTCTGTCATAGATTGGCTGACGTGCCATCAAAACCTGATCATGCATGGTTAGAATAACTCGACCTCGTCGGCATCATCCTGGCTGGTTGAGAAGTGATGCCGATAAATCTCCAGGGCCTCTTCAACGCTTCGCCCCATCATAATCTGCTCAAACATGAGACGTTCAGATTCCATGGTGTAGCTATTGCTCATGCTTTCTTGTAGGGCGCGCCACTGGGCGAAATCTTGCAACTGATCCGGTGTTGTCACAATGTTGGCGATCTTGCCGAGGCTAGTGGTGACATGGTCGAGACGTTGTGTAACCCGATCGTGGAACTGACAGGCCACAACACCATCGCTAACGTTAGATTTCATGGTGGCAATCAAGGCTCGTGCAGCCTCTGGGTCAGACTCAAGTAACGTCTCCACCTGTTCCGCAAGGGCGGCAATGTTTTGTAAAGTGCCGGTTAACTCAGAAATGGAGTTTTCTCCGTCCAACATGGACGATTGAATTTGCGCACTGGTTAACTGCAGCATGGTCATCGTTTCCTGCAGGTGGCACCAGCTATCCCCGTCTTCGTTCGGTGCAGCAGCCATTTGATCCTCGGTACAGTGTTTTCGCGATCAGTTTTTCGCGGTATAGGTTTAAGCGTAGTTCAAATAGCGAGGAGTGTGCGAGATTCTGAGCAACCCCTGTTAGTCGCCGGGTTTCGTCGCTTGCTCGCTACTGTTTAGCTGGGTCAAGCCGTCCCTTGCAAGGTTGGGGATGGGGGCAAAGTCGAGTAATTCGTGCTGGTAAATCATTGGCGATTGTTGGCCCAGCTTGCGGCCATAAATCGTTGAGAACATTAAGACATTCTGAACGTAGTGCCGGGTTTCTCGAAAAGGTATGGTCTCGATCCATACGTCTGCAGGTAAGTCAGGGTTTTGCCAGCGCTCGACGCGGCTTGGCCCAGCATTGTAGGCCGCCGAGGCGAGAATTCGGTTATGGCTGAAACGCCGAAACATCCTGCCCAGATAAGCGGTGCCCAGTTCGATGTTAATCGTTGGATCGGTCAAGTCATTGTTAGAGCGCAGCCGGGTATTCGTTTGCCGTGCCACTTGTTGCGCAGTACCTGGCATGAGTTGCATGAGGCCCAGCGCCCCGGCAGATGATCTGGCGTCCACCATAAAGGCACTCTCCTGACGGGCAATCGCCAGTGGCCAGGTCACCGGGATGTCCTCACTCCGGGCACCGGCAACAAAGTTGTCTCTATAGGCCAGGGGAAAACGGGGATTTAAATCGTCCCACGCCCTGGCTTTGATCATGGCTCTAATCGCCTGCTCGTGCCAGCCCCACTTTTCGGCAACCCGTGCGGCGATTCTAAGCTCGATATCCGAAAACTGGCGGGTGGTAAAATTCCATTCCCGTCTTGCCCGGGTATGCTCTTGCAGAGTAAACAGTTCAAGAGCCCTCTGGACGCCAGGGGTTTCCTCCAGGGCGTGGACTTGTTCGTGGGTTATAGGCTCAGGACTGTCTTCGAAGTTATACGCGAATCCCATACGGTCGGCCGCCAGGAAACCATAAAAGCTTCGCTCCCTGGCAATGGCCGCAAATATCTCATTTGCTTCATCGATTCCTTGTAGGCCGCCGTTGGCTTCAAGGATTCTTGCTCGCCAATAGCGCCACCGCAAACTCTCGCGACGCTCGCCATCGAGCAAGTTGGCCAGGGTTAACGCAGTGGACCAGTTTTGCTCACGAATGTGGCGCAGTAGTCTGGTCTCAAGCAAGTCCTGGCTGTCTGTGAGGTCAATCGGGAGGTTTTCAAGCAAGGCCAGGTCCTTGCCATTACGGACCAGGCGAATCGCGATGTCGGTATAAAACTCCGTCAGCAAATCCGGTTTGTCGCTCAAGGTGTCGTGGTGAGGTTTAAGCACCTCCAGTGCCATGCTAGCGTCGCGGCGAATTAGTCGATACAAGCCGTTCTCGAAAGCTTTGCGACCTCGCGTTGAATTCAGGTCAGGCAGTGTTTCCCGGTGCAAACGTCGCGGGCGAACATGGAAGCGCTTAAGGCGAGCGGCATCATCGCGATCGGCTTTGTCCAAAAAGCGCTCGAGATAATTTGCCAGGGTAATTTCATTCTCAATGATCGCTGCTTCATAGCGTTGCCAGGCAATCTCCGGGGTTAAACGATTGTTATCGCGCCAGATCTTAAAGATCGGATCACACTCATCTGGCTGAGAAAATGGGACTAGCCAGAGTTTCTCTGCTGCCTCCAATGCGGCCTCGGTATTGCCGGTGCGATGTAGGGCGTAGGGGTAAAAACACTGATTCTCTTTGGTATTGTCGCCATTGCTGTCGTAAGCCGCCGCGAAGGCCTGCCACTGGCCACGTCGACCTAGCGAGTAGAGCCAGTTTTGCTGCAACTGATTGGCCAGGGGAGTGTCTACCCACTGACTGGTGAAATGGTCGATGTCTTTTTGCGACTGCCGGGAAAGGCGTTGAATCAGGTAGCGATACTCAAGGTACGGATAGAGAGGATAGTGCTCCAGGGCCTGCTTTTCTTTGCGGAAGCGCGTGAACTGATTGCCATCCAGATAATTAAGTAACTGCTTGTAGGTCTGGCGTTGCTCGTAGCGTGACTCTTTCGCCGACTGGTCACCGCTGTAGTTGAAGCTCGCTGTTGCCAACGGGCAAAACAGGAGGACTACGGCAGTCGTAAAATACTGGAGTTTGGCTTGGAATCTAGCCCAGGGCATTGCTCGGACGCGCTATGACATTTAATGACGCGACGATAACTTTTTTAACTGGTTTTGATAAGGGCTGTCGGTGCTTTTATTTGCCCTTGGGTATTTGGCCGTGGGATCAGTTAGTTGCCTACTCTGACCGCTAGGACGTCGCACGGAGCGCCGTGTAACACACCGTTGGCAGTTGACCCCATCAGCAAGGCCAGACCGTGTCGGCCATGACTGCCCACCACAATCAGGTCTGCTTCGATCTGATTTGCCATGGCATGAATTTCTGTTTCTGGTCGGCCAAAGATCAGGTGTTGGTTTTCAGGGGGAATGCCGAGGCTCTTGGCGAATTCAGCGAGATGGGTCTTCGCGGTTTCTTGGATTTGCTCTTGAATGGTAGACAAGTCCATTGGGATATCGCCGCCGTAGGCAAGGCTAAGTGGCTCAATCACGTGCAGGCAACTAATCTCTGAATTGTTTTCCTGGCGGAGTTTGCAAGCTCGCCGGGCAACCAGATGAGACTCCTCAGTAAGGTCGACCGCAACCAGTATGTGTTTGTATTCACCCATCAGAATCGCTCCTATGACCAGCCAATTATTGTTGTTTGGCGTAAACTTACACAGGAAAAAGGGTAAGCTCAACCGGGTATTTATCTGATTGTACTGAGTGATTTGCCATGGTTTATCTGATTATCGCGATTATATTGCTGGTTATTGTTGCGCCGATTATTCGGGTTTTACCCAGTAAGGAGCAGCGCGAGCAGATGACCAAGCGCCGTTTGGCCATGAGCAAAGGCATTAGTGTGGAACTGGTGAGGATTGAAGATCCCGATCCTGACCCAAAAAAGCACCGTTCCACTACTGGCAAGGCCTTGCCCAGAGAATTATCTGTGGCAGCCTATCGAATTCACCGCGGCCGCAGTGCCCTTGAGGCAGAGAAACTCAGCTGGAAACTGCTGCGGTTTGCTGCTGAGAAGCGCCCGCAATTAACCAGCCAATGGTACTGGGCTGATGCGCAGAGCGCGCTCAAAGACGGGGCTTTGTATGACCATTTGTCGGCTCAGGTGGATCATTTACCCGCTGACGTGAAACAGATTGAAGAAAAAAATCAGTTTATTTCCCTCTACTGGCATGAACGCGGTGAAGTCACCGAAGTGATTGATTTCCTTAAGCGAACCGTAGAAGTTTAGGGTCGTATAACCCGACACGAAGTGAATCTGTTGGGAAATGATTTTGCTGTCCCGCTTGACAATCGTCCTTCAGGTTCGGCTAAGCTAAAAAGGCAATGGGGCCTTGACCCTCCTAAAAATTGCCACTATATATGTCGCCCCTTTGAGGTCAGCCAGGTAGGCTGGCGACCTAAAATCAGTCACGTACAGCAGCGTAGAGAAAGTTTATATGGGTAAATCCCTAGTCATCGTTGAGTCACCAGCCAAAGCCAAGACCATTAATAAGTATCTTGGTAACGACTTTGTGGTGAAGTCGAGTGTTGGTCATATTCGCGATTTACCCACCAGTGGGAGCAGCAAGAGCGATCCCAAGGCGCGTGCCGCAGAAGCCGCCAAGACCCGCAAGATGGATCCTGAAAAGAAAGCTGCTTACAAAAAAGAGAAAGCCAAAAAGCAACTTGTAGCGCGCATGGGCATTGACCCAGAGCATGATTGGGATGCCAACTACCAGATCTTACCCGGCAAGGAGAAAGTGGTATCGGAACTCCAAAAGCTGGCCAAAGATGCGGACCATATTTATCTGGCCACTGACCTTGACCGGGAAGGAGAGGCGATTGCCTGGCACCTGCGCGAGGCCATTGGCGGTGATGAGTCACGCTACCGCCGGGTGGTGTTTAACGAAATTACCAAAAAGGCCATTCAAGCCGCCTTTGAAGAACCTGGTGAGCTAAATATGCATCGGGTTAATGCCCAACAAGCGCGGCGCTTTCTTGATCGCGTGGTGGGTTTTATGGTCTCGCCATTACTCTGGGAAAAGATTGCCCGGGGGTTATCCGCAGGTCGAGTGCAATCGGTAGCGGTGAAACTCATCGTTGAACGGGAGCGTGAGATCCGCGCTTTTATCCCGGAGGAATACTGGGAAGTGTTTGCGAATTTGGCCGAGCAAAGTAAAGCCGATGCCGTCAAATTTCAGGTTGTGAAACAAGCGGGTGAAAATTTTCGGCCCACCAGCAAAGAACAAACGGATGCGGCGTTGCAGGTCCTCGAGGGCGCTGACTTTGTGGTGAAGAGCCGCGAGGATAAACCAACCCAAACACGGCCCACAGCCCCTTACATCACTTCGACCTTACAACAGGCAGCGAGTACCAGGCTTGGCTTTGGGGTGAAGAAAACCATGATGCTGGCGCAGCGATTGTATGAGGCGGGTTACATCACCTACATGCGGACAGACTCAACTAATCTGAGTGCTGATGCTGTAGCCGCCTGCCGCGACCTTATCGAAGCGGACTATGGCAAAAAATATTTACCAAAAGAGCCGCGCTTGTACTCTAGTAAGGAAGGTGCGCAAGAAGCTCACGAGGCGATTCGTCCCTCGGATGTCAGTGTCAAGACCACCTCAATTGCCGGTATGGAACGTGACGCAGAGAGACTTTATGAGTTGATCTGGCGTCAGTTTGTTGCTTGCCAAATGCCCAATGCGGAATACACTAGCACTAATGTTCTGGTTAGCGCGGCGGATCTTGAACTGAAAGTACGTGGTCGAATCCTGCGCTTTGATGGTTATACCCGGGCGCAACCACCTGCAGGTAAGAAGGAAGACGAGACGCCGTTACCAGAATATGAAGTAGGCCAAAAACTCGATTTGAAAGAACTTTTGCCTTCTCAGCACTTTACCAAGCCGCCGGCGCGATATGGCGAAGCCAGTCTGGTGAAAGAGCTGGAGAAAAAGGGCATTGGTCGGCCTTCCACTTATGCGGCGATTATTACCACGATTCAGGACCGCGGCTATGTGACCCTGCAAAATCGACGTTTTTATGCTGAAAAAATTGGTGAATTGGTGACCGATCGTCTGGATGAGAATTTCCAGAATTTGTTGGATTACGGTTTTACCGCAGGTCTGGAAGAATCGTTAGATGAAGTGTCGGAAGGCGAGGTGGTTTGGAAGGACTTGCTAAACAAGTTTTATGCGGACTTCGAAAATCGCCTGGAAGTTGCCAAGTCAGAAAACGGCATGCGTGCCAATGAGCCTTCACCCACGGATATCAAGTGCCCGGCTTGTGGCCGCGATATGCAAATCAGAACCGCCAGTACCGGTGTATTCCTCGGTTGCTCTGGATATGCACTGCCACCAAAAGAACGTTGTAAGCAAACCATCAACCTGATTTCCGGGGATGAGGTGGTGAGCGTCAATGGCGATGATGAAGAAGAATCACGTATCTTGCGCAACAAAAAGCGCTGCCCTAAATGCGATACAGCCATGAACAGCTATCTCATTGACGAAGGTCGGAAGCTACACGTGTGTGGTAATAATCCAGACTGTGATGGCTTCGTGATTGAGAAGGGCGAGTTTAAGATTAAAGGCTATGATGGCCCCGTGCTTGAGTGCGATAAGTGCGGCGCTGAGATGCAGCTAAAAACCGGGCGCTTTGGTAAGTATTTTGGTTGTACTGCCGAGGACTGCAAAAACACTCGTAAGTTGTTGCGTAGTGGTGAGCCAGCGCCACCCAAGATGGACCCGGTGCCGATGCCGGAACTGCAGTGTCAAAAGGTCGAAGATACTTATATCTTGCGTGACGGGGCGGCGGGTATTTTTCTTGCGGCGAGTCAGTTTCCCAAAAATCGTGAAACCAGAGCCCCCTACGTGGACGAGTTAGTACCCCACCAAAACGAAATCGATCCGAAGTATGCGTTCTTAATGCGAGCGCCGGCTAAGGACCCAGAGGGTCGGCGGTCTCTGGTGAAGTTTGCCCGAAAGACGAAAGAACACTATGTCATGACGGAAAATGATGAAGGCAAACCTTCTGGTTGGCGAGCCGACTATGTGGATGGTGCCTGGGTAGAGCAACAGGCGCCGGCCAAGAAAAAAGCACCAGCCAAGAAGAAGGCACCAGCCAAGAAAAAAGCCCCGGCCAAAAAGAAAGCCTCTGCTAAGTAGTTGGTGTCCTAAACCCCAGGCAAAAAAATAGCGCTTTACAGCGCTATTTTTTTGTTCGCCCGCAGGTATCAAGCCAGCTTTAACGAAGGCGTCACCTAGTGACGAATGACGCCCACCATCAGCCCTTCAATGGCAAAAGCTTCATGGCGTAAATCTACCTCGATGGGGGAGTAGTCTTTATTTTCCGGCAACAAGGTCACTTGAAACTTACTACGGTTCTTTTTCAGGCGTTTAACCGTGACCTCGTCTTCAATGCGCGCCACTACGATGTCGCCGTTATGGACATCCTGGGTTTTGTGTACCGCAATCAGGTCGCCGTCAAGGATGCCGCACTCGATCATACTGTCACCGTGCACCGTCAACAGGTAATCTGCTTGCGGGCGGAAAAAGTCAGCCGGGATAGGACAATGATTTTCAATATGCTCCTGGGCAAGAATGGGGTTACCGGCGGCGACGCGGCCGACGATAGGTAAACCTTCATCTTCCGGTAACTTAATGCCACGGGAAGTCCCTGGAATCATTTCAATGGCGCCCTTTCTGGCGAGGGCCTTAAGGTGCTCCTCCGACGCGTTAGCGCTCTTAAAACCGAGCTCCTGGGCAATGTCAGCGCGTGTTGGCGGGTAACCGGTGGCTGCCATGTGAGACTTAATGAATTCAAGCACCTGTTCCTGGCGTGGCGTCAATTTGTTCATCTGTTCACTCGTTCCCTGTTTTTACTGCTTGATCAAAAATGCTGGTTCACAAAACGCATTTTGCTGGCTTGTTGTAGTTAGTTGCTGTAACTGATCAGTGTGCCCCGGCTCCTATGAGCCCGTTAAGGTACATGGATTTATATACAGTTACTGTGATTATATACAGGGATTGCTCTCTGGCAAGCAAAAGTTTGCTTTTTGTTCACTACCTGACCCCGTCGACATAACGTCTGAACAGGCTTAGGATGGTTCGTATGACAAATAAAAAGATCAGCTATCTAGCAAGGGCGATAGTGTTAGGGGTGATGTTTTGCAGTGCGCCGCTATACGCCGAAACAGTTTTTGTTGTGGGCAGTTACAACAATAGCGCTAAGGCGGAGACTGTCAGGCTACAGTTAAGCACGCGACTCAATGTGCCTGTGCACATCGTATCTGCCACGGTGGCGAATGCGCTGGTTTATCGTCTGTATGTTCGTGGCGATCAATTTTCTGAGGACACGGCCTTGCTGGTCCAGAAGATGGGCATTGAACCCTGGCGTTTGAGTCTGGACCTGCCCACGCAAGAGACAAAGGATGAAGCTACTGTGACTGCGGAGATTCTCGTGGCGAGTCTCGCTAGCATTGATGCAGCGCTGGCGCTGGAGCGCAGGTTGGCAGCTGAAGGTTTGACCATTGCCGGTAAAACCGAGCTAGTGGCTGGGCAAATTGTTCATCAGGTTTGGCTTAAAGGCTTAAGTCCAAAGCAAGCGCAAATTCGACTTGGCCAGCTTGGGCTGAAACAACTTGCGGTGCGAGCAGTGGCTGGCGAGTCCGAGCCTGGCAAGTCCAATCAAGACAGTTCCGTCATGAAACCAGGCAAACCGACGGCGGAACAGGCAGCCAAAGCCTCAGAGCAACCCGCCAGGCAAGCAAAGCGCTACCCCAAAAATTTTAACCTTGCGCGCTTACCTGAGAAGAAATCCCAGTAGGGAAATCACCACAGAGCCTTTCTGAGCCGCTCGATGGCTGGTATTCTCGCCACCTGTTGAGTTAATGCGACCCGTTCATGGAAGATCTTGCCACCTCTGATGTCATTGCCTTTGTTACCCAGCCAGTGGTGATCGAGGTGTTTGGTGTCGTGTTGGCGACGGTGGTGGGCAACTATCTGACAAGGCAGTTCTTTAAGCGGCTGCAACAAAGAGCTGCCAAAACCCATACCGTCTGGGATGACGCGCTGCTGGCAGCGATTCAACGACCTGCGGCGCTAATGATCTGGGTGCTGGGGATCAGTTTTGCGGCACAAATCGTCTCGGCAGAAACTGACTCCCAGTTGAGTCAGCTAATTGGACCGGTCCGTTATGTATTAACCATTGGGGTCATGACGCTGTTTGCCATTAGCTTTGTTGCCCAATGTGAACATGGTTTTATTGCCAACGGCGCCGATG
>JBKAGC010000024.1:0-23785 GCA_046290215.1 Pseudomonadales bacterium | reverse complement strand
TAGCATCTGCTACCACAGAGCCGTTAGTCACAGTCAGTGTCAGAGTCGCACTACCGTCAGTCAGAGTGTTCACATCGGTGGTGCCGGTGCGAGTCACTGTGCCGCTAATACCAGCTGGTGTGTCGCCAGTGTTAGAAGCTGAGATGATGGTGAAATTCTGCAGTGACGCGCCAACTGTACCGTTGATGGTCAGAGTCAAGTCGTTAGCAGTACCTGTGGCATCAAACGTGAAGGTTGCAGTGTAAGTGCCGCCAGTACCGGTGCGTGGGATCGCTGTACCTGAAGCGCTGATTGCGAAGCTTGAAGCTGTTGCAGTGGCGCCAGAGGTAGTGATCGTACCAGTAATGGTAGGCGAGTCAGTACCAGCTGCTGGGTCAAAGGTGTTAGTTGCTGAACCGGTGAAGGTTTGTACAACAGTTGTACCTTGACGTGTGGTCAACACTACGTTGTCCAGGTTAATGGCAGTAGTAGTTGATGAGGCAGTATCCGCAGTCAGAGTGACCTGATTGTTTTGTGCGGTAGAGGCAAGAGGCCAGCGAGAGCTAACGCCTGTTGCTGTCAGTGTGCCGTCAGCAGCTTTAGTCAATACGTACTCTACACCGTCATCGGCATCGCCCGCTTCAACTGCGTCAGTCACGCTTTCACCAGCATCGAGTGCTGCAGCGGCTGCACGAAGGTCAGCGTCTAATCGGCTAAAGGCTGTAGTTGCGTTACCGCCAGTTAAAGTACCGATAGTGTCAAGTTCTGTAGCGAAGGCTTCTGTTGCACCCACGCTGCCATCTTCACCAGCACCTTGAGCACCAGTAGCAGAAGTCACGTCAGCTACCGCTTGAGCAAGCTTAGTCACGAAGGCTTTAGTTGCCACACCGGCGGTGTTATCGCCTGGTACGCTCAGAGGTGGAACAGTTACTGTTGCGTTGCCAAGGTTGGTGTATGTATTAGCCAGGTTAGAAGCATTGTTCGCAGCTTGAGCTAGAACGCCGCTACCAGAAGCATTAGCAGCTACAGCAAGACCACGTGCAAATGCTGAAACCAGTATGCCTAAGTTGGTACCAGTACCTGAAACATTACCGTTAGCATCAATCGTGATTAACGCAGCAAGACGAGTGATGGTGGCAGCCAGCGATTCATTTGCGCCCTGGGCACCGACGATGGATGCCGACAAGCCAGCAATTGCCAATGCAACAGGAGAAGAGTTGACGCCGCCAGTGTTGGTGAGGTCAGCAGGTTGGAACTGAGAAATATCAACCCCGTCGAGGCTTACACCGGACACGGCTTCAACCAGACCAGAAATTGCACGTAGTGAAGCGGTTACCTGAGCGGCTGTTGGCGCTGTAGTACCAGCTGTTTCGATTGCTTTCAGAGTTGCAAATTCAGTCAGTGGAGTGATGTGACTTACTGTACCAGTGCTAGGAGTCGCAACCTGGCTGCGGATAGCGAATGTCGCTGGCAAGTCGTAAGTAGTACCGAAAGCGACAAAGTCATTTGGCGCTGGGTTACCTGTCGGACAGTCGTTTGCAGTGCCGGCGTTGTCGAAGTCACAAATTGTCTGACCACCAGTAATCGTGACTGTCAAAGGACCTGTGATCGTGCCACCTTGAGTTGAATTAACGAGTGCGACGGAGTAGCTACCGTCTGCGCCAGTGGTAGACCGACCAAGCTCAGCACCAGCGGCGTCAGTAATGACAACCGTTGAACCGATCATGACACCTTTGGTACCAGAACCCGCAGTACTAATTTGCGGTGCAGGAGGTGTTACGACGGCCGCTGACCCCCCTCCGCTGCTACTATCACAGCTAGCGATAAGTACCGCTGCTGGGAGTAGTGCGATACTTTTCAGTATTGACTTCATAGAGATTGCTCCATTGCTATTACTATTCATTATTTGTTCGACAGCCCAATCGTGAAACGCATCCCGCAGAGCTACAAACAGCACCCACGAAGTATAGTCCACAAAAGCAGGACGTAAATCCTACCTGATCACCGAGTTGACTTGAAGGGGTACGGAGCCAGAAACCCCGTTATTCCTACAGTAGCAGGGAAATTCAGATAAGTGGTTAAGTCCTTTTCCCACCATGACTGAGTCGTCAGTCGTGTGTATGCCAATGATTACACGCTTCTTAGGCCAGAGCAACGCTCCATATCGCATATTTTGAGCCTCTGGGCCTGGTTAAATTTTGCACGCAATGAGAGCCAACTCATTGAAAAAAAACAAAAAAACCATCTAAGAGGCATTCATCAATGAAGATTAATGAAAATTTGCGGCTGAAAAAATCAGCCGGGAAGCTTATTACAACCTGCTGGGGCGTCGATTTATCTCATTTTTCAGACAGGTCTTTGGTTCTTGAATAAAAATGGCTGCCAATAACAAATACCTACAAAGGGCGTCCCGTGAACATTACAGAATTATCGATTCGCTATCGCCGTGCAGTTTGGGTCTTGATTGGCCTCCTGGCGCTGTTTGGCTACGGCAGTATTAGCGATCTGCCGGTTCAACTCTTGCCCGATGTCTCTAGCCCGCAGATCACGATTTACAATAATTGGCGGTCCGCTGCACCGCAAGAAGTAGAAGAAGCCATCGTTCAGCCCCAGGAAGAGATGCTGCAGTTTAATTCTGGCATTGAAACCATGGTTTCCAGCGTCCAGCGTGGTCAAGGTCAACTGACGTTGAACTACCAGCTTGGTTACGACATGAAGCAAGCCTTGCTGGATGTCATTAACCGCCTGAATCAAGCGCCTGATGTGCCCGCTGACGCTGGTGAGCCCTTCGTTGCTAGCGGTGGTGATGGCGGCTTGCCGGGGGCTGCCTCGGTGTTGGTGTATGCGGCACCAGGTAATCCAGTGGATGACATGATTGTTTATCAGGACCTTATAGAAGAAGTGGTAGAGCCACGGCTGGCAAGAATCCCAGGGGTTGCTCAGGTAAATTTGAACGCCCGGCGGCCTAAAGAAGTCAATATTGAGATCGATCCCTTGCGTACCGCCATGCTGGGTCTGACGGTTGATGATGTGGCGGCCTCAGTCGCCCGTGCCCGAGACGTATCTGGCGGCTTCGCGGATGTTGGCCGGCGCCGTTACACCGTCAGATTCCTCGGTGAACAAGAGGTGCATCAGCTAGGCGAATTGGTGGTGGGTTGGCGCGGCGAACAACCTATTTACCTCAATGAGATAGCCACGATTGATGTGGATTATTCGGAAAATGTTGGCGTCAGCCTACGTAACGGCTTTCCCTCCTACTATATTTCCATCACTCGGCAGAACGAGGCGAACACGGTTGAACTGCTAGACGAACTCAATGTTGCGCTGGCTGAGTTGAATGAGGGCCCACTGGCGGACGCAAATATCCGTATTCAGCTCAGTTTCGACGCTTCATTGCACATCCGCCGAGCCATATCGATGGTGCAGGGCAATATTTTGCTCGGCATATTGTTGGCAACCGGCATATTGTATTTCTTCTTAAACAGTGCCCGCGCCACGCTGCTGATTACCCTCACTGTGCCCATTTCATTATTAGTCGCATTCATTGCGCTGGATGTGCTCAAGCTCACCTTGAATGTGATTAGCCTGGCTGGGCTCGCATTCGCGGTAGGCCTTGTTATGGATGCCGCGATAGTGGTGCAGGAGAATATCTTTAGGCTGCGACAAGCTGGTATGAACTTATCTGGCGCGATCTCAGAGGGGTGCCGGCAGGTGTCCGGTGCGCTATTTTCATCAACCCTGACCACGGTGGCGATCTTCGTTCCTGTGCTGTTTATGGTGGGAGTCGAAGGGCAACTATTTAAGGACCTGGCTGTGACAATTTCTGTCGCGGTGATGGCGTCATTGGTTGCGGCACTCACAGTTTTGCCCGTGATTACCTCGCAATGGGTGGGTGGCTCAGTAGGTAAGGACCGGTTTGTTGGCTACTGGCGTGCTCTGGCCAACCTGGTCACTGGTGCGACACGAACTCCATCAATGCGACTGGGGTGGATTGGCGGCATCTTATTTGCCTCAATACTAGGTATCTGGGCGCTAACGCCAAAAATTGACTTTCTGCCCAGGGCCAATATCGACGCGATCATTGTGTACTTCAATTTACCACCTGGCATGAACGTTAAAACCATACGCGATGAGCTAGCCCCTGAGGTAGTGGCGAGATTGCAGCCTTACTACACCGGTGAGCAATCGCCAAAGATCCGTGCCTACAACTTTGCGTCTTTTAACGGCTTTTTCACCCAGGTTTATATCTACCCGGAAAATCCTGACGAGGTGGCAGAGCTTGTTAACAAGTTGCGTAGTGACATTCTGGTGGGGATCCCGGACGTAACGCCGTTTGTGAATCAAAGTTCTATGCTCAACGCCAGCGGCGGCGGTGGTCGCAGTATTGCCGTGGATATCCAGGGCAACGATTTAGAACAGTTATTAGTAGCGGCTCGTAAGGGCCAGGAAGTGATTCGCGGTTTGTGGGAGAACACCAACGTCTTCGCTCGTGGTGGCTTGAGTTTAAACGAGCCTGAATTGTTGGTTGTGCCCGATGATCGGCGCATTAATACATCAGGACTGGATCGCGCCGCGGTGGGTCGCACCATCAGAGCCTACACTGGTGGTCTGTTTGCCGGGGAATATTTTGACGGTAATCAGCGCATGGATATGTTCGTGCGTACCGACAAGTGGCATGACCCTGAAAGCTTACTCACGATGCCTATCGCGACGCCCAGCGGCGGTGTGCAAAAGATCGGTGATCTGGTGTCGATTGAGCAAGCGGTGGGGCCGACGAATCTGCAGCGAGTGGATGGCCGTCGAACCGTCACACTTAATGTTACACCGCCGCCGGAAGTGACTCTCGAAGAAGCGATAGAAAAACTTCAGGCAGAGGCGACGCCGGCGATCAAAGCACTGCTGCCTGAGAGTGCCGGGGTACGCTATCGCGGCAACGCAGATCAGTTGAAAAAGGCGCTGGCTGAAGTTAGAAAGAACTTCGCGATCGCCATTGCAATATTGTTCATGATTATGGCGGCGCTGTTTCGCTCCGCGAAAGATAGCTTGATTGTGCTGCTGGTAATGCCAATTTCTGTTGCCGGTGGATTGTTGGGTCTCAAACTCCTAAATTTCGTGACTTTTCAGTCATTGGATATGTTGACCATGATCGGCTTTATCATCTTGTTAGGTCTGGTGGTTAACAATGCGATTTTGCTGGTGGATCAAACCCGCAAGGCGGAAGCGGACGGTTTGTCGCCAGCGGATGCTGTGCGCCAGGCCGTCCAGTATCGCGCCCGACCCATTTTTATGAGCACCTTAACTAGCTTGTTTGGCATGCTGCCACTCATGCTTATTCCAGGAGTCGGCTCGGAGATCTATCGTGGTCTTGCCACTGTTATTGTCGGTGGCATGTTGGTGAGTTCGATGTTTACTCTCATTTTGCTACCTAGCTTGTTGCAGATTCAAATACCAACACCGAAATTCGCCGGTCGAATCTCGACGCTAAAATTAGGGGAATCGTCATGAAGTTACTCTTTGCACTAGTTACATTTACAGTATCTGCTTTGGTCCATGCAGAAGAGCCGCCGCCCAGCTCTGTGGTTCTGGAGCCAGTTCGGGAAATGAGTGTCGGCCAGCCAACGGTATTTAATGCTTTTGTTCGTAGTCGTAACGATGTGCTATTGCCCGCGACAGTGGACGGTGAACTGGTTAGCGTGTTGTCAGAAGGCACCCGGGTGGTGAAGGGTGAAGTGATTGCCCAGGTGGACGACCGCAACCTCAGGCTGCGCTTACAAGAGCAGCAACTGCTTGCCGATCGAGCAAAGATTAATGTTGAATACTTGAATGGAGAGGTGGAACGGCTTTCAAAATTACAACAAGCAAATCTGGCGGCGAAGACACAACTGGCCGAACTGGTATCAAGGCGTGATCTCGCGAGTAACGACTTTCAGGTAGCTATCTCGCGTATTGAGCAATTGCAGGAAACCCTGGATCGAACCCAAATTATTGCGCCTACAAACGCCGTGGTCGTGGAGCGGTTGGTGGCGGCAGGAGAGTTTGCACGGCGGGGCGACAGTGTCGTGCGGATCGTTAATCCCACCAGTCTTGAGGTGGAAATCTTGGTTCCGATTGCCTACTTAAACCGGCTTGACCTGTCACTGCCGATTACGATCAAAGTAGCGGACGTGGAATTTTCAACCAATGCCCAGTCACTGATTCAGGTTTCTGATCGTCAATCGCAAACCTTCGGTCTGTTGGTTGATGTTCCGGAAGACGTGGCCAGTAGAATCGCTGCTGGACAGTTTGCCGATGCCACGGTAGCCGTTTCAGAGCAGCGTCGCTCGCTGTTCGTACCCAGAGATGCGGTGGTCTTACGTAGCGAGGGTAGTTTTGTCTATAAGATCAATGCCGAGAACGTTGCCCATAGAGTCAATGTGACGTTAGGAGCGGGACAAGGCGAATTAGTGTCGATTTCCGGTGAGCTAGAAGTGGGAGATCGAGTTGCCGTTCGCGGTGTTGAGAGTCTCC
This sequence comes from Pseudomonadales bacterium, assembly GCA_046290215.1. GTDB lineage: Bacteria > Pseudomonadota > Gammaproteobacteria > Pseudomonadales > Azotimanducaceae > JAHRVQ01. The sequence continues at coordinate 17,299 of JBKAGC010000024.1, read as the reverse complement.
GTGACGGTCAATCAGTGTTACCAACCAGCTAGTTTTGTGAGTGATCAGTTTTCAGAGTATTTCGCTTCGATGCGCTGAATGGACGCTTGCACTTGTTGTTCCAGGGATGTGCGTTCTGCCGTTGTGACACCCGCAGGGTGAAACCTCAATTTGTAATGGAGTGGCAGCAAACCCAGAAGTTCTTCATGCCCGATACGATTGAACCAGGCAGAAAATAGCTCGCCCGGTTGCCTGCTTAAACCGTGTTGGTTGAGTTGTTGCTCGACGCGCTGTAAGGGAGATATTGGGTAGGCCGGTGTCTGATCCGGTTCGCTGTCATCATCTTGTGACTTGATTAGCACTTGTTCGCCGGTACTGATTCTCCACAGCAGTATTAGTCCTAACAAGACGCCAATGCCGTATAGGTAGGCTTCATAATCATCAAGGCTTTGTTTGTTCCACCAGATCTGGAACATGAAGGACAGGTTGCCGAAAGTATCAAGCACTGGTTGAAAGAATGTGGACTGAGCTTCCTCGGTGGCTAGCCAAACAGCGGGAGTAGTATCTATGGCCTGCCACCTGTCGTTGATGTAAGCCAGCACCCAGGCGTGTGCATGACGCTGCCGGACCACGTACATGTCGAGCAAATCGTCATATTCCTCGATGGCATAACCTGTAGCATAACGAGCTGGTATACCCATCTGACGCAACAGGAGTACGGTGCTCGTGGCAAAGAATTCGCAGTGACCTGACTTCCTTCGTAGTAGGAAGTCTTCCAGTGGATCTGATAGTAAATATTCTTGTTGATACAAGCTGTAGCGAAAGTCGGCGAAGAAACGACGAATAGATGTGAGAGGCTTTTCTCGATCTAACTGGTTGTCTGCAATGATCTGCTCCAGGAGGCGTTCATGATCTGCGCTGGTCTCAAAGTCCGCGGGTGTCGGCGGACTAGTTTGATTAGTGTTGTAGTTAAAGAATGTTTGATAGCGCGGGCTGGGCACGAGTCCCAGGCCTTGCATTGCGCCGTAGTAGTTCCTCTGCACATCAATGGCTGGTAGGTCCTGGATGCGTGTCACGCCGGGTGGTACTGGGATAACCTCTTTTTCCCGGGTGAATTCGTGATAAATGTCTAGCGGCACGTCCTTACCAGGGTCAAAGTCGCCTGTATCCCAGAGGAAGTCATCCACGGTTTCAATAGTTGAGAATTCTGTCTCAAGCACAGACCAACTGGTGCCACCATAAAAGTCATACACAGCCTCCTGCAAATAACCAGGCATGGGCTGGCCAACGGGCGCGGGTATGCGATAGAGGATTTCATCAGAGAGCTTAAGTCGGCCAATTTGACCAATAGCAGTATGACTCTTTAGCGGATTGGTGCGTTGCTGGATCCATTGAGCGAGCCAGACCTGTGCGCGCTTGCGGAGTTCAACATGAGTTTCACGAATGCCCGCCTGGGTCAAAAATGCGCTGAGAAAGACTAAAGTACAGACCAGCACCCAGACTTTGCGGGTGTAGCGGCGCGAGCGAAGGGGTAACAAAGCAAAAAAGACTAATAAACTCACCAGCGGGAAGAACCAAATGCCAAGGTCTTTGCTGGTACCCGCCGCCACAATGAGAAAACCGAATAGCAAATAGTCCATGTCCCAGGATTGATTAACCGGTTGTTTTTGGCGGCGCAGAGAATAAAACAGTACATCCAGGCTTAGCCGTTCCTCGGTGCTGTAGCCAACGGTTACAGTAAGGGGAAAGAGCAGGATTGGCAGCCATTGCATCAAGGTACTAATGAAATGGTAATCCGCGCGGTTTAAAAACAAAAACGTGATCATCAGGACGAGACAAACAGCCGTAAGATCCGCAAGCAGGTAGAAGTCTTGCTTGCTCAAGTGCCAGCGTCGATTTAGGAAAAATCGCGCTTCCCAGATGATCGCCATCGGCACGGCAAACAGTAACAGCTCACTTTGCCAGCCCCAAAGCAACAGAGCCATGGTTTGAATGCCCCGTAGATTCATGATGCTAGAAGATCCTCTTGCACATACTCTGGTCTAATGGCCGTGAACAGACCCTCGCTGGGAGCGTCGGTAAGCGCCAGGCATCTTAACTCCGTGCCCTGGGCGTGAAGCTTTTTAACAAATTCGTTATGGTGCGGTTGCCAGCTGGCGAATACGCAGATGCAGCCAGTGACTACCCTTGCATGTAGCAAAGCGCGTTCCGCTAAGGAATCAAAATCGTGATCTCCGGGCTGCATGGTCGCTAACGCTTCCAGCTGCTCGTTCACCGCGCTCGTGCCACGACCTGCCGTGATCATTTTTGTGCCGCTTGCGGTCGCGTAAATGAGATCAAGCATGGCATCAGTTTGTTGCAAGTCCATTGCAAAACTGGCGGCGATGGATATGGTCTTCTCCACATGGTCTGAATTAGCGTGGTTAATGTCTATGATCAGGGCGTTGCGAGCGAAGAACTCATCTTGATATTCCTTAACAATAAGACCTTGCTTGCGTGCTGTTTGCTTGGCGGAGCTTGCCCAGTGAATTTTTCGCATGGAATCACCTTCTCGATAATCACGCAGGGACACAAACTCATCTGATTCGCCGACCGACCAGGCAGAGCTCACGCCGCCGGGTTGAAAGTTTCGACCACTGGCTATTTGCCAGTTGGGATTAAGCCGGTATCGCATTGGCAACACCAGAAGTGACTCTGAGTTAGAGAAATGGTTAAAACCATAGTTCAGTCCCAGCGGGTCCTGATGTAACACCACCGTATGACTAAAATTAACTTTGCCGCGGCGCAGCGGCGTGGCGCTGATCTGCGCGTCACTGGCGCCTTTTACAGGGACTTCCTCAACCCTTGCCGGCGTGGTCGTGATCCCAGTGAGTTGTTTTTGCAGGTAGATAAAGCGGTGAAAGCCGATAAAGCGATCATAGGCGTTCCGAGAGTTTTCAAATGGCTCTCGCTCACGGCGATATTCACTGAGGCTGGGTAGCCTGGTTTGCGGAAAGTCAGTCACGGTTAAGTCCAGTTCGGCTTCCCGGCCAAGGTTCTCGATTTTGATCCGATAGCTAAAAGCTTCACCCGCGGTCGCGTACCTGGGCAATAATCTTTTTACTCGAACTTCAGGTCTGGCAAAACCGAGACTAACTCTCGCGGCAATAGAGGTGCAAAGCAGCAGGGCAAAGAGCTGGTAGACGTACGAGGATTCCGTATTGAGGCCAAGTGCCGCTGTTAGCACTGCGCCTGTGAGTACTAGTTGGCCGCGTTCTGTGGGACGACGCCGGCGAGGTTTGCGCCGAGGCCGGAACGCACGCACGTAAGCCGGAAATACCCAGTACTTAAATTCTCGGCGGTTAGACTCGCCCTGGGTTGTCATTAGCCGGGTACCGGCTCTTGCTGAAGAATGTCTGCGACGAGTTGCGCTGCACTGCCACCGGCAAAAGCCACCTCGGGATCAAGAGCAAGGCGGTGGGCGATAATCGGACTCGCTAAACTTTGAATGATGTCGGGTGTTACGAAGTCCAACCCACGTATGAGGGCTAGAGCCTGACTACAACGCATCAGCATTATGCAAGCCCTTGGACTCGCGCCCATTTTTATGCCGGGATAGTTTCTGGTTGCCGCCACTATCGCAACAATATAACGCTTCAGTTCGTCGCTCACGGCGATACGAGAAACGAGCCGGCGAATCTTAAGTACTTCTTCAACCGTAAGGCAGGCTTGCAAACGGTCGATGGGGTGTCCTTGTTGTTGACTATCGAGGATCGCCAGTTCGTCTTCGGCACTGACGTACCCAAGTGAAAAACACATGGCAAAGCGATCCATTTGTGCCTCGGGTAAGGGGTAGGTGCCATGGAATTCCACCGGATTTTGAGTCGCAATGACAAAAAACACGTCGTCCAGGTTGCGCCTATCGCCTTCGATACTCACCTGGTTCTCAGCCATAGCCTCAAGCAATGCGGACTGGGTGCGCGGCGACGCCCGATTGATTTCATCTGCTAAGAGGATTTGCGTGAAAATCGGACCCTCACGAAAGCGGAAGTCTTGTAGCTGCTGGTCAAATATTGATACGCCGAGGATATCAGTGGGGAGTAAGTCCGGAGTGAACTGCACGCGTTTGAATTCGCCATCCACAGAGGCCGCGAGGGCTTTCGCCAGAGTGGTCTTGCCGGTTCCAGGCACGTCCTCAAGCAGTACATGTCCGCCAGCAAAGAAGGCTGTTAATAACCAATCTATAGCGTTACTGTCATTTTTAATAACTGAGCGAATGTTTGCGCTCAATTTTTCGATGGCATCAACAGTGGCTGTAAAGTCGAGTCCATGATCTGTGAGTTGCGTCGAGGGCATGCTGATATTTCCGCGGCTAAAGTTTGATCCAGCCACTGCAACACATCGTAATAGGTGTACTTGGTAATCAAATAGCTGACTAGGTTATGATCACAGGCAAGAGAAATTCCGTCAATAAGGTGGTTATGCTCGCTGAATCAAGAGCAGACGAATGGAGCGAATTGCTAACCAGGGTTGGTGAAGAACGAGATCGCGAGGCTTTTACAGCCTTGTTTCGTCACTTCGCGCCCCTGTTAAAAGGCTTCCTCATGAAGGGGTCTAACGTTGGTCATGAGTTAGCAGAAGAACTCGCCCAGGAGGCAATGATTAAAGTCTGGCGTCGGGCCGATAGCTTTAATCGTAAAAAGTCTTCTGCCAGCACCTGGATCTACACGATTGCCAGAAACTGTCGTATCGACTGGGCTCGCCGTGAAGTGCGCCGTCAAAAGGATATCCATGCAGATGATTTGTATGAGCCCGGCGACGACAATCCTTCACAAGTGTCCCTAGCGCAGATGCGTAACAAGCGCACCGTGCGTGAAAGTTTAGAAGCCCTGCCACAAGAGCAGGTTGAGGTAATTAGTAAAATCTACTTCGAGGGTAAGACCCACAGCGAAGTCTCTGAGGAGCTGAGTTTGCCGCTTGGTACGGTAAAATCCCGGATTCGCCTGGCCCTGAAGCGATTGAATGTTCAGCTCGAAGCTGAAGCCGAGGAAGTATAAATGTTGGTCACGAAACACCCAGACAATGAAACACTGATGGCATACGCAACCGGCGCCTTGACCCCGGGGCTGTGCCTGGCGGTGTCAGCGCACCTACATTTTTGTGAAGAGTGCCGGGATAGATATAGTGCGCTTGCTGCCGTGGGCGGCGATTTGCTGGACGCGACTCAGCCCGCTGAAATGAGTGCTGATGCTCTGGATCTGGTACTCGAGAAGCTTGACGATGCCGCGGTGATGCGAAAACCCAAGCGGGTATCCCGCGAGCAGGTGTTGCCAGAGGACGAGGCCTTGTTGCCCGAGTTTATAACCAACCTTCTCCCTGAGAATGGTGCCAGGTGGAAAATGCTCTCTCCGGCGTTGCGGGTGTCACGAATTCCCGTGGGTGAAGAGCGTTATGAGTTAGCCCTGCATAAGATCAAGGCAGGGGGAAAAGTGCCGGCTCATGACCATAAAGGTCTGGAAGTCACAGTGGTTTTACAAGGTAGCTTTTCTGATGGTGACGGAATCTATCACGAAGGCGACTTTTTAGTGCGTAAACCCGGTGAGCAACACAGGCCCACCGCAAGCCAAAACAACTCTTGTATTTGCCTCTCGGTATCTGAAGCGCCGATCCGCCTAACGGGTCCAATCAACCGCTTTATGAATCCGCTTTTTTCTGTTTCGCCGCAGTAACTATTTTTAGCAGTAACTATTTAGAAATAGTCTTTGGTGGCTGCCAAGCGTGAGCGCTTGGCACAAGCGCCTACACGAGCTAAAGAACAGTGGATGTTGCTTATCGCGTCTCGTCGCTGCGGTGACAAGACGCGAGATGACCGTCTGAAATCAGATCCAGGCTCGGAGCCGAGTGCTTACACTGGTCGATGGCCATGGGACAGCGTGGGTGGAATGAGCAACCACTGGGCGGATTGATCGGCGAAGGTACATCCCCTGAAATTATCTGCCTCTGCACGTCACGATGTGGGTCTGGTATTGGAATCGCTGAGATAAGCGATTGGGTATAAGGATGGCGTGACTCATGATAAATCTCTTCGCCATTGCCAGATTCGACGATTTTCCCGAGGTACATAATCGCGATGCGGTCAGAAATGTGTTTCACCACGGCCAGGTCGTGGGCAATGAACAAATAAGACAAATTAAACTCGCGCTGTAAATCGATCAGCAAATTCAAAATCTGGCTTTGGATTGAAACGTCCAGCGCTGATACAGGCTCGTCACAAACAATCAGCTTTGGATTCAACGCAATCGAGCGAGCAATGCCAATTCGTTGTCTTTGGCCGCCGGAGAACTCGAAGGGATAGCGCGATACTGATCGAGCCGGTAAACCAACGATCTCCAATAACTCTTTGATGCGTTTCTGTCTTGACGCGCGATCGCCGATCTTGTGAATAATAAAAGGTTCTTCGAGAATGTCGCCAACCGTGTGCCTGGCGTTCAAGGACTCCATTGGGTCTTGAAAGATCATCTGGATGTCTTGCCGGTAAGGCAAAAGCTCGCGACCTTTGAGGTTAGCGATTTCGTGACCTTCAAACTGAATGCTACCGGATGTTGGCTTGTACAAGCGGCTAATGCAGCGACCGAGCGTGGACTTACCACAACCAGATTCGCCTACCAGACCCAGGGTTTCACCGGGTTGGATCGTCAGCGAAACACCATCCACGGCACGATTAAACTTGCTTGCACGCAACATGATGCCTTCCTTAACCGGGAAGTGCATTTTCAAATCGTCAACTTGCAGTATGGGATTGCTCATATTTCTCGCCAGCGAAAACAGCTCACAGTGTGCTCATCGGAGACTACTTCAATAGGGGGTGGGGCGGATAAACAACCTTCCTCACGGTAAGGGCAACGATTTTCGAATCGACATCCTGCTGGTAGATCGAGTAATCCGGGTACCATACCTTCAATGATATTGAGCTTGGATTTTGGCTCCGTATCTAGCGTCGGAATAGAAGCCAGCAAACCTTTGGTGTAAGGGTGTTTTGGGTGATCAAAGAGGTCGTAAACATTGGCCTTTTCGGCAAGTTTACCGGCGTACATGACCACCACATCGTCGCAGGTTTCAGCAATCACGCCCAGGTCATGGGTAATCATGATCACTGCCATGCCCATGTCTTTTTGCAACTCGCGAATCAACTCAAGAATCTGCGCCTGAATGGTCACGTCCAGCGCCGTGGTAGGCTCGTCTGCAATCAGTAACGCTGGTTTACAAGCCAGCGCCATGGCAATCACAACCCGCTGACGCATACCACCAGATAGCTGATGCGGATACTCGCCCATGCGCACATCAGGTGATGGAATGCCGACCTTGTCGAGGATTTCAACGCCCGCCCGAACCGCTTCGTCTTTGCTGATGTTCTGGTGCAAAAACAACACTTCAGTTAGTTGGCGGCCGATGGTGTGGACTGGATTCAGTGCGGTCATCGGTTCCTGAAACACCATGCCTATGCTAGCGCCACGAATCTTTTCCATTTCAGGCAGGCTCAGACGAGTCAGGTCTCGCCCTTGAAACTCAATCTTACCGCCAGCGATTTTGCCCATGGGCTGCGGCAGCAAACGCATGATGGATAAGGCCGTGACACTTTTGCCACAGCCCGATTCGCCAACAATCCCTACCGTCTCGCCAGGTTTAACCTGAAAAGATAAGTTATCGACGGCCCGAACTCGACCTTCATCCGTGTCGAATTCGGTAACGAGGTTTTCAACGTTTAAGAGCGCTTCGGTCACGGCTTACTTGTACTGGTCGTAAATATTGATTTCGACGCCAAGATTCTCACCGTTCTTGCGGGCTTGCAGAGTCTTTTCCTTGAGCTCGGTGTCAATCCAGTTGACGTAGTATTCCCCGGCGCTGCGAGAGTGTTTCACGTTAAAGTCCTCTGGGTAACGCATCCAACGCCAGTGCCCAACACGGTAGTAAGGCTGCACAAACGCTGGGGAAAATGATGCGTAGTCATGGTGCATTTGCGTCATGTCATGGGCCAGCTTGATCATCTCATCTTTGTCTTCAGAGGCGCGATAAGCTTCGATCATGTCGTCCATTTCCGCAATGGCAAGCATTTCCATATTGTTAGTCTGAGTCTTAACCTTACGTTCTGGGTTTACAGAACCGTCTTCAAGAAATGCCTGATCATAAGCATTGTCAGAATGATAGGTTTCCCAAAAACGTGGATACATTTCTAACGACACGCTTAAGGCGGAGAATTGAATGTCGTGTTTCTTTTCCTGGGCCTTCTTCCAGCCTGCCGTGCTATCGAGCACTTCGATCCGGAAGTCGAGGCCGGTTTTGCTCGCTTCTTCTTTCAGGATGGTAAGAATGTCTTTGAGGCTTTCATAACCCGTTGTCAGTGTGAAGCTCAGGCGTTGTCCTTGCTCGTTTACCAGGATGCCGTCTGGACCACGCTGGGTGAAACCAGCCTTGGCGAAATGCTCCTGGGCTTTCTGAATATCGTAGCGACGGCTCTTCAACGTTGGATGCGAAAACTCACCATAACCGTCAGAGGAAGTTTCCATGCGGATGTAGTCGCCGCGGAAGAAACGATCAATCACTACCTGCCAGTTAGTGGCGTGTTGAATGCCAATTCGTACATCAAGATTGTCCAGTAATGGCTGGTGTGAGTTCATCCACAAGCCGTAAGTTGGTCTGGGATGCTGATTATAGAATACCGATTTTTGGATATAGCCGTTTTGCACGTCTGAATCAGAATCTGGCAGTTTGTCGTACCAGTACTCCGCGAGATTCAAACCAAACTGGTCAATGTCACCGCGTTTAAAGGCTTCAAAAATCTTGGGGGTGTCGCGAATCACAGAAATATGCAAACGATCTGGGTTGTAACGATAGCGCCAGAACTTGTTGTCTTTCGCCCACCAGTTGTCATTGCGAGTCAGGGCAATTGAAGTGCCTTTTTTAATGTCTTTTTCATGAATGATATACGGGCCAGTGTTTGGCTGGAATTTCCACTGGTAACGCTCAACATAGTCATCGCCCAGTTCTTTGTAGAAGTGTTGTGGTGACGGACGCAGTTCTAATACTCGCGAGTCCATGTCTGGCTTGGCTTCTGGGATCGTAATAGAGAAGTTGTGCTCATCATATTTCGTGATGTTGACGTATTGGGTGCTGTACCAGTTGTTGTACCAGGGGGCGACAATGTAAGGCGACTGGAACATGAAAAACATAAACATGAAGTCGTCAGAGGTGATCTTCTCGCCATCGGACCAGGTGGCAGCAGGGTTTAATTTGACGTAAACCGTTTTGTTTTCTTTATCGACAGCCCAGGCTTCTGCCAGCCCAGGGAAGAAATCAAACTCGTTAGGGTGGCGATGGGCAATTTGCATGGTGGTGTAGTCCAGCAGAAACGGCCTAAAGGAACCGTTCGCGTCAGGTCCAACCCGACGTAGCGTGCGCGGAAAGTCCTGAATAGCTTGATACTGGGTACCGCCCTTGGTGGCCTGACTTGAGCCGATTTCTGGTAGGTGGCTGCCGTCTTCCCATACCAGGTCTGTTGGGATATCAGCGAGAGTCTTAAAGCTAAAAAAGTCAGGATTTGCCGCGTAGTAAGCTTCTACCTCAGCGGTATTATCAATGACCTCAAGGTCGCTGACGTCGGTGTCGCTACTGCCGCCACAGGCAGCCAGGAGTAGTGTGACAGACAGTAGACCAATTGGCCTGGATAGATGTTTGAGTATCTGGATCATGATGTTAACTCTTGAACGTCTGATTCTTGTGGATAGATTGAATGTTTAATCTATTGTGTGTGCCATGTTAGATGGATTTCGTTTCTAAACCGTTTAGCGATACACCGTAAATTTCTTCGGGTCGAAAGACTCTCGCACTGCTTCACCAATAAAGGTGACAATGGTGAGCAACACCACCAGGGTGACAAACGCTGACATCACAATCCATGATGCTGTGCGCAAGTTCGCTGTGCCTTGTTTGAGTAGCTCACCGAGACTGGGTGTTGGCGCCGGCAAGCCAAAGCCCAGAAAGTCGAGGGCGGTGATGGCAGTAATCGCCGATACCACAGTAAATGGCATAAATGTCACGAGGGTCGACAACACATTCGGCAAAATGTGCTTAAAGATAATGCGAGTGCTGGATGCGCCAATGATGCGTGCCGCAGCGGTATAGTCGCGGGCCTTTTCTTTGTAGGTTTCTGTACGCATGTAGTAGGTCATGCTGGTCCATGAAAACAAGACCATGACCGTGAGCAATATGCCAATCCTGGTGGGGATCGAGAAGGTTGACGGTATCACCGAGAAGACGATGATCACCATGTACAAGAAGGGTATGTTCGACCAGATTTCAATCAGGCGTTGGAATATCAAATCAAATGCGCCACCGAAATAGCCCATGGCGCAGCCGATGGCGATACCGATGACATACACAGCCACCATAAAGGCGATGGCAAACAGCAATGCAATACGGGTGCCGTACACGAGCCTGGCGAGAATATCCCGCGAGGTGGTATCAGTACCCAGGTAATGGCGGGTTTCAAAGTTTGGGGGTTCCGGTTTATAGATCCCGGTAGTGGAATGGTTCTCGTACTCGTTGTACGGCACAAGGGGCATGATGAGCCAGTTGTCACTGCCTTCATCTTGCCATTTCTGTTGTAAATCCCGGTAGTTGGTCTCGTACGCATAGTCGAGACCAAAATCCGTGCCGGGATGGAAAGCTGTGTAGGTTGGGAAGTACAGCTCGCCCTCATAACTGACAACCAGAGCGCGGCTATTCACCCAGACCTCAGCAATTAATAAAACGAACAGCAAGCCGCAAAGGAATAGAAAGCTGTAGTAGCCGCGTTTAATCTCACGAAAGCGGCGCAGTTTCTTCAGGGTTTGCGGATTCAGATTAAGCATCTACTGGAACCTGATCCTTGGGTCCACCAGGGCCACTAAAATGTCGGACAAGATGTTACCAATGAGCAGCAAAACACTGGCTAGCAGCACCACACCCATAACCACTGGGTAGTCACGATCCAAAATAGCGGTGAGGCCAAGTAAGCCAAAGCCGTTGATGTCGAATACGGTTTCAATCAAGAAAGAGCCAGACACCAGCAACGTAATGTTCTGGCCGAAGGTGGTGGCAATGGGAATTAAAGAGTTGCGCATGGCATGGCGTGTGACAGCTTTACGGAAAGAAACGCCCTTGGCAATTGCGGTGCGAATGTAGTCTGACGCCAGATTGTCCATTAAGTGGTTTTTTAGTAGCAGCGTGGTGAAGGCGAAGCTGCCGATTAAGTAGCAGATCAGGGGCAGGACAGAGTGATTGAGCAAGTCCTCGGCCTTCCCCCAGAAGCTCAGCTCGTCAAATCGCAAGCTGACGAAGCCGCCCATGGGGAACCACTCCAGTCGTACGGAGAAGTAGAGTAAAAGCAGGGCGCCGAGCACGTAGCCGGGTATTGCGTAGCCGACAAAAATAAACACTGAAGTCAGGTTGTCGACCATGGTGCGGTGTTTGATGGCCTTTAATACGCCAAGCGGTATGCAGACTAAGTAAGTAATTACTAGCGTCACAAGGCCATAGTATAGAGATACTGGAAAGCGGCTCTGAATGACGTCCCAAACCGGCTCGTTGTAGCGATAAGAATTGCCCAGATCACCCTGCATCACCTTGATCACCCAGTCGACGTAGCTTTCCAGGAGTGGCTTGTCGAAGCCGTAGTACTCTTTGAGCACCTGGAGCTGGGCGTCAGATAGGGCCATGTTCTGGCCAGCCATTGAGTTACTGCTGCCAGTGGCGGCATTGATTTGTTGGGTTTCCATAATGGCCCGCTCTAAGGGGCCGCCGGGCACCAGGCGGGTAATCGCGAAGACAATGATTGTCACACCTAGCAAGGTAGGTGGGATGAGTAACAACCGTCTAATAAAATAATCGCGCATTAATTCGCTACTTAATCAGGCGTTCTTATATGACGCCCTGTTCTTCCTGCAGACTTTTGGTCTGGATAAACAAAAAGCCGCCGGGTGGGCGACTTTGCGATGGGCAATAGTGCCACAGAACGCTTGTGCTGGGGAAGCGGCTTGGTCGCTTTTTAGGCTCAGATTAACGCAGATGGATTGGTTAAAAATTTCGAATGGTTGTTTTTAAGGGGAAGTGGGAATGCTGGCCTAATGAAAGTGATCTAATTTAGCAAAGGTGGGGATTTAAATCGGGTATCTCTTAAAGAAATGTGGCGGAATAGTCTAGTTATCCACAATGTGGGGTATCGATTGAGCTTTAGGGGCTAAATGGCGATGATTTGGTATATTTTTTCTACGATCTTGCTGTATCGAGGTCCGTAACCTTCTGGTTGCAGCTGATTCATGACATAGGAAAATCCCACCCTCGCGGCTGGATCGGCAAAAGCCATGGAGCCGCCGGCACCAGCATGGCCAAATCCCGTCGTGGTTGGGCCGTAGTTATGGTCATGACTGAGGATGTAACCGCCTCGAGATCGGTTAATCACATGTTTCATGATCAGGTCGATTTGATTTTCAACGACACCCTTAGTGGCGCTTAACAAAGCGTCTGGGTCAAGTAGGCGGTGCTGCTCGATTTTGCCACCCTTGGCCAGAGCGCCATAAAGTTTAGCCAGGCTGCTTGCATCGCTGTGGCCATTGGATGCCGGTATTTGCGCTTGTCGCCATGGTTTGCTGCTGGCGTGTTTAAAAGGACTGATTACAGGATTGAGCTGGGCTAGCTGATATAGATGCGCCTGCGCCGTATCGTCTGCCGGTGCTGCTACTGGTTGCTGGGTTGCGTGCTTACGCGGGTTGGCGTCGTCTGGAATGTGGTTAGGTCCGATCAATTCCGCGCAGTTAGCCAGTTCCGCGTCAGGCACGCCAAGATAAAAGTTTAACCCCAGCGGTTCACAAATCTGTTCCTGAATGTAATTTCCAGGCATTTGACCTGTGGCCCGGCGGATCAGTTCACCTGCCAGGTAACCCCAGGTAATGGGATGATATCCGGCTGCAGAGCCAGGTGGCCAAAGCGGTGCCTGGGCCGCTAGCAGACCAGTGATCTTCTCCCAATCATACAGATCTTCTACCTCGATTCGGGTATTGATGCCGCACAAACCCGCTTGATGGGACAGTAACTGCTCAATGGTAATCTGATCTTTACCCTGCTGAGAGAATTCCGGCCAATAGTCACAAACCTTGTGTTCGTAGGCCAAAGCCCCGGTCTCAACCAATTTGGCAATAGCAGTGGCCACCACGCCTTTACTAATGGAGTAGGTGTTAACCAGCGTGTTTTGTTGCCAGCTCTGGGTTTGAGCACGGTCGGTAAAGCCGCCCCAGAGATCAAAAATGCACTCTCCGTCGAGATACGCAGACGTGGCGGCGCCCACCTCGATACCTTGCCAGAGGGATTCGAACAGACTGCGTACTTCCGCAAAGTCAGGATGGCAGTAACCCGATATGTTCATGTGTTGATCCGCTGCTCGGCCTAGTAACCGCAATAAATGCGGGGAAATAATATCACGGGTCTATGAGACAATTTGCCCACCAGAGCAATGTAAATAATGAGAGTGTCCCTTGGAGAGTTTTAACGCGAAGTTGACCCGTATCGTTAAGTTGAGTGATTCGACGCGGGATTTCCGTTTTATCGCTGACCAGGACGTTGAGTTTGAACCGGGGCAGTTTTATCGCTTTACCTTCACCGACGAACAAGGCGAGTTTGAACGTAGCTATAGTCTTTGCAATTTTCTTGAAGATGCAAATGGGCCAGTTATGGACCTGGTTATTTCAACAGTTACAGGCGGACGGGCAAGTCGTTTGTTGTTTTCTGCAGAAGAGGGTTTAAGCGCGAAGGTTACTGGACCATTCGGTCGTCTCGTTTTGCCAAAAGAGATGCCGAAGCGATTATTTTTGGTCGCGACGAGCGTCGGTATTGCCCCCTTTATGCCAATGTTGGCGCAATTACGACAGCGTTGGCAGTCAGGTGAGACAACAGAGGTTTACTTCCTTTATGGCACCAGAGATCACCACGAATTTGTTTATGGCGATGTGCTCACTGAGTTCGCCGCGGTGAATTCAGGGTTTCATTTACACTTATGTCTTAGTCGTTGTGATCCGGACGATAGTCTCAGTGTTAACCAGACCCGTGGTTATGTACAGGACGTCTTGTTTTCAATGCCATTAATTCCCGAGACCGATCATATTTTACTCTGCGGAAATCCTGGGATGATCGATGACTGTTATCCAAAGTTGAAGGACCTTGGCTTTGGTGTGCGTCAGGTGGTCCGAGAGAAGTATGTTTTTGCGAAGGATAAAACAACGCAGCAAGGCGCCTCAAAAAAAATGTCAGACGAACAAAAAGCCTTGCTGGCCGAAAAGATGAAAAAGTATCAAAAGTAAGGAAGAGACTTACTGGTCCTGATACGCCCAGTGCCATGGCTCATAGTCGATGCCGGCAGGATTGTCTCTTGGGTAGGATAAGCGAAAGTTGAAATGTTCGGCGTGCTTCTGTAGCCAGGCAAACGCCGCAGTATTTTCAAACTCCGTTTCCAGTGGCGGGCAGTCTGGCGTCGTTAGATCTAGCGCCCGTCCGGTGTGATGTTCGCTGTAACCAGGTATGGCATTGACCTTGAGAATGTTATCTATACGCTGGCCAGCCTTGAGTTTCCGCGCGATTAACTCGCACTGATAGTCCACCGAGCGAAAGCCCGAGACAATTTGTAGTTCAATGCCGGCGTCTTGAGCAGCTTTAGATATTGCTTGCCATGCGGTGAGGGTGTCCTCGGTCATTTGCAGCGGGCGGTCAAAAACATCGAATCCGGCGTCCACCAGCGTGCAAGCCTCGTCTGTCAGGGGCATTTTGCAATGCTCGATATGTCTTGCAGTGATGCCAAGGCGCAGCAACTGCTCGGTTACATTCATAAACTCATCACTCCCACCAGGGCTGCACTCATGGCCACAATCATAAACAAGGACCAGTAGCTGACGGTGAGCACGGTAAATTTTACCAGGGTCAGGAGCCAGCTTTCTGCATAGTAGACCTTGAGTGATAGCAATAAATAGATGGGTATCCAGGCGTCGATAGGTATCTCTAACCATTCTTTGATGTTGCCCGACGCGACCAGATCAATCAGCGTCTCCAGCAGAAGTGCGAAAAACAGAAAACTGTGATTGTGCAGGGCCAGTACAAGGTGCTCGGTGTAGAAACGGCGCTGATTGAGATAGGCCAACTTAAGAATCAAGGCGAACAGCGGCACCAGACAGAAGATCACCGGTGGGGCATTGTCGATGGCAATGTCTCGCACCCGATCCGGGTCCTCCTTAAGGAGTTTGTTAGCCTTGGCAATTTGTTCGGTTAGGCGTTGATTTAAGTGCTGTGAGTCTTCCTCTGACAATCCGGGCCAGCTGGTATCAACCGAAATGGTAGATTCCTCGCCAACTGAAATTTGCGGTTGACCCTCTGGTGCTGAAACAGTGAGAGACACCAGAAAAAAGAACAAGATGCTCATGGTCAGATACAAGCGAATGGGCTGTATGTATTTAGCCTTTCGGCCGAAGAAGTACTCTCTGGTTAAAAATCCGGGTCGAAACAACACCGCGGTTAAAGTTCGCGCGGTGCGGCTGTTTGGTGTGAAGACGTCCTCCAGAAACTCACTCACCAGGGTGATGAAGTGCCGATCAACGGCTTTTTGGTTTTGCCCGCAGGCAAAGCAGAACTGGCCGTACAAAGCTGCACCGCAGTTGGGGCACTGATTCTGTGGCTGGGCATCAGTAGCCCCCGTTAGCTCAGAGGCTGGTTGTCCGGTTGGCGTGAGTTTACTGGTCAATGGTTGCCTGCTGGCGAGCGAAACCTGTTCATACTAAGAGTTGGGTTTGCTAACTACAAGTCAGGAGATAGGAGTTGCTGCCGGTGTGGTTAAGGCGAGGTTATTGTTTTAAAGGCAAGCAACCTGCCTGTATGGTGCTGGCCATTAAGCGATTACAAAACTCATCAGCAGAGCGAAAATCATCAAACGGTCCGGTTTGAATTCGATAGACCCGGCGATCGGAATTGTCAGCGAGGGTGATAATGGGATTGCGGCCTTCGAACAACGCCTGATGATGGGACGTGAGTACTTGCCATAACTTGTTAGCTGCGCCCTGAGTACTCATGGCGCCAACCTGAACCAGATACACGGGGTCGGGTTCTAGCGCGCGCTGATCCTGATCATTGAGTTTCAGGTCGGCAGGTAAGGACAGGTCCCAGTTGGTGGACCAGGCCAATAGCTCGTCACTGCTTTGTCCCAGGACTTGAGCGCTGGCGTTGAGGTCGGCCAACTTGTCGATAGCGCGATCAAAGCCGTTTTCTGCGGACAAGGTTAGCCACTTGATCGCGGCTTCCTGGTTAGTTTCAATGCCCTGGCCGTCGGCAAGCATGACGCCGGTATGGTACTGGGCCGCTGGGTAACCCTGCTGGGCGGCAGCGAAGTACCACTTAAATGCCAGGGGAAAGTCTTGCTCGGTACCCTCACCAAATTTATACATAAGTGCCGTAATTGTTTGCGCCCTGGGGTCCCCTGTCTCAGCAAGTTCAGAAAAGGCCGCAAAGGCTGCCGGGTATTGTTTTTGCCGGTAGAGCTCTGCCGCGGTGTCAAAGTCAGGTGTAAATGCCGCAGAAGTTTCCGCAGCGGCAGGCCCTGCACCTAGTAGGCTCAGGGTGAGTATTAACAGGCAAGTTTGATGCTTAAGCTCTTTCATTGCCGCGCTTATAGTTTCCGGTAGCTGCTGCCATAAGGCGTTGTTGCTCCTCATCATTGGCCAAATCCAGGCGGTCTTGCAGTTTTAGCGCGGCCTTACCTTTGACAACTTTGATCGGCTTACCATAGTGAAAAATCGTCATGCGTCCGGTTTTATCAGTGGTGTATGTAAAGTCAGACATCGCAGTAGCTGGTTATTTCCGCTTAAGACCATATAATGATTTAGCTTAATTCTAAACGAGGCTCCCGTGAAAAAGTCGATTCATGAGCTAAAAACCCAGCGCGGGGAGCAAGATCAAGAAGATTTGCGCTTGTTGCAGCAAGTAGCGACCAAAGATCGTAAGGCTTTTGAGGCTTTATATGCGCGGCACTATCAACCGCTAACCCGTTACCTTTCCAGGCTAATGCGCCGTCCAGATATGGTGGAAGAAGTGGTCAACGACACTATGTTTGTCGTCTGGGAAAAAGCTGCCCGCTTCGAAGGACGTTCCAAGGTGTCTACCTGGATAACAGGTATTGCCTATTTAAAAGGGATTAAATTCTGATCCTCTTCCAACTCCTCGGCTTTCGCCACAACTTCTGCGTTTTGCTCAGGTCGCATTTTGATGCGGTCCAGCG
>JBKAGC010000023.1:0-25815 GCA_046290215.1 Pseudomonadales bacterium | reverse complement strand
AATGTACAGTGATAAAATTGCCGTTAATGCTATCAGTCCGGGACTGGTGGCAACACCTGGGGTGGTCCACCACAAACTGATCACCAAGGAATCTGAGGATCGGGTTGTACCAGTGGAGAATATGGCAGAGGCCTGTTTGCGCTTAAGTCATGGCGACCCACAGGCACTCACGGGTCAGGTCACCTATGCCGTTGACGTCATTGCTGACCACCAACTTACCCCTCAAGCGCTAGCCTTTTAGCTGAAGCTGCCGTCAAGCTAATTGCCTGACGGCAGTTTTACCAATATCAGCACTATTAAACGGCGTGCGCTGATAAACGTAATAATTCAGCCAATTTGAAAACAGCAAGTTACCGTGACTCTTCCAGGTCACCACAGGGGGTAACTCCGGGTTGTTATCAGGAAAGTAGTTTTCCGGAATGTCTGGATTAATCCCTGCCGCCAGGTCTCGTTCGTACTCGTCTTTGAGACAATCCGGCTCGTATTCGGAATGCCCGGTCACAAACAGGTGACGACCATCTCGGCGTTCAAAAATATATGCGCCGGCGAAGTCAGAAGCAGCAATCAGATTTAGCTCTGGGTCCTGCTGAATATCCTCAATTAAGATCTCGGCGTAGCGAGAGTGGGGCGCATCAAACTCATCGTCAAAACCGCGAACCGCGGGTGCCAGGTTATCAATGAGGTGGTGACGGTAAACCCCAGATATTTTCTTGGCGAGCAAGTGCTTTTTGATACCGTACAGATGATACATGGCAGCCTGGACACCCCAACATAAAAACAGCGTTGAGGTCACGTTGTGCACTGACCAGTCCATGATCTCCTGTAACTGCGGCCAAAATGAAACCGCTTCAAACTCTAGCTGACCTAACGGCGCGCCGGTGACAATTAGTCCGTCATATTTATGATCTCGCACCGCACTGAAATCCTTGTAGAAGGTTTCCATATGTTCGATGGGCGTATTCTTTGAGGGTTTGTCGCTAATCCGCATGAGTTCCACATCGGTCTGCAAAGGCGAATTTGCCAACATGCGTAGGATGTGAATTTCAGTTTCAATCTTCTTCGGCATCAGATTCAACAACAGTATCCGCAAGGGGCGAATATCTTGATGTTCTGCATCACTTGAGGACATGACAAAAATGTTCTCGCGCCCAAGTACCGTTGCAGCGGGTAGGCCGTCTGGAATTCGCAGCGGCATGAGAAAGTCTCCACACAATCAAAAGGCGAAAAAAAACCTACTCGCTAAAGTAGGTTTCGCCTTTCGACCTCTTTAGCGGTATTTATTAAGCGCCCGCAAGCTGATGTTCAAATCGGCGCTGTGACATGAGTATACGACGCTCGCAGCAGATCTGTCACCACTTGTGGAGGAATCTGCTGCAAGCTCCCCAGTTTACATGGTGTTATGGCCAAACTTGGCTTGTAAACGCTTCATCCCCGAGATCCAACGATCATAGTCGGAGCTCTTTCGCTGCATATATGTCAAAACCTCTGGATGAGGTAGGACCAGAAAGGTTTCCTTATCCAGCGTGTCGATCACCGAATCACACAGTTGGTCTGGTTCCATCATGCCGTCCAGACCCGCGACACCGCCGCCCTCGGTATTTTCTGTCATTGCCGTCCGTACTGCCTGTGGGCAAAGTGCAGATACCTTAATGCCACGATCGCCATAGGTAACCGCGAGCCACTCTGCGTATCCCACCGCGGCATGTTTGGTGACCGCATAAGGCGCGCTGCCTACCTGGGTCAGCAATCCCGCAGCGGAAGCGGTATTCAGAATGTAACCATCTCCCCGCGCTAGCATCGCTGGTAATGCGGCACGGGTGGCATAAACATGGGCCATTACGTTGATTTCCCAGATCTTTTGCCAGTCTTCATTGGGGGTTTCCGGACCACCACCAACACCGATGCCGGCATTGTTGCAAAGTAAGTCTATCTGGCCGAATTCTTCTTCTGCGGCACTAATCAGCTGTTGCACCTCGGTTTCTTTTGAAACATCAGTACGAATCCCTTTGACGCCGAGCTCTGCTGCGACGCCGTCAAGGGCGGGATTTACATCAGCAATCACAACGCCACGTGCACCCTCTGCGACGAAGCGCGCAGCCATTGCCTTACCGATACCACTCGCGCCGCCGGTAACGACCGCTACTTTGTCTTTTAATCGCATGGTTTGCTCCTCAAAATTGAAGCCCAGAGCGTCGCACATTTAGATTTAACGGGAAAGCCAGGCCGGTTAAAACTTACTGAAATAAGATCATGCCTCTCATTCAGTTTAGATATATAACGGCATTTTTAACCGGAAAGCTTGCATGGCCTTTACTTAAGGGGGATTATTGCACGCGAAATTCGCCATGGAAGGGGGAGCGGGTTTCGTCGACCTACACTCACGCAGTCAAGACATATGGAAACCTCCAAGCTCGCCTTTGCTACCAACGCATCCGAGGCAAAAACTGACGTTAACCAAAGTGAACCTGAACTGGTTTTTGAACTAGATTCTGCAGCCCAGTGCTTATGGGCCAATGACCGGGTAAAACAAGTATTTGGCGACGTCCGCGGCAAACATATTGAAGAGATATTCTCCAATCAACCAGAAGTGATCAACCGCTATCAGGAGATCCAAAACGGTCACGAATTCATCTATTTCGAAGTGCCTGATGAACATAACTGGGAGATTCGCAGCATTCGCAGCGGCGGTGCACTTTCCGGCGCTGTAATAACGGCATTGCCAGCAAACAATCAGGCCAAAAGGCATCTGCCGCCTTCAACCTGGAGTTACGACCTGATCACCAATCGCCTCACCCTTGCTAGACCGTTAGCAGAAGTATTTGGTTTTAGCCAAACGGTAGTGGATTTTGAAACAGCCAAGAAGACGCGACCCAAAGAGACTGGCCTACTCATCTCTGGTTGTCGCCGGCTGTTGCTGGGCTCAGCGGAATTTTTCCTCGAAGAGCTAGAGATTCTCGATGCTCATAATGACCATCGCTGGCTGTCAATTCGCGGCCAGGTAGCGATTCGTACCGACAAGGGTCAGGTAGTTGGGTTAAACGGTTCGATAGAGGATATCACCGCCCGGGTACAAGAAAATCAAGAACGCCAATCCCTTGAGAACAAGATGATGCGTGTGCAAAAGATGGAGGCCATTGGTGAACTGGCTGGCGGCATCGCCCATGACTTTAACAATATTCTCACCAGCGTGATGGGCTACACTGAGCTGGCATTGATGGAAGCACCACAAGAGGCTTCAGCAAAACTCTTAACTTATCTACAAGAAATTTATGGCGGTGGCCGACGCGCCAGAGAACTCGTGGCAAAAATGCTCACCTTTAGTCGCGCGGATGAATCAGAACCCAGCAACCTCGATTTAATGCATGAGGTCAAAGACATCGTCAAAATGCTGCGGGCCACTTTACCCAGTCTGATTGAAATTAGAATCGACATTGACGAGGGATTGCCGGAGATATTCATCGACAAACAGTTTCTCCAGCAGGTCGTTATGAATATTTGTATCAACGCCCGCGATGCAATGCCCTCTGGTGGCACAATCCACCTTCGCGGCCGCCAACGCACCGTGCGCCGGGAAACTTGCAGCTCCTGTCACACGGAGTTTGCCGGGGAATTCGTTGAGTTATCTATTGAAGACACAGGCAAAGGGATTCCTGAGCAATTTATCGAACGTCTGTTTGAGCCGTATGTTTCGAGCAAACAAGACGGTTCAGGCATGGGGCTAGCAATGGTTCACGGCATCATGCACGGCCAGGGTGGTCACATAAAAGTGGATAGTCTGGTGAACGACGGTACCGAGGTGCGCTTGTTCTTGAAGCCAGCCGATGTCGTTGATGCAAGTTTGCCCGAAAAACCCCACACGAAGATTACGCCAACCGAGAATCAGGGTAGACATGTTCTGGTGGTTGATGACGAGGTTTCACTGGCTTATTTCATCCGCGAGCTATTACAACGTAAAGGCTTCAAAGTCACCGTTGCCACAGACAGCCACGAGGCCTGGGATTTGTTTAGCGCTAATCCAGAGAATTACGACCTGGTAGTCACTGACCAAACCATGCCTGGATTAAGCGGCGTACAGTTGGCCGGCAAGATGATTACCCTGCGTCAGGATCTACCGGTGATGTTGTGTACCGGTTACAGCGATGTCGTGGATGAAACCAATATTGCCCAGTACGGTATTCAGGCATTTATGCCAAAACCACTGGATAGCAAAGAATTTTTGCGCACCATAGATGAAATGTTGTCTAACCTGGCAGTGGAGTCCTAACAGACTATCCAACAACATCGGCCAGGTCCGCGGGTGTCGAAATGATATGATCGGCACCGGCGTCCACCAATTCGCTCCGGCCTCGAAAGCCCCATAAAACACCGATTGCCTTAAAGCCCGCACGTTTTGCGGTAGCGACGTCAACCCAGGTATCACCGACCAGACAAGTTTCTTCCGCTGAGCAAGAAAAATACTCAGCAATTCGTTGCGCGCCAATGGGATCAGGTTTATGCGGAACTTGCGCCGTAAATCCCTGAATGTAGGCAAACGGCTGATTTGGAAAGAAATGCCTGATACAGCGTTCGGCAAACTCATGGTCCTTATTGGTCAAGACTGCCAAATTCATGCCGCGCCTTTGTAAATCTGCTATGGCATCCTGGATACCTGGGTAAATCGCCACATCCTGGTGCCAACTTTGCCGGTAGTCCTGTTGTTGGGCGTCTAAGAGCTGATCAATGTGGTCGTCAGTTAAATCTGTCAATTCGCCGCTAGCCCGCAAACAAGCCAACAGACAATTTCGGGCGCCATTGCCGATAAAATTTCGGTAGGCAGCCACTTCATGAGTTTGCAAATCATGAGCTGAGAGCACCCGGTTATAGCAATTGGCAAGGCTTTGCAGGGTATCGAGCAACGTACCGTCTAAATCAAACACCACAGTCTTCACGTTGCATCTCGCTGTAATAGTTGCACTAACTGGTGTTTGGCAGCGAACACATCGACTTTATGAGCCATTAGTTGAGTTCTTAAATCATGAGCCGTTTGTGGTGCTAACGGCGGTTCGTTTTGCCCCTCAAATTGGCTGGTGAGGGCATAGTAGCCAAGCACGTGTTGCAACGTATCTAACACACGATTAGCAATGTTTGCCTGATGCAGAGCAAACAACTCTGCTGCGATGCTTGCGTCATGCTCAACTTCTGCTTTTGGTAAGTTGATGCGTAGCCCATCGAGTTCGATGGCAATCAACGCAAGATTGCGCTGCACGGTATCATCCGTTTGCATGTTTTGCTCAATAGCGACGGCCTCCAGATCCGCGCGCCAACGCTCAAGTTCTACAAGGTCAGGCATGGTCTAGCAGCACCTGCTTGGCTTCGTTCACCTGCTTCGCTAACAACGTTGAGCCGCCGCGATCTGGGTGCAACTTTTGAATCATCTTCCGGTGCGCCGCTTTTATTTCTGCCGCGCTGGGTTGGCCAGTCAATCCAAGAATATCCAGCGCCTGCTCGTAACTCATGGGTTGGTTCAGGTCGGAAGAGTCCTGCTGCGATGAATTGTTAAGGCCAGTGAGCTCACCTAGCAGTTGCTTCAAGGAGCGTAAAAACCCCGCAGCCCGCCACATTCGAAGCGCCCAGCGCGTGAAACCACTGAGAAAGGGTAATAGGGTGCCTAATAAGACAAATAGCCAGTGCAGCCGACCAGTGATCCCCAGGACAATCAGAACTCCCCCAGCCAAGGTCAGGAGGTAAAGGATGAAAAACTGTTGCAGGGTCAACGGTTTGTCACGGAGTAAAATACGCAGCAGGGCAAACAGCCCTGAGGCGAGAATAAAAAACAGAGCTAGATAGAACATGCAAAGGGGCTTCGTTGTGTCACTTGTATCAGATTACCGTGTTGCTTATGTTAAACGTTGTTACCTAAAGGTGGTTCATGGTGCCCCGCAATAAAACTGACCGCAAGCTCGTCGTTGCCATTTCCAGTAGCGCGCTATTCGATCTCCAGGAGAGTGATCGCGTCTATCGCGAGCAGGGCGTGGAGCAGTACGCAAAATATCAGATCGCCCATGAAGATGAGGTTCTAAACCCCGGCGTGGCATTTAATCTGGTGACAAAACTGCTGCGTCTGAACAGCTTGCTAGAGCAAGATCAGGCGGTGGAGGTTATCTTGCTGTCGAGAAACACCGCAGATACCGGGCTACGGGTCTTTAATTCCATTCAGCATTATGGCTTGCCGATAATTCGCGCGGCATTTACTGGCGGCGCAGCACCTTACCCTTATATGGCACCCTTTGGCTGTCATTTGTTCCTATCCACAAACCCCGACGATGTTCGCGAGGCACTTGCCAATGGTTCTGCAGCGGCCAGCATTCTGCCCGGGAGACCCCAATCAGCAAGTGCCGAGCACGAACTTAAATTCGCTTTTGATGGTGACGCGGTGCTGTTCTCAGATGAAGCCGAGCGTATTTACCAGGAGCAGGGGCTGGAGAAATTCCAGGAAACTGAGCTCGCAGCTGCCGACCAACCTTTGCCCGGTGGGCCGTTTAAACCCTTCCTTGCTGCGCTACATAAGTTGCAAGCCGAATTCACACAAACTCAAAGTCCAATTCGCACGGCGCTGGTAACGGCGAGGTCTGCGCCTGCCCATGAACGAGTCATCAAAACCTTGCGCGACTGGGATATCCGTCTGGATGAATCTATGTTTCTTGGCGGCATGAAGAAGAGTGAATTTCTTAAAGCTTATGGCGCCGACGTGTTTTTTGATGACCAGGCGGAGCACTGCGCGTCAGCCAGTGAATTTGTCGCCACTGGACACGTCTTGCACGGTGTGACCAACGTCAATAAGCCCTAACCGCGACTAGAAGAATGCCACTTTGACGCCAATGCCAAGCAGGGCTGACGCCAGTAGAGGGCGCATAATTTGATCTGGAATTCGCTGCCCGAGCCTGGCGCCAAAGTGCACAGCCGGCAATGAACCAATGAGCAGGGCAGCCAACAGGGTGAAATCCACATTGCCCAGGTACAAATGGCCAAGCCCGGCAAACAAGGTCAAAGGCACGGCGTGGGCAATATCTGTCCCCACCACCTTTACACCTCTTAGCATAGGATAAAATATCATCAGCAAGGCCGTGGCAATGGCGCCAGCACCCACTGACGATAAGGTCACGATAAAACCCAGGACCGCACCCATAATCGGCGTCAGCCAACGCCGCGTTTCATTATCAGAGCCCAATGCACCACTCACTAAACTGGTGATACGACCGCGATAGAATATCGCCAAAGAGGTCATGATGAGCGTCACACCGAGTACAGTGGAAATGATGTGAGCATAGTTTTGTGGCTCAACAAACCAGTAATCAAGGATCAATATAGCCAGACCGCTGGCAGGTAAGCTACCTAGCGCGAGCAAACCCACAATGTCCCAGCGCACGGTTTTCTGCCGTGCATGGGTGTATGCGCCACCGCTTTTGGTAATCGCTGCGTAAAGTAAATCGGTACCCACCGCGATATGCAGAGGGAAACCAAACGCCAGCAGTAACGGCGTCATAATAGAACCGCCGCCGACGCCGGTGACACCAACAGCAAGCCCCACGGTTGCTCCGGCGAAGATATAAAGAAGAAAGTCCACGAATAGTCCAGCGGCGTTTTGAGTTGTAAACTTAGAGCAAGTTATCTATTCTGGAAAAGAATATTTGCTAATATTTTTAGATGAATAGCGAATAACTCAAAACCTGCAATCGAGGGTCGATTAACGTGAAGCTTCAACAACTTAGATATATCTGGGAAGTGGCGCATCATGATCTCAATGTTTCAGCCACAGCTCAGAGTTTGTATACCTCACAACCTGGTATCAGCAAGCAAATCCGCCTCCTGGAGGATGAGCTTGGTGTCGAGGTTTTTTCCCGCAGTGGTAAACATCTCACCCGAATCACCCCGGCGGGGGAAACCATTATTGAAAAGGCAGGTGAGATCCTCCGTAAGGTAGAGAGCATCAAGCAGGTTGCCCAGGAATTCAGTAACGAGAAAAAGGGCAGTTTGTCAGTTGCCACCACCCACACCCAGGCACGTTATGCGTTACCTGATGTGATTGAAGGTTTTATTGGTCGTTATCCAGAAGTCTCCCTACACATGCACCAGGGCAGTCCAATCCAGATATCTGAGCTCGCAGCAGATGGCAATGTGGACTTTGCAATTGCCACGGAAGGTTTGGAACTTTTTAATGACCTGATTATGTTGCCATGCTACCGCTGGAATCGCTGTATCGTTGTACCTAAAGGGCATCCCCTGGCGAATCTAGCAAATGTGACACTTGAAGATGTGGCAGAGCATCCAATTGTCACTTATGTGTTTGGCTTTACTGGCCGCTCAAAATTGGATGAGGCATTTATGCACCGCGGCCTGGCACCTCGAGTGGTGTTTACCGCCACTGATGCAGATGTCATTAAAACCTACGTCCGCCTCGGGCTTGGCATCGGCATTATTGCTCAGATGGCCTATGATGCAGAATTAGACGATGATCTGGTGGCGATTGATGCGAGCCATCTGTTTGAGCAAAGCACCACCATGATCGGCTGTCGCCGTGGTACCTTTTTACGCGGTTACATGTACGAGTTTATGGAGTTGTTTGCACCACACCTGACTCGTGAGGTAGTAGAGGCTGCATTTAGCAAATCTAATCGTGCTGAATTAGACGAGTTGTTTGCCGATATTGAACTGCCAATAAAGTAAGGCTAAGTCCTTAGCTTAACGTACTGCCGGTAGATTTAGATAAAATCCAGATCAGGATTATCGTTGAGAATTTCCTGGTTTTCTGCCGCCTTGGTTTGCTTGTTACCTAGTACCTCTTTGGCGAACTTGAAATACACGGTATAAACTTTCTTTTCTCCGCCATCTTCAACCACAAAGAAGGGTGCTCGCGCCGCACCGACCTCGTTAGCTAAGAGGTTTCCTGGTGAGTCTGGATCACGTTCGTCTGCAACTAAAACGGTATCAATTCGATCCATTTGTCCTGAGTCAATCAGACGTTTTTCAACATCCTGGCATTTCTGGCAAGGTTGACCGTCTTTGAGGATCTTTTTCACGAAAGTAATATTCATCCGGCTTGCTCCACGTTGATGATGTGCAGACCGCATTCCTTTTTGGTTGCTTCTTCCCACCACCAACGACCCGCGCGTTCATGTTCATTTGGTCGAATGGCCCGTGTGCATGGCTCGCAGCCAATGCTCATGTAGCCTCGATCGTGGAGCTTATTATATGGTACATCGAACTCGCGAATGTATTGCCAGACTTGCGCCGAGGACCAGTCTGCAAGTGGGTTGTACTTTGTGATCTGGTGGTCCTCGGTGGAGAAAGCCGTGTCATTTTCACGAGTCTGGACCTCGCTGCGAGTTGGGCTCTGATCACGCCTTTGCCCGGTAATCCACGCATCCCATTGGGTTAGGTGCTCCCGGAGCGGGGCTATCTTGCGAACACTACAGCATTCCTGATGGCCGTCCTCATAAAAGCTATATAAGCCCTTGGCTTTGACAAATTCCGCGACTGCTGCGCCGTCCGGGCTGATGACGTCAATATCAATGCCGTAATGATCACGGACCTGTTCAATGAATTGGTATGTCTCAGGATGTAAACGTCCCGTATCAAGGCAAAAGGCATTCACCTCAGCTGCCACATTACATGCCATATCAATGAGAACCACATCCTCAGCACCGCTGAATGAAATCGTTACATTCTCGTGAGACTCAAATGCCTCTTGAATAATATCCTGGAGCGTACCGTCGAAACCTCTGGAGAGGGCAAGCTACCAAACTAGAAATTCCCTGAGAAAGTGCATTAGGCAATAACGAAATAACCGTTTCGATTAGTTATACCAGTATTGCTCGAACCGCGTTTCCCGTGAAACAATCGGTTTTTTGTTGAGTATTTTTGGACGCGTTATGGATGTTGTTTGCCTTGATCTTGAAGGGGTGTTGATCCCAGAGATATGGATCGCCTTTGCAGAAAAAACTGGTATTGAGGAGTTAAAAGCAACCACTCGAGACATTCCAGATTACAACGTCTTGATGCGTCAACGCTTGCAGATTCTTAAAGACCACAATCTCAAGCTCGATGACATACAGGCAGTGATCGCAACCTTGTCCCCCATGGATGGCGCCAGGCAATTTTTAGACAGTTTGCGCCAGTCGTATCAACTCATCATTCTCTCAGATACCTTCTACGACTTTGCCAAACCGCTGATGGTGCAGCTCAATCAGCCAACACTGTTTTGCCACAAGCTGGTCATTGACTCCGCTGGCTCGGTGGCCGACTACAAGCTGCGTCAGGAAGACCCTAAACGCAACTCTGTAAAAGCGTTACACAGCTTAAATTTCAGGGTTTTTGCTGCCGGTGACTCATACAATGACACCACGATGTTATCTGAAGCTGACGCCGGATTCTTGTTCCGAGCGCCGGACAATGTCATCGCAGAATTCCCTCAGTACGCCCATACAAACGACTACGCCCAGTTGCGCGAGTACATCGATCAGGCGGCAAATCAATAGGTTATTCCGATCGGATATCACAGCGATTCCCGGTGCTTTCATTACCCTTGGTTTGCCGCTTTTAGGTATACTTCGGCGCACATTTTTTGATCCGGGAATCTACAGGTATGGCGTCAGCTGGACAGAAACTCAAAGCTGCTATTGCAGCAGAACAACCCTTACAGGTAGTCGGCACAATCAATGCCTACTCCGCGATTATGGCCGAATCTGTTGGCTTCAAAGCCATCTATCTGTCCGGTGGCGGGGTCGCAAACGCGTCCTACGGTCTTCCTGACCTTGGTATGACCTCACTTAACGACGTCTTGGAAGATGTGCGCAGAATCACTGCGGCCAGTTCATTGCCGCTACTGGTGGACATCGATACCGGTTGGGGTGGGGCGTTCAATATTGCCCGTACCATTCGCGAAATGACCAAGGCCGGCGCCGCTGGCGTGCATATTGAGGACCAGGTGGCGCAAAAACGCTGCGGACACCGTCCAAATAAGGAAATTGTCACCCGGGCAGAAATGGTTGACCGCATTAAAGCCGCGGTGGATGCCAAAACCGACCAAGACTTTATGATCATGGCGCGTACAGATGCCCTCGCCGTGGTCGGCCTGGATGAAGTGATTGCCCGGGCAGGGGAATTCGAGGCCGCGGGCGCTGACGCGATCTTTGCGGAAGCGATGACCGATCTCGACATGTATAAACAAGTAGTGGATGCTGTGAACATCCCGGTTCTGGCGAATATTACGGAATTTGGATCTACTCCGGGCTTCACCACAGAGCAATTGGGCTCAGTGGGTATCGCCATGGCCTTGTATCCTTTGTCGGCATTTCGGGCCATGAACAAGGCTGCACTCAATGTGTTCCGCACGTTGCGAGAGAAAGGCACTCAGGAGAGCGTCATTGATACCATGCAAACTCGTTCCGAGCTCTATGAATTCCTCGGCTATCACGAGTATGAAGAAAAGTTAGATGAACTGTTTGCCAATGATGGCAGCAATACTTAACCCGTTTCCCATAAATTAGCGCGCTTGCGCCAGACAAATTGCTAAAAAAGAGAGGACGATAAATCATGGTTGAGAAGAAACTCGGTGGTGCTGGTCTCCGTGGCCAATCCGCAGGTGAAACTGCCCTTTGTACGGTAGGTAAAGAAGGCTCTGGCCTGACTTACCGAGGCTATGGCATTGACGACCTGGCGGCGAATGCCACCTTTGAAGAAGTAGCCTACATGCTGCTTTATGGTGAGTTGCCTACTCAGAAGCAGTTGGACGATTACACCGCTCGGATTACCGCGATGCGCGATCTGCCGGCTGAGCTAAAGACTGTACTAGAGCTGATTCCCAAAGACACCCATCCAATGGATGTCATGCGCACAGGCGCTTCTATGCTAGGTAACCTGGAGCCAGAAACCACTTTTGAGCAACAACAGGATGCTGCAGATCGACTGCTTGCAGCGCTTCCTGCCATTATTTGTTACTGGTATCGATTTAGCCACGACGGCGTCAAAATTGACTGCAATACCGGTGAAGCCACCATTGGCGGGCATTTCTTGAAAATGCTCACGGGCGAAACACAAATAAACGACGTGCCTGTTCGCTGATTCTTCCCATGAATTCAATGCAGTACTTTTACTGCACGTTGTGCCGCAACCTTGTCTGAGGTTTTAATCGGTTCCTTAAGCCCTCTGCACGGCGGCGCTAATGGCACGATCAATTGAAAAATTCAGCACTGAAGAGTGGCTGTATCAAGGACATGTTGGCGAAGAAGGAGACCATTATCTTCTTCACGGACATACCACGATCACAAACATATCAAGTGCCGCTAAAGAAAACTCGACGACTGTTCGATATTCTGTGGCGGTGGCACCATGTGGATGAGAAAGAACTATTCAACTTCGGACTTCTTCCACGCGCCTGCCTAACATGGGTATTCTGACCAGATCTTACGCCGATCTTTGCTCTGACTGGCTGCTGCGCACGTCTGGAACAACGCCGTTTGATTCGTCGCGCTGACTACATCGGTCCTGACAATCGAGCCTATACGCCAATTAGCGAACGCGGTTAATCGCTGCTGGCGCCATAACGAAAACGCCGAAACTCGCGATGCGCTTTCATCACCTTTTGAATGTAGCGGCGAGTTTCGGGGTAGGGCGGAATACCTCGATATTTGGTCACAGCGGTACTACCAGCATTGTAAGCTGCAAGCACCAGCGGTAAGCGCTCATCGTAACGATCCATAAGATCACGCAAATGTGCGACACCGCCGCGAATATTCTCGTAAGGATTGAAGCGGTTATTGACCTGATAGTGAGAAGCGGTAGGTGCCATAAGCTGCATCAATCCCGTTGCGCCGGCCTTTGACACCGCATTGGGGTCGAAATTAGATTCCACCTGTATCACAGCCTCAATCAAGGCTGGGTCCAGCCGGTATCGTTCGGCGGCCGCGTTGATGGCAGGACGGAAGCTATCACGACCGGCTACTTCAAGGGGGCGATCTGCTGCAATGCGCCCGGCATCTGTTAGGTCATCTCGCTTTGCCACCAGATTGTAGCGAATCTGGTCCCTGGGCGGACGATCTGTAACTAGCCGTTCACCGTTGGGACCATGATAGATATAGATTTCTGCTCCGGCCCACTGGCTAACCAGCGTGACCAGGCAAACTGCAAGAGGTTTGATGAACCGCATGATTTTTATTAGCTGTTTTGCCCTGACCTTAAGTGAAGTTCAGCGAGACCCCGTCGTCAAGGAAAAATCGCCAAAAAGTCAGCAACAGTTTGTTATCTTTATGTCGATAAACTGACATTTTGCAGTAAACAATTTCCATTAACTCATCTTATTGATTCAATCCAAGGACACTCCATGAGCATTGTATTGCCCGATTTGTGCGACGACTTCCCGGAACTGGTTCGCGTCGTAGAACCCATGTTTGGTAACTTCGGCGGCGTTGACGCGTTTGGTGGGGAAATCGTCACCATTAAGTGCCATGAGGACAATTCCCTGGTGGCAGAGCAGGTTGACCAACCTGGCAGCGGTAAAGTGTTGGTGGTAGATGGCGGCGGCTCTATGCGCTGCGGCTTACTTGGCGACAATCTGGCCAAAAAGGCGGTGGACAATGGCTGGCAAGGCATCATTGTGTACGGCTGCATTCGCGATGTGGACATTATTGGTGAGTTACCCCTTGGCGTGCAGGCGCTGGCGACTCATCCGATGAAAAGCGTCAAACGAGGTGTTGGCTTACTCGGTGAAACGCTAAGTTTTGGCGGCGTCGAGTTTATCCCGGGCGAATACATTTATGCTGACAATAACGGCGTCCTAGTGTCCAGCAAGGCCCTGGTCTAAATCTTCAGCTGCCTGAGATTGGGGTCCTGTAGGCCGCTTTCCCAGGCAGCGCGGAACTGTCGCCGGAGCCGGTTCGCCTCGGTGACATCCTTGAAGTTAGCGTACCCCTCGTACTGCTCATAATCCTGCCGGTAAATTAAGCCAGCGTCATCCACCAGCACATACTCATGATTGCTAGAGCGTAATTCTGGGTGGACAATGCGCATGCCGATGGAAGAGGGTAACCGCCGGGCAATATCCAGCAGCCCGTGGCCATGTTTCACCACGCGATGAGAGTCATACAGCAGGATTTCGATCCGGGTATATTTGTTTTTCCGGCCCAGGCTTGAACAGATCTCGTAGAGCTCGGTGGAATCGAAAAGCTTATGATCCAGTAGCGGTGACATAATCTGGATGGATTGACTGGCCTGCTGGCACATGGCCTCGATTACCCGACGAAATTCGTCCTCCCGGCGTAATAGCAGGAATCCCGCGGTTTCACCAAGTCTGTAGCTAGCATCAGCAGAATCATAGGCAGTACCGCCCAGATTGCTGCGAGTCCTGTGGAAAGCTGCAACATCGTCCAGGCGGCGTTCATATTGTCCGGCCTCATGACTTGCTGAGAACCCCGACTGAGAGAGAAATGCCCCCAATGACTCTGGGACATCATGGATCGTGAGGTGCTTCAGGCCGAATCGCCGCCCCTTGGCAATGACAGCCTCCAGTAAGGCGGTACCAACCCCCTGGTGGCGATGACCTGAGTCAACACATAAGCGGCTGATAGACCCTTCCAGGTCCATCCTAATGGCACCAATGGTTTGCTGGTCTAACTGGCAATGAAAATGAATCTGCTCTGGGTCGAAGGCATCTTCCACGTAATCCTGGCCGAGACCCAATTCCGCCTGAAACACCGGTTTACGCAGGGCACGAATCAGTTTACCGCCGCTGCGCCAGCTCACCTCGGCGGTGTCAAAGCGGCGAATGGCCACATCCGGGATGTCACCAGTTTGAAGCTTCCGTTGTTGTTGGTCCTCTGGAAGCGATAGCGCTTGTTGCATACGAAAGTGGGCAATACCAGCTTCCATAAACTCCTCGCCCTCTGGGATAAAACCAGATTTCTTGTAAAACTCTAATGCATGGCTCTGGGCATTGAGGAAAACATTTTGGAATCCCAGGCGCCGGGCTTTTTCCACTGCGGCTTCGAGCATGGCGCGACCCACCTTCAAACCACGGTATTCCTGCAAAACGGCCATTCGACCGATTTGCCCGCTGGGCAGGAGTCTTGCCGTACCAATGGGTTTGCCCGCCGGGTCAGAGGCGAGCCAATGCCAGGCATCCTCGTCCTGCCCATCCCATTCTTCTTCCTGGGGTACGGACTGTTCAATAATGAAAACGATACGCCGCAAATTGGATAACACCGATTGATCTTGTGACCAATTAGCCTCACGAATATCGAATTTGCGGATTTCCAAATCAGACATGTTTCTAGAGTATCACGGCGCCAGTCTGAACGAGCAGCAGGAGTATTTCATTATCTGCTTCTGGGATGTCTTGCATGGCCACGGTTCGCTGTTGCTGCAAGGTTTCCAGCCAGGCCACGTTTGCCGGCGCAGCATAGGCCTCACCGTTGATAAACAAACGGCCAGCCTGAACCGCGATTCGACAAGGTAAGTCGAGGCTGACGTCAGTGGCGGCGGCGCGCCATTGCGCTAGCTCCGCCGCAGCAAAGGCTTCTGGCCCGGGTTCCAGTAGCTCTGGGTCGCGCAGCTCGGTCATATAGCGGCCATACCAGGTCGCGAGTAAGCCTTCATCACGCAGGGCAGCCACCAGCTTGTCACCCAATTCTGAAACTTCATCCGGTGCGATCTGGCTACCGCCAAAGTGATCTGACAAGCAGGCATCCACAACTTCTTGTTGTAGCAACTGATCTGCCAGGTGCGACGCCATTTCTGTGAGCAGGGGATTACGAATCCCCACAGACAAGGTAATACAGTCATCAGAAGCGATACCATGATGGCCCACGCCCGGCGGTACATACAGCACGTCACCGGGTCCTTGAATAAACTCTGATTCAGGCTGGAAGGTTTTGAGTAAGCGTACCTGACTGTCCTCTGCAAGATCAGTAGCTGTATGGCCTCCGGCATCAACTTGCCAGGTTTTCGTGCCCGACAATTGCACTAAAAATACATCATATTGATCAAAGTGGGCGCCGCAGCTGCCACCATTCATGGCCAGGGTGGCCATAACATCTTCAATTCGCCAACGCGGCAAAAAGCCAAAGTGGTCACACAGCCACTGGGAGATTTCGAACGAGAATGACTCAAGATTCTGAATCATTAACATAGCGCCAGCACTCAAATCAGGCTCCACAAAGGGGCCAAATGCCACATCGAACCGGACAGCTTCCCCAGGACTCGCCATCGGGTAGACCAGACGACTTTCCACCTCCGGCTGCGCCGCGAGTGTCACCAGATCATTAAAACCAAGGTCCAGAAGGCCTTGTACAGCCACTTTGCCTAGATAACCTGCTTGTTGGCGCCAGTAGTCCTGCTGGAACACCGCCTGTGTCATTGCGCCGAACATAGCCGGTTATTTCTCCAAAGCATCCACCATGGCAATGGCATTACCAATGTAGCTGGCTGGCGTTAACTCTAACAGCTGTTGCTTGGCTTCTGCCGGCATCTCAAGATCTTTCACCATGGCTTGAATGGCTGCTTGTTCAAGACTGCTGCCCCGGGTGAGCCTTTTCAGCTTTTCATAGGGCTCAGGAATGTCATATTGGCGCATGATGGTTTGAATCGGTTCAGCCAGGACTTCCCAGCTCTGGTCCAGGTCCTTTGCCAGGGCCTCACGATTAATCTCCAACTTGCCAAGCCCCTTCAAGGTGGACTGATAGGCGATCAGACTGTAGCCAAGTCCAACCCCAAGGTTTCGCAGCACGGTGGAATCCGTCAGGTCACGTTGCCAGCGGGAGATGGGGAGTTTTTCACCAAGGTGCGCCATAACGCTATTGGCAATGCCAAGGTTGCCCTCGGAGTTCTCAAAATCAATCGGATTCACCTTGTGAGGCATAGTAGATGAACCTGTCTCACCTTCCACCTTACGCTGTTTGAAGTAACCAATAGAAATGTAACTCCAGATATCACGATCAAAATCCAGCAAAATGGTGTTGTAGCGCTGAACGGCTGCATACAGTTCGGCAATATAGTCGTGTGGTTCGATCTGGGTGGTGTAAGGGTTCCAGGTCAAACCCAGGGAGGCGACAAATGCCTCGGCGAAGGCCGGCCAGTCTACTTTCGGATAAGCACTGACATGGGCATTGAAGTTCCCCACGGCGCCGTTGATCTTACCCAGAATTTCAGTACTACGAACCTGCTCGATTTGCCGCTCCAGGCGATGAATGACATTGGCAAATTCCTTACCCATGGTGGTGGGCGAGGCAGTTTGACCATGAGTGCGGGATAACATGGCATCAGCCCGGTAATTTTTCGCGTGTTCGCGCATGGCCGCGGTGATAGCCTGAAGCGCCGGTAACAGCACCTGTTCACGGGCATTACGTAACATCAGGCCGTGGGAGAGGTTGTTGATGTCCTCAGAAGTACAGGCAAAGTGAACGAATTCCAATTTGGCCTTTAACTCAGGAATACCGCTGTTTGCGAACTTGTCTTTGATAAAGTACTCCACCGCTTTCACATCGTGATTGGTAGTGCGCTCGGTGGTTTTGATGGTTTCCGCATCGAGCAGCGAAAATTGCTCAGCAATATTGTCAATAAACTGGATTGCCTCACCAGTTAGCTCGGGCAACTCGGTAATACCAGGATGGGCGGCAAGGGCTTTAAACCAGTTGAGCTCAACGATAACCCGGTGGTGAATCAAGCCAAACTCACTAAAGAAGGGTCGCAGCGATTCGGTCTTGCTGCCATAGCGACCATCAATTGGCGATACCGCGCTCAGTTCGTTGAGTTCCATATAAAGTAATTCTCTAAGTTATCGGTTTAAAACATTGAATTAAATATAGTTTTCCAGCGCGTTTCGGTACTTGCCACGTTGCAGAAGCAATTGCCAGCGGCGTCCACCTACTTGTCGCCATAACACCGCTGAACGAAGCGCTGCTAGCAAAAGCGCGCGTATTCGCTGCACATTGCTGATATTTTGCAAATGGCCTCGGTTACCGGAGATTTTTATCCGCGGTTCAATGGTGCTGATAATTTGCTCATATACATCCGCCAGCGCTTTCACTGGCATTTCAGCATCATCAGATTGAGCCGGGGTGATTTGTGCAATGGCATCACCCAGCGCCTGGAGTTTTTCCGGTTGGGCTGCCAGTGAACGCTCCAGGCCGATCACAGCCATGGTGTAACGGACCACATCGCCGTGGGCCTCTGAGCGAAAATTCGTCAACATTTCCTGAAGCAAATTGAGGCCAAGTGAAATATTTTTAGTGCCGGCATACACGTCGGCCATGGAATCTGGGTTTTGCACAAAGATAGGCGCGAGGGTTTTATCCAGAGAATCCTGGGCCACCATGCCATTTTTGGCGGCGCTCACCACCAGATGAACCGCTTGAACCATACCTGCTAGTGGCAATACTCGCTTTTCAAAGTTCAATGGTTTGGCCCATTACTGCTTTGCCCAGTTGGTTCAGTGGCCTCAATAATACCGCCGCCCAGGCATACATCGCCGTCATACAAGCACAACCACTGTCCCGGAGTGACCGCGCGCTGAGGTTCTACAAACGTGACTCGATATTGCTCACCCTCGCGCATTACCTGGCAAGCCTGATCTGGCTGGCGATAGCGGGTTTTAGCGCTCAGGGTGGTCGGCAGCTTTGGCCCAACACCGTCGATCCAGGTGATTTCGTCGCAGTACAGGGCCTCGGAAAAGAGGGCAGGATGTTGATTGCCCTGGGCAACTGTCAGGGTGTTGGCCGCCACATCTTTACCCACCACGTACCAGGGTTCCTCGGGCAAGTTTTTGACGCCACCAATGCCTAAACCTTGCCGTTGGCCAAGGGTGTAAAACATAACGCCGTTGTGAGTACCGATTTCACGGCCTTCGGTATCGATAATCTTGCCCGGTTGGGCCGGGATGTACTGAGCCAAAAAGTCCTGGAAGCGTCTTTCGCCGATAAAACAAATACCGGTAGAGTCCTTTTTGCTATGGGTTGGCAACCCTGCGGCCTCAGCAATAGCCCGCACTTCGGTTTTTTCCAAATCACCAACGGGGAAGAGACACCCTTCAAGTTGCTGCTCAGACACCGCCTGGAGGAAATAACTTTGATCCTTATTGTGATCAAGGCCCTTTAAGAGCTGGGGTTTGCTGCCTTGCCCCATGCGCACATAATGGCCGGTAGCGATGCGGTCCGCACCCAGCACCTCAGCATACTCCCGGAAGACGTTAAATTTGATCTCGCGATTACAAAGAATATCCGGGTTTGGCGTCCGGCCAGCCTTGTATTCCTCAAGGAAATGGGCAAAGACATTGTCCCAGTATTCGGCGGAAAAATTTGCCGTGTGCAATTCGATGCCAAGCTTGTCACACACAGCCTGGGCATCCGCTAGATCCTCGATGGCGGTGCAATATTCGGTGCCATCGTCTTCCTCCCAGTTCTTCATAAACAAACCCTGGACTGCGTAACCCGCGTCCAGCAGCAATTTGGCAGCGACCGAGGAGTCGACACCACCAGACATACCAACAATGACAGTTT
The DNA here is from genome assembly GCA_046290215.1 of Pseudomonadales bacterium. Lineage (GTDB taxonomy): Bacteria > Pseudomonadota > Gammaproteobacteria > Pseudomonadales > Azotimanducaceae > JAHRVQ01. Next base: position 6,292 of record JBKAGC010000023.1, on the reverse strand, counting down.
GGGAGGACATAAGCGGCGCAATTCTACGCGCCGCGAGCCCAGAGTTAAACTACGTGTTGCACAAGATCCAGCGGCAGTGTGGGCCGGGCCGTTGCATCATGTAAACACTGCTGTACGAGGGGGCTGCGCATGGGTAACTTGTCGAGGTCAGCTAAGGTTAGCCAGTGGGCCGCGATAATATCGGGATCCAATTCAGTGGTTTCCTGCCTCACCGGGTCAGCGGCAAAACAAACCCGCAAATACGTTGTATCATTGTGGGCAGAATAGTATTGATAAAGCCCAATAAAACCCGTCAACTCAACCACCCAGCCGGTCTCTTCCAGGGTTTCCCGCACGGCAGCTTCGAATAGGTTCTCACCAGGGTCGAGATGTCCCGCGGGTTGGTTATAGACGGTAAGATCGGCATCATGCTCTTCAACCAGCAAAAATGTATCGTCTCGTTGCACAACGGTTGCCACCGTGACATGGGGAGGCCAGGACATTGATTCACCATAATTACCAGGGTTAGCGCCATGGTAGCAGCGATAGCAGCGTAAAAGAGAGATCAACATGACAAATAAGCTCACCCACCTGGATGACCGTGGTCAAGCCAGTATGGTGGATGTCACCGATAAACAGGTGACCCAGCGGGAGGCCGTAGCCAGAGGCAAGGTGATTATGCAGCCGGCAACCCTGGCGTTGATTCAGGCAGGTGATCACAAAAAAGGCGACGTGTTAGCTGTTGCCCGAATCGCTGGCATCCAGGCAGCCAAAAAGTGCTCAGAACTGATTCCCTTGTGCCACCCTCTGATGCTGACCTCCATCAAGGTTGAATTTGAAATTGATGAGGCCGCCTCCGCAGTGCTGATTGAGAGCCGCTGCAAACTAGCAGGTCAGACCGGCGTTGAAATGGAAGCCCTCACCGCAGTTTCCGTGGCAGGGTTAACGATTTACGACATGTGCAAGGCGGTGGATAAGGGCATGCAAATTAGTGACATTGAGCTGGTGGCCAAATCCGGCGGCAAATCTGGAGACTGGCAGCGATGAACCAACTCAATGTGCAATTTTTTGCCAGTTTACGAGAACAATTAGGTCGCGACACCCTACAGGTAAACTGGCCGCAGGCAGATACGGTAGCCGCCCTCATAGAGGTGGTCGAGCAGGCAGCAGACGCCAAAGGCGCTTTACAGTCGCCGGACATCCTGGTGGCGGTTAACCAGACCATGGTGGATCGAGATGCCAGCGTGCAACCAGGCGACGAGGTTGCCTTCTTGCCGCCGGTGACAGGGGGTTAGATCATGGCGGAGTTTCATGTCCAGGTGTCTACAGCGGATTTTAACGCTCACACTGAGATTCAGCGTTTAAGCATTCCAGGTACTGGTGGCATCAATACATTTGTCGGGGTGGTTAGAGATAATAACGACCAGAGCGATGTCCGTTGCCTGCGTCTTGAACACTACCCTGGCATGACCGAGAAACAGATCCTGGCCATTATGGAGGAAGCCGCGCAGCGCTTTGAGGTGCTCTCAGCCACGGTCATACACAGAGTAGGGGATCTGTATCCCGGCGATCAAATTGTCTTTGTTGGCGTTGCCTCACCACATCGCGGGGACGCGTTTGATGCGGCTGAATTTATCATCGACTTTCTTAAGACCCGGGCAACCTTTTGGAAAAAAGAGTTCACACCGGACGGACCCAGGTGGCTGACCACACGGACTACCGATGTAGAAACCGCCGCCAATTGGCAATCTGAAACCGCAAGCTGAGACTAGCGACCTTTTGGCAGGTTGACTTGAAGCCGGCGGTATTCACCCACCGCCAGATCTTTCACCTGCCAGGTGCCAATCTGGGCACGAAATAAACGCAAGGTAGGGTAGCCCACTGCAGCCGTCATCCGCCTTACTTGACGATTCTTACCTTCAGTAATGGTGAGGCGTAACCAACTATCGGGAATCTCTCGGCGAAAACGAACCGGAGGTTGCCGTTCCGGTAACGGCGCGCTGTCGAGTCGCTCTACCTTTGCTGGACGGGTTTTGCCATCTTTTAACTGAACGCCCTGACGTAACGCTTTTAACGCCGCAGCATCAGGAATGCCCTCGACCTGCACCAGGTAGGTTTTCGGTAACTTAAACTTTGGTTGGGCAATTCTGGCTTGCAGACCCCCGTCATTAGTGAGCAGGAGCAAACCCTCGGAATTCTCATCTAGACGCCCAGCAGGATAGAAGCCGGGTAGATCGATAAACTCCTGCAAAGTACGCTTGCCCGGCTTAGGTCGAAATTGGCTCAGGACCCCGTAAGGCTTATTAAACAACAATAAATTCAAAGGGCTCTCAGCTTAGTGAACAGGTTTCGGCAAGCGCCGAGGTTGAAATTTCGCCATAGTGTACCCAAATCTAGATAGGACGCACGATGTCGGACCAACCGGGCCGTAAACCGGTGTTTTATTCTCTAGTGATGTGCTGCAATATTGAGCGCGGCAAATTCTGTTAATTTGACCCCAGGGCAACAACCCCTGGCAATTGATCTGGTGCACCAGCTTATTGCGTAACAACTGGGTGTGCACCAGTTTGACAACAACCAAACTCGGGCCACGTGCCTGATCAAAGCGTAATTCTAGTGCCCTGGGCACGCAGAGAGGATATGGGACATTCACAGTGATTGAGGTACGAAACGGCGATGATGACCAACTGGACTCTGATCGCGACATCGGTGTCGTTGAGGAGTTGTCCAAGCCGGAATTAAAGGAACCTTCTATGTATAAAGTCGTTCTTTTAAACGACGACTATACGCCGATGGAATTTGTGGTAGAGATCTTGCAAATGTTCTTTAACTTGAATCGGGAGAAAGCGACCCAAATCATGTTATCAGTACATACTACGGGCAAGGGTACCTGCGGCATCTACACTAGAGACATTGCAGAAACCAAAAGTGCGCAGGTCAACCAGTACGCCCAGGACAATCAACATCCATTAGTTTCGGAAATTGAAGCAGCAGACTAGACTGAAGAAGTAGATATGGAAATTTGTGGCAATAATCTCAAAGCGGGAAGTGGGAGATAAGATGTTAAGCCGAGATCTAGAAGTAACCCTTAATTTGGCGTTCAAGGATGCCAAAGCCAAACGACACGAACTGATGTCGGTCGAACACTTATTGCTCGCCCTGATTGACAATGCCGTGGCCGCCAACGTGTTACGTGCCTGTGGCGCTGACATTGAAAAACTCCGCCAGGAGTTGGAAGAGTTCGTCGACGCCACGACGCCGCTTATACCAAGCAATGAATCTGAACGAGAAACCCAGCCAACCCTGGGCTTTCAGCGCGTCCTACAACGTGCGGTCTTCCATGTGCAGTCATCTGGCCGTAAAGAAGTTACCGGTGGTAGCGTCCTCGTTGCGATCTTTAGCGAACAAGAAAGTCACGCGGTGTTTATCTTGAAGCAACAAGATATTAATCGTATCGACGTCGTCAACTACATAGCCCATGGCACACCAAAAGCGTCAAACAGCGATGAAGACCCAGAAGGGATTGAGAATCGTGAAGAAGGCGCCGAGGAAGAAGAGCGCGCACCCAGCGCCCTGGAAAGTTACGCCACTAACCTCAATGAGCAAGCCAGACAGGGCATGATTGACCCACTGGTAGGTCGTCAGGAGGAAGTCGAGCGAGTCGTACAAATTCTTTGCCGACGCCGCAAAAACAACCCGCTTTTGGTGGGTGAATCCGGTGTTGGTAAAACGGCCATTGCCGAAGGCCTGGCAAAAATGATCGTGGATGAGCAGGTTCCCGAGGTGATTGCCGACAGCACCGTTTATTCCCTCGACCTCGGTGCATTGCTTGCCGGTACCAAGTACCGCGGCGATTTTGAGAAGCGCCTGAAAAGCCTCTTAAACGAGTTAAAGCAAGCGGAAAACCAGATTCTGTTTATTGATGAGATTCACACCATCATTGGCGCTGGTGCGGCATCAGGCGGTGTGATGGACGCTTCTAACTTACTCAAGCCGTTACTCGCTTCTGGCCAGCTTCGCTGCATGGGCTCAACAACCTATCAAGAGTATCGCGGCATTTTTGACAAAGATCGCGCCTTGTCCCGTCGCTTTCAGAAGATCGACGTTTCCGAGCCGAGCGTGGAAGACACCTATCAAATTCTTCGCGGTTTGAAGACTCGCTTTGAAGAACATCATCATCTGAAATACACCGACCGCTCTTTGCGCGTGGCCGCGGAACTGGCAGATCGTTACATCAATGATCGTTTTATGCCGGACAAAGCCATTGATGTGATTGATGAAGTGGGTGCTTTCCAACAACTGCAGCCAGCATCAAAGCGGAAGAAGCAAATCAATGTCACAGACGTTGAAAAGATGGTGGCGAAAATTGCTCGTATTCCAGCGAATACCGTTTCGTCTTCTGATAAAGAAGCCCTGAAGGATCTGGACAAGAACCTGAAGATGGTGATTTTCGGTCAGGACGAGGCCATCGACACCATGGCAAGCGCCATCAAGTTGTCTCGCGCGGGTCTTAAAGAAGGTGAGAAGCCAATCGGTTCCTTCCTGTTTGCCGGCCCAACTGGTGTGGGTAAAACTGAAGTTTGTCGTCAGCTCGCTAGAATTATGGGGGTTGAACTGATTCGTTTCGATATGTCTGAGTACATGGAACGACACACCGTGTCCCGTTTGATCGGTGCACCTCCCGGTTATGTGGGTTATGACCAGGGTGGTTTGCTCACCGAGGAAGTCACCAAGCATCCACACTGTGTACTGCTGTTAGACGAAATCGAGAAAGCTCACCCGGAAGTATTTAACTTGCTTCTGCAGGTGATGGATCACGGTACCCTAACGGATAACAACGGTCGCTCTGCAGATTTCCGCAACGTGGTACTCATTATGACCACCAATGCCGGTGCGCATGAGATGAGTCGTTCATCTATTGGCTTTGTGCCACAGGACAATTCCTCTGACGGTATGGAAGTTCTGAAGAAAATGTTCACCCCAGAGTTCCGCAATCGCCTGGATGCATTGATCCAATTTGGGCCGCTGACACCAGAGGTCATCAAGACTGTGGTGGACAAGTTCCTCGAAGAGGTGCAGGTGCAGTTGGACGAGAAAAAGGTTGTGCTCGAAGTTACCGAGGAAGCCAGAGATTGGCTTGCGGTTAACGGTTACGATGAGGCGATGGGCGCACGCCCGATGCAACGACTGATCCAAACCAAGATCAAGAAAGTCCTCGCCGAAGACATTCTGTTCGGCCGCTTATCTAATGGTGGCGGTGTCGTGCATGTCCAGGTGAAGGACGATGATTTGCATCTGGAAATCGAAGAGAAAGACGCTGTATCAGCGTAATAGATACTCGGTTTTATTAAAGTATCTGAGGGTACCGTAACCACTATTACTAGTCTTCTAAGTTCGCCTTAGAAGACTAGTTGGCTGGTTGCCAAATCTAGTGCAGGTATATTGATTACTCGCGGAAGGTAATACGACCTTTGGTTAGGTCATATGGCGTGAGTTCTACTTTAACGGTGTCGCCGGTTAAAATTTTGATGTAGTTCTTACGCATTTTACCGGAGATATGGGCAATGATTTCATGACCATTCTCAAGTTCAACCTTGAACATGGTGTTGGGTAAGGTGTCGATCACCGTACCACTCATTTGAATCTGTTCTTCCTTCGCCATTCAGTTCCTCAAGCAATGCTTATTAAATAGGAGATTGTCGGGCGTGGGCCCGTTGAAAGCGCTGCATTTTGCCCGAATTCGATTTCATTAGCAAAACACAACCCATCAGGACCAGTTTTATTCCTCAAAAAAGGTAAGCCACTGGTTTTCGAGAAACATTTGCAGTGGTTTGTAGTCCGCCTTGTAAGACATCTTCTGGCAGGCTTGAATCCAATAGCCCAGATAAACGTAGGGCAAGCCGCGCCGTTTTGCTTCTTCCACTAACCACAGCACAGCAAACTTACCTAAACTGCGGCTGGCCTGCTCAGGAGCAAAAAACGTATAGATGGCCGAGAGCCCATCATTGAGTTGATCCGCAACGGATATCCCTAGCAATTGACCGTCACAGGTCATTTCAAAAAACATGGCCTCTTTACGCCCGTCCACGAGAAACGAGTGGAATTGTTCTTCTGACGCAGGAAACATATCGCCGTCGGCATGCCGCTGGTTAATATAGGATTCGTATAACTGATAGTAATCCACAGAGAAGTAGGGCGTTTGTGCCTTCACCACCAGGTCCTGATTCTTCTTTAAGACCCGTTTTTGGCTACGGCTAAGGCGAAATTGATGCACCGGGATACGCACGGGAATACAGGCCTGACAATTTGCACA
>JBKAGC010000022.1:0-26153 GCA_046290215.1 Pseudomonadales bacterium | reverse complement strand
CCACAGGAAAGCCGGTAAATATCAGGCTAATAAAGGCCGCAAACATCAATATGGACAGTACATCCCCGGCGTTCACGACGACTCCCGGGCAAACAAAAATTTACCAACGCGACTTAAACGTGCCAACGCCGATAACAACAGCAGAAAAAAGCCCACGGTTAAACTACTTTTTATGAGCCAACGATACGGCAAGCCACCGGGTGCTTCAGAAACCTCCCAGGTGCTAAAAGAGTACTGCACAAACGGCACGGAATAGACCAGTACCAGAACCACAAAGGGCAACAGCAGCAATAAAATGCCATACCACTCAATCCAGGCCTGCAATACCAATGGCAATTTGACCCTGACAATATCTACCCGGATATGAGCATCGTGAACATTCGCATAAGAGAGGCCAAGCAAAAATCCCACGGCGTAGATATGCCACTGCAACTCTTCAAATTCGATCCGTCCTTCGCCCAACACATAGCGCATCACCACGTTCAACACGATGACCACCAGCAGCACCAGCCACAACCAGGAGGTCACCTGGCCAATCTGCGTCAAACGTTGATCCAGCCAAAGGGAAAATCGGGTGTGGGGCCAATCTGAATTCACTGAAAATCCCTTGGCAGATAAGCATTACGCTTCCAGTGCTGGTAATTGGCTTGAAAGCGCTTTTGCGAGGCCCAGATTCTGGCGAAGTCTGGATCGTTTGCCGCTTCTTCAGCAAGCACGTCTTCCGTCACCGCTTTTAATTCCCGCAAGATCTCAAGGGGGAACTTCACCGGCGTCACGCCCTTATCGGCAAAACCTTGCATCACCGCACCTTGCAGCGCTTCCCCGCGGGCGAGATTCCGCATCACCCCGGCGGTGCAAGTGGTTTCAAGTAGCGACTGATCTGCTCTTGATAACGCCTCCCAGGTGGCAAGATTGATCACCAGGTGAGCGGCAGTAAACGTCTGGTGCCAACCAGGAAAGTAGTTATATTTTGCCACCCGGTCAAAACCCAACATTTGATCTACCGCGGGCATGGAATATTCCGTGGCATCAATGGCGCCCTTCTCTAGTGCCTGAAAAATTTCCCCGCCAGGGATCAACGTCACCGATGCACCAAGCTTTTGCAAAACCTTACCGCCGAGCCCGGCAAAGCGAATCTTTAAACCTTGAATGTCTTCAAGGGATTTAATTTCAGTGCGAAACCAACCTGCGGTTTCTGGCCCAATCACCCCGCAAAGCAACGGTTTGATGTTATGAGACGCATATAACGCATCAGTCAGGGCGCGGCCTTCGTCCTCATAATACCAGGCTGCAAACTCCCACGGTTCCATGCCAAAAGGTACCGCGGCAATGAGCGGGGTTGCGGGGATACGGCCTTGATCGTAACCAAGCCAGGTATAACCCGCCTCCACTTTACCGTCCCGAACACTTTCGGTAATGCTGAAAGCTGGCATTAACATGCCAGGTTCGAATACCTGCAAATTGACCCGGGCCGAGCTGGTGGTACTGAGCGCATCACGCACATAAAGAATATTGTCACCGAGCGCGGGTAAGTTTGTGCCAAATGCCACTGGGACACGCCAGTTCACGGGTTCAGCCAGAGTATCAATTGCAACACCGGTTTGCTCGGCAGGACTCAAAGAGCGCAAACTAGCAGCGAACAACAAGCCCACTACAAACGCCACGGCTATGGCGAATCCCGCCGAACGATTCGTCCAGGGATGATTATTCATTTGCCCCCTCAAACCCTTGTTATTATTTCGCGCATACTTCTGCGCGCTTTTTAACTATCATAACGCGTTCAGTAGCCAAGACATACCAAGGTACCTCTCAACGTGACCCCAGACTGGTTTTTAAAGGCCGTCAGTGAAACACCAGTGCACCACGACCTAGATGTCCTGGGCAAATCCATCCACTACCAGACCTGGCAAGGTGAGCCAGGACAGCAAGGCTTGCTGTTCGTTCACGGCCATGCGGCCCACGCCCACTGGTGGGATTTTATTGCGCCAGCTTTTCGCCACCAGTATCAGGTCGCAGCCATGGATATGAGCGGCAATGGTGACAGCGAACATCGCGACCAATACTCTGCTGGCCAATATGCCGCGGAAATCAGCGAGGTGGCCAAAGCCTTATCAGACAATACGATTGTGGTGGCCCACAGCTTTGGCGGTTCCATGGCCCGTATTGCGGCCCATTATCACCCTGACAGCTTTGCCGCATTGGTATTAGTGGATTCGGTGATCTCTGGGCAACGCCGCGAGGCGCAAACCCCGGGAGAGATTCCGCCCGCTAAAGTTCGCTATTACGATTCTCTAGAACAAGCTGCTAAACGCTTTCGGCTGCGACCGCCACAGCCTAGACCAGAATCTTATATCCTTGACTACATCGCCAGACACTCCGTCAAACAAACCGATGCTGGCTATCAGTTCAAGTTAGACCCGCAAGTGTTCGATAAGATGTGGCCGGAACCCACTCCACTACCTGACGGCATGACCATGGTGCAAGAGTTAAGCATGCCTTGCGCGTATATTTACGGTGAACTGAGCCGCTTTTGCCCGCCCGAAATCATAGAGAAACTGGAGGAGATATTTCTGCCGGGTCGAATCGTGAAAATTGCCGACGCCTATCACCATTTGTTTTTAGACCAACCCCTTGAGTTTATTAAGGCGCTTGAAACAACCCTTGATGACCTTGGTCATTCAGCCTGAGTTAAGTCGCAGCCTCGGGCCTATCGCCATCAATGGTAATACGCTGCATCTTGCGATGCTGGGGAAAGTAGTCGTTGACAGGTTTGTGCTGGGTAATGCGATTATCCCAGAAAGCGATGGAATCTTTCTGCCACTGAAAACGGCAAGTAAATTCTGGCGTGGTCATATGCTGAAACAGAAAATCCAGCAGCGCCCGGCTCTCTTTGTCTTTCATGCCGTCAATGGCCACTGTAAACAGCGAATTCACATACAAACTTTTCTTGCCGGACTCCGGATGCACCCGAACCACCGGATGCACCACCGGCGGATTGTCGCGAACCATATCTGCAAGGCGTTCACGGCCACCAGGTTCGGCCAGACTTTCCTTAAAACCATAGGAGAAGTCGTGAACCGCCGAGAGACCGGACAAAAGGCTTTGCATTTTTGAGGACAACCCCTCAAAGGCTGCCGACATGGAGGCAAACATGGTATCGCCACCGCGCTCGGGAATAATCACGCCATGTAAAATCGAGCCAAGGGGTGGCTGCTGCCGGAAGGTCATATCCGTATGCCACATCTCAATTTTTGATGGACGCTGGGCGTCATTTTCCAGGATCGTAATTTGCGGGTAACCCGCTACATGGTCATAAGCCTCATGGCGCTGGGGCGGCCCAAAATAGTCTGCGAGCCTGGCATGGTCTTGTGGCGTTAAGGGCTGATCGCGAAAGAACAGCACTTCATATTCGAGTAACGCGGCTCGCAGCTCTGCTAATTCAGCGGCGCTGAGGGGTTGGCCTAGATCAATCCCGGTGACAAACGCCCCAAGGGCGCCAGCATAGGGTACAGCGCGCACTGGGCTTAAATTAACTTGCCGATTCAAGTTGTTGAATCAACTTGGCCACCTGGCCTTCAAGATCCGCAATCAACTCTTTTGATTTGTGTACAGACAGCGCAACGGTGCGATTTTCGCCCAGTCGTGCCAGTCCATTTTGAATACTTTTTGCTGTTGCTGTCGCTTCGTCCAATTGGCTCATAACCCTTCCTAACTATGGGGAACGTTCGGCGCGCATAATACTGTATTTATGGCCGTGCTTCATCTGTGAAATTCAGCCTATAATCGCGCCAAGCCAATTATCTTAGCATCTATGACACATACAATTTCCGCCAGCTACGAGGGTGCCACGGTAAAACTCAACTTCTCAGAGCAAGGCCAGGCAGAGCTATTTATTAACGGCGTGACCCGGGAGTCGGCCAACGCCGGTACACAACACATCACACTGAAACTCGGCTCACCGGTACAAACTGGCTATGAGCACCATGAGTTTATCGAGGCAGAAGTCCAGTATGATGCGCAGCGAATCCACGCCAGACTTCATACCGGTGGTCAGACCCTGGCCGAACAGGAAATTGATCGCGTGAGCTAAAGCAGCGAGGCATAATCGAATCACTATGAACGGCCAGCCATCACCCAGCAGTACTGGCGAGGAATCGCCAGCCAGCACCAGGGTCGAACACCCTCCGGGTTTGACTCAACGCAGTGATATTGACTGGCGTATCTGGTTGGGCATTTTCTTTACGGTATTCTGGCTGCTGATTCTGACCATGTATATCTCAGGTGCCGTGGGATGGCTTAATTTGGGTAACGTTCCCATCGACACCCTGGGCAGTTTCCTCGAGGGCTCGTTCGCCCCACTGGCTTTCCTCTGGTTTGTCCTGGCGTACTTCTCGCAACAAAAGGAACTGGCGCAAAATACCGAGGCGTTAAAGCTGCAATCCCTCGAGATGCAGCGATCGGTGGAGCAAGCTACCGTGCAGGCCGAGGCCATTTCCCAATCTGAATTGCACGCCAGGCGAGAAGCCTTTTCGAGAATTCACGATATCGTTCGCATTCAACTGGGTAATATCCTGGGCTTTTTGTTTATCTCCAGTCAGGGGGCCGGCGCCAATGGCAGTGTGTCTCCAGAAACCATCTCGAAGCTCTGGAACAACCCCAACCCCGAGGCATTCGCCGGACAACTGCTGGAAATGTCTTTCCTGCATGGTGACACCTATGGCTACAAGTTGTTCTGGGGCACAGAAATTCGCACTCGCCACAGTAATAACTTCATCTTTAATTTTGAACGGTTGTTAGACCACGCCGCAGAATGCGACAACAACAATATGATTCGCGATGCCGTGGGTGGCACCACCAATGGCTACGTTTACAACCGCATGTTAGAACTCCGCGCCAATCCGCCGAACGGCTTTCAATTTGGCGTTTTTGACTTTGATCCCGACACCATAGATTGAACGGAAGCCTGTTGTGAGCCCAATTCTTGATCCTTTAGCTGAAATACGCGCCGACCGAACGGAAGCCCGCAAAATCCAGGACGCCAACGCCGATACCTGCTTTCTCGCCCTGGCATCTAAGCAAGGCGAGGCCTCCGTGCGCACGCTGGTACTCAGAGACATTGTGGGCCGCGCGTTTCGCCTCTTTATGAACAACACCAGCCCCAAATGGCAGCTTTTAACCAGCGGCGCGACCTACGAACTATTGCTCTGGTATCCCAGCCAACAGAAGCAGTACCGCATTCGCGGTGAAACTAACCTGGTAGATACCGAGGAGGTGAAATCGAACTGGTTACGCCGGCCGCAAGGTTCTAAATACCTTGACTATGTGTACAAAGAGTTTGCACCACAAAGCAGTGAGATTAGCTCTCGAGCAGTGCTCACCGACGAAATCACACGCCTGAAAAAAACCTACAAACCCGACGGTATGACCGCGCCAGATTCCGCCATGGGTGTTGAACTGATTGCCAATCACATTGAGATGTTGGACTTAAATCGAGAAGACCGAATTCACGATCGACGCGTATATAGTTTCGAAGCTAGTGGCTGGCAAGAGCGCTTTATAATCCCTTAAGACAACACCTGTCCCCGGGGTTTACAGCAGCGATTTCATCCGCTAAATTCGCACTCAGATTTACTCGCTTGCATCCTTACAGGGGGGATCGACAAGCGTGCCGATGGTCACCCTGAGCGTTACAAAGGAGGTGATCCCATCAATAGTCAGTCTATTAGGGGAGCCTCCGAGTTAGTTGCTTAAACCGTAACGTAACTCGGAGCTTGCTCCCTACGTTGACGAAGCCCCAACGATCTCAGCTTAAGGCGAGGAATCTGTTGGGGCTTTTTCGTTTCTGAAAAACTCATTAGCAATTCCGAGCTTCTTTCGCTCAGGGCTGTCGTTGACGAAGCCCCAACGATCTGAGCTTAAGGCGAGGAATCTGTTGGGGCTTTTTCGTTTCTGGAGTCTGGCATTTTGGCAACACGGTGCTTCTTTCGCTCAGGGCTGTCGTTGACGAAGCCCCAACGATCTGGACCTTACGGGAAGGAATCTGTTGGGGCTTTTTCGTTTCTGCCACCAGGCGCGCTACTCGGGTACTCGTTTAATACCTTGCAAGGTGGCAAAGCAGGTGTCGTTGGCGGTGCTTAGGAAGTCTTCCATGTAGGGTGAGTCTTGCTGATCCTCGCGAATGGCGGCATAGAGGGTCGCCCACAAACCATGTTCACCGAGACTTTTCGCCACCACCGTATTTAAGGGTTCGTACTCCGTTAAGCTCCAGTTTGGTAGGCTGGCAACCCCACGGCCGCTGGCCACTAGCTGAACCACCATGGCGGTCAATTCTGCCGTGCGGATTTCTTTTGGTTCCACATCCGCAGGGTCAAGAAAGCGGGTAAAAATATCCAAACGGTCACGTTCCACCGGATACATGATCAGCACCTCGTCTTTGAGGTCTTCTGGAGAGATTAAGCTACGCTGGGCCAGTTTGTGCTGAGGACTCACTGCCAGCATCGCCTCGTAACGAAACAGCGGCACATAAGTAACCCCGGGTAATTCGATGGGGTCAGACGTAATCACAAGATCCAAATCCCCCCGCACCAGGGCAGGAAGCGGCGCAAAATTAAAGCCACCGGTAATATCCAATTCCACCTCGGGCCAGTTGCTGCGGTACTTGTCCATACAGGGCACGAGCCACTGGAAGCAGCTATGGCATTCAATGCAAATATGTAAGCGACCCGCTTCACCTCCCGCCAACCGGGCCACATCTCGCTCCGCGAGTTTGAACATGGGCATAACTTCATCAGCCAGGTTCAGCAAGCGGCGCCCGGCGCTAGTAAAGCGTGGCGGTTTGGTCTTGCGGATAAATAGCTGGCAATTGAGTCGATCTTCCAGATCTTTGAGCTGATGGGACAAAGCGGATTGGGTCAAAAACAGACGATCAGCAGCCTCAACCAGGCTACCGGTATCCCGGAGAGCCACGAGTGTCTTGAGATGGCGTAGTTCAATCACGGGTCACCATGAGCAATACTAACGAAGATCGTAATTAAAACAAATTTCCTTCATATTGCCAAGTTTAGCCAAAATGCCATCAAAGTGACGTCTATCCCAAAAAGCACGCCACTCAAGCCGTCAAATGCTTGACTGGAGCGACCAAGCCGCGACAATGGGCGTAGAACAAAAATAAAGCAATTTGGATCTGGCCATGTTTAACCCAACTTCTGTTGTTATCGACGCGTTTCTCGAAGAACTGGTCGAGCACTACGTCAATCAGTTTGGCGATAACACCGACGACATCCAGAAAGTCTTAATCAGCGCCAGAAATGCCCTGGAAATCATCGCGAACAGCGATGCGCCGTACCATGACGTCAATCACACCATTATGGTGACCATGGTGGGCACGGAAATTCTCCGTGGCAAAAACCTCATTGAAGGCACCGTTAGCGCGTCAGAATGGGTGCACTTTGTGATTTCCCTGTTAAATCATGATATCGGCTATGTACGAGGTATTTGTAAGGCAGACCGCGCCGGGCGATATGCCATCAACTCCGAGGACACCATCGCACCGCCAGAAGGCTCTACAGACGCGTTTTTAACTCCTTATCACGTGGATCGCGCCAAACTGCACATTCGCGAGCGCTTTAGCAACGATCCAAGCATCGATGTGGACACCATTTGTGAAAATATCGAGCGAACTCGCTTCCCAGTACCGAGCGCCGAGGATCATCAGGCATCTGATGACTTCCCCGGTTTACTGCGTGCGGCGGATTTGATCGGGCAATTGGCCGATCCTCAGTACATGCGCAAGATCTCGGCACTGTTTTCAGAATTCAACGAAACCGGTCAGGCAGCAAAAATGGGTTACAAAACCGCCGCGGATTTGCGAGCTGGTTATCCAAGCTTTTTCTGGAATGTGGTTTCTCCGTTTATTGGCGATGGTATCCGCTATCTACGCCGCACGCAGGAAGGTCAGGTGTGGGTAGCAAACCTGTACGCTAACGTTTTTGCCGAGGAACATGAGGCACCTGCTTACGGCCCAGAGCGTCGTAGCGAACCCGACCGTCGTAATCTGAATAACATCTTCACGGTACGTGAATTGTCAGACAACGACCAACGCCAGCAAAGTCGCCGGCAACAAGATTCCGAGTCGAAAACCGGCTAGGTCGCCTAACCTGCTAGATCGAGCCTGTGGCCACACCGGCCCTTGGCTTTCGCGCCGCGTAATCATTACAATTTGGGACTTTTGAGTCAGGCATTTTCATTGAACAACGCCGTGGCCAAGGCGGCCATTGAAAACCCAAAAGCCAACGCTACCCGTCCTTTGAAAATCGCCCTTTTGGGTTATCGAAGCAATCCATTCAGCGGCGGTCAGGGCATCTACATCAAGTATTTAAGCCGTGCCCTGGTACAAGCTGGGCATCAGGTGGATGTTATTTCCGGCCCGCCCTATCCGGATCTCGACGACAACATCAAGCTGATCAAGATCCCCAGCCTGGATTTGTTCGCTGAAGAAAATCACGTCACCGCGCTCAAGTTGAAACACCTGACCTCTTTCGCTGATTTTTTCGAGTGGTGGACCATGCTCACGGGTGGTTTCGCCGAGCCCTATACCTTTGGTAGAAGGCTGCAAGCCTACTTTAAGAAGCACAAACCTGATTACGACATCATTCACGACAATCAGTCATTGTGTTGGGGCACACTGTGGCTACAGGAGCAGGGCTATCCTTTAATCACCACCATCCACCACCCCATTACCAGTGACCGTGATATTGCCTTGAAACACGCAGAAACCTGGCAACAGCGCTTGCTGATTCGTCGTTGGCATTCCTTTATTAACATGCAAGAAAAGGTCGTCCGGCGCCTTAAGCACATTGTTACCGTGTCTGATGTCTCTCGCCGCGACGTTGCAGATGCTTTTCAGATCAATGCCGGTGGGTTGACCGTGGTACACAACGGTATCGCCACGGATATTTTTAAACCCATGCCCGCGGTCCGGCGCATTCCAAACAGAATCATGGCTACTGCTAGCGCAGACCAGCCGCTTAAGGGGCTTAGATATCTACTCCAGGCCATCAAACAACTTGCGCCGCAATTTCCAGATATCCATCTCACTGTGCTGGGTAAGCTAAAAGAAGATGGCGACACTGCCAACTTGCTAAAAAACCTGAAGATTGATCAGCACCTGACCTTTGTGAGCGGTATCGAAACTGAAGAGTTAGTGCGACTGTATGCCGAGGCCAGCGTCGTGGTGGTGCCATCCATTTATGAGGGCTTTGGTTTGCCTGCAGGCGAGGCCATGGCTTGCGGTGTCCCGGTAATTTCCACCACCGGCGGCGCCTTACCTGAAGTGGTTGGCGATGCTGGCGTTCTCGTGCCGGTAAGAGATGCCGATGCTATTGCAACAGCAGTAACCGAACTACTCAAAGACGATCAAAAACGTGAAAGCCTGGGCCAGGCAGGACGCGAGCGAATCCTCAAACACTTCAGCTGGCAGGTAGCCGCCGAGCAGTTTGTTGGTGAGTACCAAAAAGTGATGGGACAAAAATAATATGTCGATGGAAACCATCAACTTCGAACATCTTGCCCTGAAACCAGGTGAAGCTGTGTTGGACCTGGGCTGCGGTGAAGGCCGCCATGCCATCACTGCTTACCTGCTAGAAAAGGTCCATTCTGTTGGGATTGATCTCAGCTTGAAGGACCTAAAAACTACCCGGGAGCGTCACGCGGTCTTTCGTGATGATGAGTCTAACGACCGTACCCTTTCTATCTCAGTGGCGAACGGCGCGAAACTACCCTTTGCTGATGGGCAATTCGACAAGGTGATCTGCTCCGAAGTACTGGAACATATCCCGGACTACCGCTCGGTCCTGCAAGAGATCCATCGGGTTTTAAAAGTGGGCGGTGTGTTCGCTGCCAGCGTCCCACGCTACTTCCCGGAGTGGGTGTGCTGGCAACTGAGCGATGAATACCACGAGGTCGAGGGCGGCCACGTGCGGATATTTAACGCGGAACATCTCAAAGACGACATCAAACATACCGGTATGGTGCATTTTAAGAAGCACTATGCCCATTCACTGCACGTGCCTTACTGGTGGTTAAAATGCCTGTTTTGGCGTGAAGACAATGAGCCGCCAGTCAAGATTGTGGACCTGTATCATCGCTTTTTGGTCTGGGATTTAATGGATAAACCAAAGCTCACCCGGTTTTTGGACTGGATTCTTAACCCAATCATGGGTAAAAGTGTGGTGATGTACTTCGTTAAACTCGCGCCACCCCCCGGACCAGAGGCATCCTCATGACACGCTTGTACGTCAGTAAAGGGATGTTTCCCAGTGATTATCTGGAAGATACCGTTGACTATATCGCCGAGGTGCAAGCCCCGGACGGTGCTATTCCCTGGTTTCCCGGCGGCAGCCTAGATCCCTGGGATCATGTGGAATCGGCCATGGGCCTGGCCATTGGCGGTCGTTATGATGAGGCTAAAGCGGCCTATCAGTGGTTACAAAACAATCAGTTAGATAACGGCAGTTGGCTTGCCGCCTACAAAGATGGCGAGGTTGAAGACGGCACCCGGGCGGAATCGAATTTCGTCGCCTATGTGGCCACCGGTGTCTGGCACCAATATCTGGTCACTGGCGACAAAGACTTTTTGGAGTCTAGTTGGCCCATGGTGGAACAAGCCATTGGTTTCGTGCTCCGGTTGCAAGGTCCACAAGGGCAAATCTACTGGTGTGAAGACACCACCAAAGGCATCCAAGAAGACTGCTTGATCACCGGTTGCAGCAGCATTTACAAGAGCCTTGAATGCGCTGTGAATATTGCCACGGTGTTGGAACGTCGCGTTTCAGATTGGGATTTTGCTCGCACCCGCCTCGGCAATGCGCTGCGTAATCATCCGGAATGCTTTGATCGCACCTGGGATAGCAAAAGTCGTTTTGCCATGGACTGGTTTTACCCAGTACTTACTGGCGTCATTCAAGGCGCACGCGGCCGTCAGCATTTGCACTCCCGCTGGGACACCTTTGTAGTGGAAGATCTCGGCTGTTATTGCGTCAGTGATGAACCCTGGGTCACCGTGGCGGAGTCTTGCGAGTTGGTGATGGCATTACTAGCTGTGGGAGAACGGCAAAAAGCCATGCAACTGTTTAGCTGGCTGCATCAGTTTAAAGACGACGACGGTTCCTATTGGACAGGTTACGTGCATCGTGACGATGAGCTGTGGCCACTAGAGAAACCCACCTGGACAGCAGGCGCAATTTTACTCGCTGCTGATGCCCTCGCCCAACATACCGGCGCCGCGAACTTGTTCTTAGAAGAGTTAAGCGCTGACTCGGCGCAGCAAGCCTAGGGTATTTACCGTACCCAAATCTTCAAACAGGCCAGAAGCTAACCCTTGGCGCCAAATGGTAATGGGCGCCTGCCCGCCTTCATCCGGGTTGGGAAACAAATCGTGGATGGCCAATATGCCGCCTGGTGCCACATGGGGTGACCAGCAATCGTAATCGGTTTGCGCCGCTTCCATGCTGTGACCACCGTCGATAAAGACAAAGCCCAGCGGTGTTTGCCAGTTGCGCGCAGCAACCTTAGATGAGGTCACTAAAGGCACCACACAATCTTCAAGATCAGCCCGGCGCAAGGTATCGCGAAATACCTTAAAGGTATCCATCAGGGCCACATCTGCATCGTACAGGTCAGGGTCGTGATACTCCTCCCCAAGTTGATGCTCTTCTGAACCGCGATGGTGATCCAGAGCAAATAAGGTAGAGCCGGCCGCCTTAACGGCCGCGCCCAGGTACACCGTGGATTTACCACAATAACTGCCGATCTCGAGCGCCGGACCACAACTTACTGCCGCCTGGCAATGCTCAAACAGCGCTGCGCCTTCTTCTGGCGCGAGAAATCCTTTGACGGAATCAATATCAATAGGCAATTGCATGGCTTGGACCTGCTAACTAAAAATCATAAAAATCAGTAAATACACAGGCACAAGGGAACACAGCACGTAAATGACGATATTGTTGAGTACCGGTAATTTCGCCTCTGCTGGCTCATTGAGCGGGAACTTACTGCCAATCGCCAGCCATATCACACAGCCCAGCACCATGGAGGTAATAATACTTAGCAACATTATGCCCATAGCGATCCAGAGACTTTTTCTTAAGAAAACTGGCGTAAATGTTAACACCCAATACACTGTAAGTATCGCAGTAAGAAATATCTGTCATGAGCATCGAATCATCGCAACTGGTGAAGTGCCGGGTGCTAAATAATCGCAACCAGACGAGCTTTCGCCTGATTGAACGTGATTATTTCGAGTTGTGGCATTACCTGGTCTCTAACAAGCACGGCATCAAACTGCTCGAAACCTCCTTGTGCATGTGGGTGAGCAGTTCCGAGTTTCTGGCTAAAGAAGCCATCTACCGCCGCGCCGGTGCAGTGGAAAACGCGAATCGCCTGATGCTGATGGTGTTTGACGATACCGGCAACTTCGCCAACACCGTGCGCTACGTGCCAGAGCAAGACAGTGAGCAGCTCGAGCAAATATTACTCAACCACGTTCCCGATCAGCAGCGTGCAGAGGATCAGTTCACTTTGCATAAAGACACCGGCTATTTAGTTGTCACCGGTCCCATGCAAGTAATCAAACTCAAATCCATCGCCACTGAGTCGTAACGCCCTGACGGTACCGTTACCTGGCACCAGACGGTAAACTGCGCAAAACAATAAATAGGCCCGCGCCCACTTGCCTAGTCATCATCAGTTTCGCTCTCCGGCTGTGTTAATCATTGCCGCGCTTGCCTTGATCGCCTGTTACGGCGCGCTGATTTACCCCTACTACTTCAACCCGGAACAGCGCATTGGCTTTGATCACCCATCCCACTTTGCAAGATTGGTCAGCGCGGAATTTCTATTAACCGTCAACGGCCTGGGATTTGTCCCGGCATTCACACCAGCCATGTGCGCCGGTGGTTTTCAGGCCGCTAGCCCTAACGACTTCACCTACTCTGTACTACAGGCAATTTCTCTCATCAGCAACCCGCTTATTGCCGCATTCTCTGTCCACTGGCTGTTTGCCGTGCTGGGTGGTCTTGGCACTTACCTGCTCGCTAGGAGCCGACCGTTTAATTTATCGAACTGGCTCGCATTCACCGGCGCGGTGCTGTTTGGCTTTAACAGTTTCCATATGGCCCGCATGGTTGAAGGCCACCTAAACTTTCATACTTTTATGCTGTTACCGCTTCTCACGCTGTTTTTGCTTAAAGCCAGCACTATAGAAAAGCGGCAGCATAGCCTCGCCTATACCTTAATCGCCGCGGTGACAGCAGCGGTGATCTTGTATGGCGGCGCCGCACACCTGGCATTGCCCATTGGGTTTTCAATTTTGTTGGTACTGGGCCTGGCCATGAGCTATCAATCAGGACCTTCGCTCAGTAAAACCGCTGCTGTTAGCCTCTGCGCGATTGTGGTTACCGCGTTACTTTGCAGCGCCAGGCTTAGTGCCGCCTATAGTCTTTCAATTAACTTCCCCCGCGATTTATATGACTTGCAAGGGGTGAAGACCCTAAGCGATGCATTACTGTTACCACTCACCAGTTGGTTTGGTATCGGCGTGATGGAACCCATCCCGCCGTTTAAAGCCCACGAATATGCTTACTCCGTTTCTCCTCTGGTGATTCCAGGCTTATTGCTGGCACTCGTCGCCGCTATGCAGCAGCACCGCCGGGCCTTGCTCATCTACGCAGTACCAGCTTCACTTTTATTCGCATTGGTGATTGGCGTGAATATTGTGACCGCGCCCTGGTATGAGTTCATCCAGGAGTTACCTGTCATTAGCGAAAGTGCCTCTCTATATCGTTGGTATGCCAGCTTTATGCTGCTGTTTGTGCTGGTGAGCTTGATTGGCCTGCGAACCCTGGCACGGCACCAAACAGATATTTGCGGCCTGATCGTTTTGTTAGCGGTGGTCTGGCAAATCAATGACAGCCCAGACTGGCGCAGTTTGAGAAGCTTACCCTACGCACAATTACTCGATGGGCTCGAGCAAAGCCGAAGCGCTGGCATCACACCCATTACCAGAATTGGCGCGGACTTTAGAGCTGATGGCACACTTATTGGGAGCACTGCCGTCAGCGATGTCACCTTTCCTGGCGGGCGCAGCCAAATCTTTTGTTATGAGCCACTGCTTGGCTATCACTGTGAAAAACTCAGAATCGATAATCTCCGCCAAAGTGATGTGCGCCACGTTATCGGCAATGAGTTTAATATGAAAAACCCAGCCTGTTATCTATATCCCGAGGCAAACCAGTGTAAACCCGGTGATAACTTCCGCCTTGATCAAGCCCAGGCGTTAGAAGACTTTACCCACTACCGGGCCTGGCAGTACGAGCTACCGACCTATCAACACGTTGCTAATATGACGACCCAGGTGAGTTGGTTCGCAGTGATTGCCACCTTGTTGTGGTTACTGGTGAGCATCTGGCGCGATCCGAACCGGCGCCCCTTGAACCCTTATTAGCCCGCGCTAATATCAGCGTAGGAAATCAACCCTTTATCAATCGCGACTTTGACGCACATGGTGCGGTTGTTCACTTCGAGCAATCTAAAAATATCGGAGATGTGAAACTTCACAGTGGCTTCAGACACATCCAGGGCCAGAGAAATTTGCTTGTTAGACTTACCGCTGGCAATGAGCACCAACACTTCACGCTGGCGCCTGGTCAATTCGGGTGTGTCTTCTAACTTGCCTTTATTTAATTGCAGTTGCTGATAGAACACCTCTGGATAGCTGTGCTCCCCCCGGGTGACGGCGATGATCTTCTGTAAGAGAATTTCTGCGGGCTCAAACTTCACCACATACCCCTTTGCCCCCAATTGATAAGCTCTTTGCATATCCGGCGTACTCTCTGACGCGGTCAACACCACCACCGCCGTATCAATATCCCGCTCTGCTAACACCTTCAATAAGTGAAAGCCACTGGCTGCCGGCATGGATAGATCAAGCAAAATAAGCTCGTAGCGCTCACCCTGGTTGATGCGCTCGATAGCATCTTTGACGCTGTGCGTGGATTCCACCTTCGGCGCTTTGCCAATGGCCGCAACAAAGGACTCGGTTTGCAGTAGTGACGAAATACCTTCTGCCACTAGCTGATGATCATCCACCAGTAATATGCCCATGACTTCATCGGCCATCTTGATCCAACCCCTCAATAAATCGGCTAAGTTGATTAGGATCAACGGGTTTTGCCAACATGGTGACCGCCGGTCCAAGATCAACCCCCTCAAGACTGTCTACATCACCTGTCATTAAGATCGCTGGTACAGTCAGGTTTACCTCATCACGCAAACGGACAATCAGATCAAGGCCAATCTCGTTTTCTGACAAACGATTGTCGACGATCAACAAACTCGGCAAACGCTCCGTCTCGCTCAATTCAATAATCACATCAGCACCGGTTGCAGCACTTACCACATCGCAGCCCATGCTTTGCAGCAACGCACTCATACCATCACGAATGTCCTGCTCATCATCGACAACAACAATCAGAGGTGAGGACGCCAAACCGATTTGGTCCAACTCTTCCATCGGTGCCGGGGCATACTTTGGGTAACCAGGCATGCTCAGGGAGAATGTTGTACCCGCGCCTATGTCCGAGGTTAACGTAAGCTCAATATGAAGCGCTTTAGCAAGGCGCTCAACAATCGACAAACCAAGGCCAAGCCCCCGCTGAGGCGTCGCGCTGTCCTGTTCTAGCTGAACGTATTCATCAAAGATTCGCTTTTGATCACGGGGCGCGATCCCGGGCCCTGAATCTTTCACCTCAACAATCACGCGGCCATGATTTTCATAGTTACTAAGCTCAATGGCACCCGCCTCCGGCGTGAACTTAAACGCGTTGCTCAAGAGGTTACGGACGATTCTTGCAAGCAACGCCGGGTCAGTCTTCACCACAATTGGCGTTAACTGATTCTCGAAAGTGATCGCTTTACGCTCGGCTGCCTCGCGAAACTCCGAGGCAATATTTTCCAGCGCTTTTTCAAGATTAACCGGCATAAGATTCGGCTTAATCAAACCACCATCGAAACGCACTATATCGCCAATACCTTGCAGCAGTTCACCCTGACTCCGCCAACTGGATTCAATACGATCCAACAATTCTAATTGCGCGCGATCTTCGATGAGATTGCGCAGGGCATGGATAAAGTAGCCCTGGGCATGGAGTGGCTGGGAAAAGTCATGCACCGTCGCCACCATAAATTGAGTTTTCTCGATGTTCGCCTGCTCAAAGATGGCGTTTTCGGTTTTGAGTTTTTCCGCGAGCTTCTCGGCTTGCTGTGCCAGCAGTAAGTCCCGCATATTAATCTCGGTCCGAGCGCTGGAAACCAGGCCAAAGGCGTAATAGAAACCAAGACCAAGGGCAAAAAACCGCATGGGTCCATCCACCGTGATAAACCAGTAAATCGCCAGCGGCAACACACAAGTGGTGAGCAAGCCCACATAGGTAGCACGATAGGCCGAGTTAGGAAATAAACCGCCCAGGGTAATACTGGTGACAATGGTAAAACCGAGAAACAAGCTGAGCAGTGACTCTGCATCCAGCTGGTAAATGGCGAAGCCGCTCCACAAAAGCCCGGTTATAGACGAAACCCAGGTGTGGCCTTTCAGGTACTCCTCGAAGTTATAGCGCGTAATACCTTCCGGCGCCCGCAAGCGAGCATATAAAAAGGTCATAAAGACCATCAGCGAAGTTGCCACAAGCCAGGTGGCCGCAAGAAACGGCTGGGCGTTAAACAAGAACAGGATCGCCACGTAAAAAATGACGCCCTCGACAATCAGGCAAGACTCGATAACGCCTTTATGTAGTCGTTTGGCTTGTTCAAGCCGTTGTAATTCGATAGCCGTTAAGTCCGGCTCTGAGCGAAACATGCGCTACTCTGACTAACCAAAGGCAGCAGTGTAGCGCGATCTGGGCAAAAAACGACCTAACCTTTTGGTTAGGTGACTGAGGCAGAATCCTATGCTTGCTCCCCCTGCAACAGACTGTTTACGCTGGTTCAATCTACCAATTGCGCGCGCATCAAGGGGCTGGCAAACATGTCGTAAAGGTAGCGCAGGTTCACTCGCACACTAGCAGCCGCCGCTTCGGCAAAGTCCTCAAGGGCTTGTAAATCTGCCTTTGCATACCAGCGGCCGGCAAACATCACCGCCGCAATATCACGGGTATGTTGGATATCCTGCAAGGGATTGGCATTCAGCAACACCAGGTCCGCCTGCTTACCCACGGCAATGCTGCCAAAGTCTGCTTCCAAATTAGCAAACCGGGCGGCATCAATGGTGGCGGTTTGCAGCGCCTGAAGCGGCGTCAAGCCAGCAGTAACAAACATGGCCAACTCATCGTGCAAACTCGAGCCCGTGTACACATAGGTATCAATGTTGTCGGTGCCAGCGAGAATCGTCACCCCTGCGCTGTGCGCTTGTGCCACCTGCTGCTGGGCTGTGGCCAGAAAATCGCCGTGCACAAACTTACCACTGTCATCGTTACCCCGGGTGGCAGCGCGGTTAATGTCTTGCTCCCAGATTAACTTGCGGGCTATCCATGGGATTTGAGCCACGCGCGGATCGTTGCGAAAGGAATCATCTCGAGCCATGGCGCTCATCTTGAGCGTGGTGAGGGTAGGCACCCAACGGGTGTTAGAACTTGCCATCTCAATCATCAATTGCTGGCAAGTCGCCTCATCTTGTTCATTGATCAATTGCCGCATAAAACTGGCGTTATATAACCCAATCGGATCTTCCGCCTGGCGAAATGTTTCTGCCCCGGCATAACACTCGAACACAAACAACCTGCCGTGCTCGATACTTTGCATATTCGCTGTCATGGCCTCGCGTAATGACACCGACAGCGGCCGGTGCCCGGCTATGGCCAGCCCTTCCGCCGCTGCTGCCACAGCCAAATGCTCGAACTGCGCCGCGGTGAGTTCCGTGTAGGTCTTGATAAAATCCACATCTTGCCCGGCATAAAACTCTGCCAACTGCTTTGCAGCATCAAGATCTGCTACCTTAAAAAATTCCGGATAACCTGCCGGCACCTCACTACCACCGTTAGTCTGGTAGCTGCTTTGCAATGGATAACGCGGCGCCACCCGCTCGCCCTGTATTGCTTCCGCTTGCCAGCGCTGCCGATCCGCAGGGCAGGCCCAATAGGCGTCATCATTGTTTAAACAGCCGGACATATCTCGTGCGGCGGTGACGCCATAACGAATAAACAGCGGATGGTGTAATTGCGGGGAAATTTTTAAACTGTGGGTATGCATATCCCACAAGCCGGGAATCAGGTATTTGCCTGCGGCATCGATTACCACCGGATTGCTGCCATCCGCCGTATTCTCGATTTTCTCAGCGGCAGGCAAAATCGAAACAATCTTACCGTTTTCAATCACCACGGTTTGGTCAGTCGCCACGCCACCGGCAATGGTATCTACCACATTGACGTTGGTTAACGCGTAGTGCGTCGCCGTACTGGTGGGCAATGGACTTGAGGGCAGCGGCAAGATAATCGCCACCGCAACAAACAGCGCACCGGCGGCTATGAGCAGCGCCAGGTACTTAAAAAATCTACGCACAAAAAACCTACCTATTTCATGTGCCGCCAGGTTACGGCAGCAAATACACCTTCACCGGGTCGCCCGGTTGAATGGTGCGGCCAATTTCGATTTCGGCCAATCCATGGGCCCAGCTTAGTGAAGACATCACGCCGGAACCTTGATTGGCAAAATCCAGTGCCACGGTATGGTTATTGCTGTTTTCAAGTTGAACCCGAATATATTCACGCCGGCTGCCGCCCTCGATGGCAAAACCAGCCCTGGCGTGAATGATGTTCAGGTCTAACTCGTTGCCGCCCTGGCACTTCAACAAATAGCGCCGGGCGATCAATAAAAAGGTCACAAACCCAGAAACGGGATTCCCAGGTAAACCAAACAGTGGTGTCTCTAAGACGCGTCCGAACGCCAAAGGTTTACCTGGCTTAATGGCAAGCCGCCATAATTCCAAAGCCCCAAGCTTTTCGATGGCGGCTTTGACATGGTCTTCATCCCCCACCGACACGCCGCCACTGCTTAAAATACAGTGCGCATCCGCCGCACCCTGGCGAAGTGCTGCCTCGGTAGCTTCTGGTGTATCGGCAACCCGGCCAAGATCCACGGGCTGCATACCTAACTGATGCAACAGGGTTTGCAAAACATAGTGATTGGAATTGTAGATCTGCCCCGGCTGCAAGGGCGCAGGCGGGTCGATTAACTCATCCCCCGTCGACATCACACCAACTTTAAGCCTTTCAAATACCGCAACCTCGGCGCAGCCCACGGAGGCCAATAAGCCAATATCTTGCGGGCGAATGCGCCGGCCTTTGGCCAACACCACAGAACCCTTGCGAATGTCCTGACCTGCATCACGAATGTGGGCGCGAACTTTCGGCACCACATTGAATTCAACTTCATCGCCCAGAGCCACAGCATCTTCCTGGATGATCACGGCGTCGGCGTTTTGCGGAATAGGTGCGCCGGTAAAAATCCGTGCGGCAGTACCAGGCGTTAGCGGTTTACCTGGATGACCGGCGGGAATGCGATCGCTTACTGGCATCTTCTGGCCCACCTGAACATCGCTGGCTCGCACGGCATAACCATCCATGGCGCTATTGTCATGAGGCGGCACATTGATCGCAGCGACCACATCTTCTGCCAGATAACGGCCTTGAGCATTGATCAAGCTCACGGTTTCAACACCCACCAATAGCCCGGCGCGGTCTTCTATGGCGGCTATGGCTTCATCAACAGGGATTAATGGTGAAGGCACTAGTGTGTGCCTTTCTTAATAAGCTCGGCAAAGTTACAAGGGCGATGATTAATATCAAGCTGGGTGCTCAAGATCCCTTCCCAACCCGTGCGGCAAGCCCCTGTGGAACCTGGCATACAGAATATCAGCGTGCCATTGGCAACGCCCGCCAGGGCGCGAGACTGCACAGTAGAAGTACCAATATCTTCATAAGACAACTGACGGAACAACTCGCCAAAGCCATCAATGGTTTGATCCAACAGCGGTGCAATGGCCTCGGGCGTGCTATCACGGGTAGTAAAACCCGTACCGCCCGTGGTTAAGATGACCTCAACCTCAGGGTCGGCAATCCAGGCTGAAACCCGCGCGCGCAAACGATACATATCATCAATTTCAATCAGACGATCCGCGATCTTATGACCGGCGGCGGTAGCCTCGTCACACAGGTATTGCCCTGAGGTATCGTTTTCAATTGTTCGTGTGTCTGACACCGTGAGTACGGCAATCTTCAGCGCGCCATCCATAACTGTCGTCCAAACTTTTCAGTAAAGCCGCGCATCTTAACGGCTGCAGCAAATGACTGCCAGATGCGCCGCTCTTTGCCCGGTCGCAATAAAACTACTCGCCTTGCCAGTTCGGCGCCCGTTTTTCGGCAAACGCTTTTGGCCCTTCAACAAAATCCTTGGAATGCATCAGGGCATGAATCTGGTCGTACTTGCCTGCCATGGCCGCTTCCAGACTGGGCTGACTCATACCGTCATAGGCCGCCTGCTTACTGGCGCGCACGGATATGGGCGCACATTCGAGAATCTGCTCGGCCCAGCGTTTCGCGCCGGCAAGCGCTTCACCGGTGGGTACTACCTCATTGACAAAACCCAGTTCTTTACCTTCCTGGGGCGAGACCCGGCGCCCGGTAAGCAACATGCCCATGGCCTGCTTCATACCAATTTCCCGGGGCAAACGATGCACACCACCCGCCAGAGCAGCAAGACCCACACGAGGTTCCGGTAAGGCAAAAACGGCGTTTTCCGCGGCAATAATCAAATCGCAAGCCAGGGCAATTTCAAAACCGCCGCCCATGGCAATACCATTTACGGCGGCAATCACTGGCTTGGGGTTATCAAATCGTGAGGTGAGTCCAGCAAATCCGGAATCTGGCATGGCGCTGCGATCACCCCCTGACGCCTGGTACTTAAGGTCGTTGCCGGCACTGAAGGCCTTATCGCCCGCGCCAGTAATAATGGCGACCCACTGGTCTTTATCAGCCACAAAATCATCAAACACCGCCGCCAGTTCAGCATTACCGGGCGGGTGCAGGGAATTCATCACCTCCGGCCGTTGAATAGTAATGATCGTTAACCGACCTTCTTTCTCGACGCTACAAAACTCGCCCATAACACTGTCCCCCTTGTTTTTTTGCTTTGAAGCCGCAGTCTATAAGGGAAGTAATTCACTTCACAAGCGGTCTATAATGGCCCGCAAGTCGTAAATTGATGTAAACATCTGGGAGCAAAACTATGGGTTTGTTTCAAAAGTCACTTGAAATGCCAACTGCCGCCACCGCCCTACCGGGCCGCTCGGAAACCATGCCTGTGCCCGATGCGCACTTCGTCAACGGCAACCCGCTCAAAGGGCCATTTCCGGAACACTTACAAAGCGCCATGTTTGGCATGGGCTGCTTCTGGGGCGCCGAGCGCCGCTTCTGGGAACGTGAAGGCGTTTACACCACGGCGGTGGGTTATGCGGGCGGCATCACCCCAAACCCATCTTATGAAGAAGTTTGCACCGGCAGAACCGGCCACAACGAGGTTGTGCTGGTGGTGTTTGACCCGAACATCGTGAGCTATGAAGAACTGCTGTCTTTATTCTGGGAAAGCCACAACCCAACCCAGGGCATGCGTCAGGGCAATGACATTGGCACCCAGTATCGCTCCGGCATTTATACATTTAATGACGAGCAGCTAGAACTGGCCAAAGCCAGCGAGGCGAAGTTTCAAGCCAGCTTGAAAGAGGCCGGTTATGGTGAGATCACCACTGAGGTGACACCAGTACCAGAGTTTTATTACGCCGAGCATTACCACCAGCAATATCTGGCAAAAGTCCCCGACGGCTACTGCGGTCTGGGCGGCACCGGAGTGTGCTACACCAATTAAATCACCCGGCGATTAAATCAAACCCTCTATGCCGTGAGACGTTCAATCGCCTCACGGTATTTCGCCAGGGTTTGCTCAATGACTTCCGGCGGTAAGCTTGGCCCCGGATATTCCTTATTCCACTCACCTGCCGCCACTAATTCTTCTGTGTAGTTACGTACATACTGCTTATCAAAGCTGTCTTGCTCGCGGCCGGGCTCCCAGCTTGCTGCAGGCCAGAAGCGCGAACTATCGGGCGTTAACACTTCATCAATCAATGTTAGCTCGCCGTTATACATGCCAAATTCAAACTTGGTGTCGGCAATAATAATGCCACGCTCACCAGCGTAATCCCGGGCGGTGGTATAAATCAGCAGCGAGGTATCACGCACCTTCGTCATAAGATCCGTGCCAACCAGTTCACAAGCACGCTCAAAACTAATGTTCTCGTCATGCCCCTCTGCTGCCTTGGTAGACGGCGTGAAAATTGGCTCATCGATTTTGCTACTATTTTGCAAACCGGCAGGCAATTCAATGCCACACACCTGGCCAGTCTTCTGGTAATCCTTCCAGCCACTGCCGGTAATGTAACCGCGCACGATCGACTCAATAGGCACCACCTCCGACTTACGACAAATCATGATGCGCCCATCTAAGCTTTGATACTGCGCCTCGGTCAGATTAGGAATACTGCGGGCATCGGTAGACACCAGATGATGAGGCACTTTGACAGACGACTGTCCTGAGAAAAAATCAAACCAGAAGGTCGAAAGACTCGTGAGCAATTTACCTTTACCAGGAATGCCATTGCCCAGTACCACATCAAACACGCTGACGCGGTCGGTAGCGATGATCAACAAACCATCACTGCCATCGGGCAAGGTTAGATCGTAGAGGTCTCGGACTTTACCCTGGCGTTTATTGGGTAGGGGAAGATCGGTGCTGGTGACGGCTTCCGACATATTGGCTCTCCGCGCAAAACGGTATTTTACAGATTGGGATTGAGAGCTCAACCGGAAATTGGCTTTGGTCTGGCCGGGTTAAAGATACGCGACAACTTTGTAGATGAGACCCGCAATACCCAGTAGTAAGGCTGTGATCAGCAGGAGGTAGTCGATTCTTTTCAAACGGATGATGTGTTCGTCCAGGGCTTCGGCCTTCCGCACCAGGACCATTTCCGGGTGGCTGTATAGAAACATGAACATCAGAACGCCGCCAGCCATGAAAAGGAAGCTCCCAACATCCGCCTTGACAGCGAAATAGGCCGACATCGCGGCAGAGATGAGAGCGGCCAAGATCAAGATGCGTCTGGCGGTGACTATCTTCATGTGGCTAGCACCACTAATTGATAACTGGCTGCAGATTCTATCCACTCACCCTGCTGTCTAGTTGCCCACTCAAGTTCCTGTGGCTCGAAATCACAAAGTTCCAGGTGAACCACAGCCTCATCAGACCATTCCCCGTCTAGATAGCGTAACTGCAACACCACATAGCTACCTGTATAACCCCGGCAGGTTAATGGCTGATCGAGTTTCACAACCAACGCTTGCTTGTGATGCTGACCAGGGATGTATTTGACAACCTCTGCCGTGTAGCCACGGGGATCTTGCTGCAGATAGCTCGGCTGATAGGAGTACCCGCCGTGAATATGGAGCTTATCGCCAGGCACAGGTGTCCGCTTTGTCATTGTTTTAAGAGAACCTCCAGCCACTCTAAAAACTTGATGGCACTTCTCGTTTCGAAGTTGTCTTTGTTAGGTACGTAGTAACACAAATCTGATTCTACCGGACGAGTTTTCAATTGCTGTAATAACCTGGACTTGATCAATGCTTTTGTCAGCGTGGTTGAGCAGAACACCAGGCCATTTTCCGCCATGGCCTGCTGGATGCCGAAAAACTCCTGATCGAATTGCTTGAGCTTTATGTTGGCTCGATCAATGCCGTTAGCCTCTAACCATGCGTCTAGTGGCGCTGCTGGTAGGGATTTGTTTTTCCACTCCGTGGTAAAGAGCGTAATGGGCCCCTTTGACCAGTCAGGTGGCGACATGCCATAGGCACCAAACACGTTGAATACTTCCGATTTAATGACATCGGATGGCGCAGGAACCGAAGACGCACCAAAGCGGATGGGAATCACATAAGACTGATGATCAACCGACTCGCCCGTTGTTATCTCCAGCGAAAGCTCAGGATTGGTTTGCTCAAACATTTGCTGGGCGGGAATCAACACCATCGCCGCCAGGGATGACGTGGTAGTAACCCTAACAGCACTACCGGCTCTCGCTACCTCTGCCAGGGCACTATCGATTTTCCTAAACCCTTCCGAGGTTGCTTCCGCTAGTGTCATACCCGTTGCTGTGAGCGAGATGCCTCGGCCTTGCCGCTGAAACAGATTGACGTTTAAGCGGCTTTCCAAATTACTAATGTGGTGTGAGATAGCAGTGGGGGTCAGGGAGAGTTCCTCAGCCGCTTGCTTAAAACTGCCATGCCGAGCTGCTGACTCAAACGCTTTGAGCGCTTGTAACGATACTTGCACGCCTCACCTCCATATTTGCTCCTTGCCAATTTTTTAACCGATGAGTATTACTCATCTATTGATGCGACCTTTTCGTTTGTTCCAAGCCATCACCAGACACAAAATACCTCGTGCAACCCAACAACCCAGGCAAACACCATGAGCACACTATTACACATAGATTCCAGCGTTAGAGCAGTAACCAACCCGCCTTCAGAGCATGATTCCATCTCTAAAGGCATTGCCAGACAGTTTATTGAAACCTGGCAGCAAAGCCAGCCAAATGATGAGTATATCTATCGTGATGTGGGCGTAAACCCACCGGCCTTTATTACCCAGGACTGGATTGGCGCGGTTTTTACGCCGGAAGATCAAAGAACCGAGGCACAGCGAGCAAGCCTGGCGCTATCAGATGAATTGATTGCCGAGGTTGAAGCGGCAGACGTCATTTTGATTTCTTCGCCCATGTACAACTACGGGATGCCGGCCCAGTTAAAGGCGTGGTTTGATCAAATCGTACGCATCAACAAGACCTTTGACTTTGATCTCGCCCGGGGCGACTTCCCACTACAACCCCTGCTATCTGGCAAGACATTGATCATCGTCACGTCCAGCGGTGAATTTGGCTTTGAAGAAGGCGGCATCCGTGCAGGCTCTGGTCATCTCGCGCCGCACTTGAGAACCTTAAGTAAATATCTTGGCGTCGATACCATGTATGAAATTGCCGCGGAATATCAGGAGTTCGGCGACGAACGACATCGCCAATCCGTGGCGGCAGCGAAAGAGCGTGCGATTAGCCTGGCAACTGAACTGAGCGTTGATCCATTGCAAAATGTTGAACTAGCAAGCGCGTGAACACCGTCATGCAGGCAGTGAACACATGACTGCCTGCATCACGCAGACACATCAGTTCGGCGGCAGCGCACCGTGAAGAGCGCCTGTGAGAAGCGCTTTTAACTCAACGAGGTGGTCTCTGCGCCGGGTCAAATGATAGCCCATGGATTGCGTGCGACTCAGGTTATCGACATATTCGTTCAAGAACCCTGCACTCGCTCTCATTTCATCGACGCGACACTGCGGCATCCACTCATAGCCATCACCGGCTAAGGCTACCCATTCGGGCGTTCTTCCGGCAGGCACAGGTAGGCGGCGAATGGCAAAAAAGTCCGGGTATCTGCTGTGCAAGCGAAAGAGTTCGTTAACCACTTCATTATAGTGTGCGCGACTACGCTCTCGATTTAACAAGTAGACTCGCAGGTTATTGGTAATACGAGGATCGCTGAGCAAGCCGAACCGACCTGTCTCTAATAGCTCATCAAGAACGGGAAGCTCGTCCGGCTCTCGCCTTTGCACGTGTGAAAACGTGACTTGCAAGCATTCACTATCTGTAAGTTCCCGAGTTGGCACTTCAGAGAATAAGACTGGGTTTACACTCATGAGCACCTCCGCTCTAGAACGAAACCGGGCCAGGCTCTGCTCCTGCGCTTCAAGCAATAACTCCGTCTCTTCGAGCAAACGAACAAGTAAACGCTGCTCTTCACTTCGTTCTTTGCGGTACTCATTCCAGTCCTGGACCTGTAGACCAACAAAAACACCGACGACCACAATGACGAAGTCAATGAATACGGCAGTCCAGTTTTGCTCCCGGAGATGCATGGTGACTTTACGTAACAGCATGGCAGAACTGCACCTGT
>JBKAGC010000021.1:0-27722 GCA_046290215.1 Pseudomonadales bacterium | reverse complement strand
ACCAATAAGAGTTCCGGCAAGCAGGGTTACGCCCTGGCAGAAGCTGCTCTGGAAGCAGGGGCCAGGGTCACGCTGATCTCCGGGCCGACCAATCTCCCGCCGGTACCCCGGGCTAACATGGTCCATGTGGTTTCTGCTCAGAATATGTACGACGCGGTCATGGACAATATTGCGGATTGCGACATATTTATCAGCGTGGCTGCTGTGGCAGATTTTAAACCCGCTGAACAGGCCGAGCAGAAAATTAAGAAAGTCGCTGGGAAGAACACCCTGACCATTGAGCTAGTAGAAAACCCCGATATCGTCGCAAGTGTTGCGGCGCTAGAGAAGAAGCCCTTTACGGTTGGTTTTGCCGCGGAAACCCAGGACCTGGTGGCCTATGCAAAGCGCAAACTAGCCAACAAGAATCTGGATTTGATTGTGGCCAATGATGTCTCCGATCAGTCCATTGGCTTTAATAGCGACAACAACGCCACAACGGTGATTGGCCACGATTCAGAAGTCAGCCTGGCCTCGATGTCGAAGTCAGCCCTGTCCCGTAAACTGATTTCCATGATTGCAGAGAAGGTCGCATGACGTCGATCCAGCTAAAAGTCTTGAATGAAAAAATTGGCACTGAGTTTCCATTGCCAACTTACGCCACCGAGGGCAGTGCTGGTTTGGATCTGCGCGCATGCCTGGCGGAAGCCATTCAACTTGAACCAGGTGACACCACCTTGATCCCCACGGGTCTCGCAATCTTTATCGAAAATCCACAGCTTGCAGCGATGATTTTGCCCCGCTCAGGGCTCGGCCATAAGCACGGCATCGTCCTCGGCAATCTGGTGGGATTGATTGACTCCGATTATCAAGGTGAACTGATGATATCTTGCTGGAACCGCGGCACCAGCAGCTTTGAAATCCAACCAGGGGAACGCATTGCCCAGCTGGTATTAGTGCCGGTGGTACAAGCTGAGTTTGAAGTGGTAACAGAATTTGCTGCAACCAATCGTGGCACCGGTGGCTTTGGTTCATCTGGTCGAACATAAGGGGTACTTGCTTTGTCGACAAAATCGAACAATCAACTGATTACCTTTAGCACCATCCCACTCATCGCCGTGGTTGCCGGTTTTGTGCTTGCACTACTGGTCGCTGTACTGTTTGTGCAAAGTAACGCCACCAGCAGCCATCGCGAGGCGTTGATCAATCAAGCAGCTGATAGCGCTCAGGCAAGGATCAATCAGGCACAGCTGAAGTTGCTAAACCAGGCAAACAATATGGCTACCAGCATTCGCTTAACCGAGCTGGTGGCGAACGCCGATGCTTCGGCTCGTGCCCTTGAAGAATCTAGACTCCGTGAGCTAATTCCCAACGCTGTGCGGGTGCGCATGATCCGCATGGGTGAAGCTCAGGTCAATCGTGACGCTGATCCTCCCTTTACCTATACATCACTGGATCTGGTTAACAAGGCCGAACAAGGTGAAACCGTTTATCCCGAGGCTATTAATGCCAATGGACGTTGGGTCATTGGTCTGGTGGCGCCGATTAAGCCACCCTCCAGTGAAACCATTCGCGGCACCTTGTTCGTCTATCTGGATACCGCGGCATTGATTGACGAGATTAGTGAAGGACTCAATGGCAGCGTTACGATTGTGCAAGCCTTTGATGTAAATCAGGCTAACGAGTTTCTGAAAATAGGCGAAGCCAGCGACCTGGTTATTGAGCGCAGCCTGATTAACGAGATCTGGCAACTCCGCTTTAGCCCCACTTCTGATCTCACCGGGGCAACAGTGGGCAGTACATTCTCGCAACTCATACCGCTGCTACTGTTCTTAATCATCGCCAGTGTCGGTGTGCTTCTCGGTATCAGCCGTGTGGTTAAGACGTTCCAGAATGATGCCAACCTACTGCAAAACCAAATCGCCGACGTCATGAATGGTACCCACAGCGTTAGCACACATTTTACGCTGGGGGAGTTTAAAGAGATCGACGCATTGCTGAGCAGGCTTGGTAAGAAGGAGAGAGAAAAGCCCGACGTTAAACCGCTTAATGTAACCAGTACCCCCAAACCAACCGACGAGATCACCGTCGAGGACATAGACGCCGAAACTGACGAACTGCCACCGCTCGAGGTTGATGAAGAAGCGCCTGCGCTAGATCTGGCTGAGCCAGACACAGAAACAGCCGCGGACGCTGGTTTGCCTGACGTAACCAGTATTTTTCGTGCCTACGACATTCGCGGTGTGGTGGGCCAAACCCTGACAAATGAGGTGGCCTATCGAATCGGCCAGACCATAGGTACCGAAGCTGATGACCAGGGCGAAACCAAAATCATTGTTGGTGCTGACGGCAGACTTTCTAGTCCAGAAATCCTCGATGCACTCATTGAAGGTTTAGTTGCCACTGGCCGAGAAGTAATCAATATTGGTTTTGTACCAACACCTCTACTGTATTTTGCCACCCACAATTCTGAGGCAACGTCCGGTGTTATGGTAACCGGTAGTCACAACCCTGCTGATCACAATGGCATGAAGATTGTCCTTGGTGGCAAGACCCTGGTGGGCGAGGACATCGAGAAGCTTTACGAGCTCTACATGTCTGGTGAGTTTGTCGCAGGTGAAGGTGAGACGACTGAAATTGATATTCGCGACGATTACCTGGATGCGATCGCCGACGACGTAGTAGTGGCGCAACCACTAAAAGTCGTGCTTGACTGTGGTAACGGCATTGCCGGAGATCTCGCACCAGATTTACTTGGTAGCCTTGGTTGCGAAGTGATCGCTCTGTATTGTGATGTGGACGGTAACTTCCCTAACCACCATCCTGATCCAATCGTGCCGGAAAATCTTGCAGATCTCATTCTCACTGTAAAGTCGGAACAAGCGGACCTGGGTATTGCGCTCGATGGAGATGGCGATCGTATGGTTGCCGTCACTGGTGAAGGTGAGATTATCTGGCCAGACCGACTGCTAATGTTGTTTGCCAAGGATGTGGTATCACGGAATCCAGGCTCAGATGTGGTTTACGATGTGAAATGTACGCGGCATCTAAATAGTGTGATTAGCGGCTTTGGCGGGCGACCAGTGGTTTCCCGTTCCGGTCACTCATACGTTAAAGCCAAGATGCAAGAAACCGATGCGATTCTCGGCGGCGAACTATCTGGACACATCTGCTTCCAAGAACGTTGGTATGGATTTGATGATGGATTGTATGCCGCGGCGCGCCTGTTAGAAATCGTTGGTACTCAGTCTGAGGGGCTCTCGGAACTCTTACAAGAATTCCCCACCAGTATTGCCACACCAGAAATCACCATTCCTGTTGCGGAGTCTCGTAAATTCGACTTGATGGACGCAATTCTGGAGCGGCTGTCATTTGCCGATGCAACGGTGACAGATATTGATGGACTAAGGGTGGATTTTTCTAACGGTTGGGGTCTGGTGCGAGCATCAAACACTACCGCAAGCTTAACCTTGAGATTCGAGGCGGACGATGAAGCTGCTCTGGAATCTATTAAAAACCAATTCCGCGAACAACTAGCTGGCATTGATGCCGGTTTGCAGTTTTAGAGATTCCTATGACACTGAGTCGTAACTCCGCGATCAATATCGCTAACGTCCTCACCGAAGCCCTACCCTACATCCAACGCTTCACCGGGCGCTGTATTGTCATTAAGTATGGCGGTCACGCTATGGTCGATGAGGCGCTGAAGAAAGATTTCGCCCGGGATGTAGTATTAATGAAACTTGTGGGACTCAATCCTATTGTCATCCATGGCGGCGGACCACAAATCGGCAAACTGCTGGATGAGTTAAACATCCAGAGCTCTTTCGTTGATGGCATGAGAGTGACGGATAGTAAAACCATGGACGTGGTGCAAATGGTCCTGGGCGGCCTGGTCAATCAGGACATCGTCAATCTGATTAACACCGCCGGCGGCAACGCCGTTGGCCTTACGGGTAAAGATGCAAAACTAATTCAAGCAAAGAAAATGATGATTGAACGATCATCACCGGAGCTAACCTCCCCCGAGATCATCGATATTGGTCATGTTGGCGAGGTGGAAAAGATCAATCAAGGTTTACTCGATATTTTGACCCAAAGCGATTTGATTCCGGTGATTGCACCCATTGGCGTCGGCACCGACGGCACAACCTACAATATCAATGCTGACCTGGTTGCCGGCAAGATTGCCGCGGAACTCAAGGCTGAAAAGTTGATGTTGTTAACAGACGTGGCGGGCTTACAAGACAAGGCGGGTAATTTGATTTCAACCTTATCATTGCAAGAGGTAGAAGCTTTGATTAACGACGGTACGATTACCGGCGGCATGTTACCGAAGATTGGCTGCGCGGTAGACGCAGTCAGACAAGGCGTCAGTAGCGCCCAGATCATCGACGGTCGAGTGGCCCACGCGGTACTGTTAGAACTATTAACCGATGAAGGGGTGGGTACGATGATTTCCGCTGCTAACCTCAATCAGCACACTGACGGAGAGGCGAAATGACAACGGAGAAGCCTTCACGAAAACAACAAATTCTCCAGTCTCTTGCTGAGATGCTTGAGGCGACACCCGGTGGCCGCATTACTACCGCTGGTCTTGCCAAGCAGGTTGGCGTTTCCGAGGCGGCGCTGTATCGGCACTTTCCCAGTAAGGCAAAGATGTTCGACGGCCTTATTGAGTTTATCGAGGACACTGTGTTTTCTCGCATCAATCTGATCATGGCGGAAGAGAGTTCAACCCAGGCCCGCTGCGACAAAACTTTATTTCTGCTCTTAACCTTCACAGAGCGTAATCCAGGCATTACGCGAATTTTGACCGGCGACCCGCTATCTGGCGAAACTGATCGGCTCAGAACCCGCGTCGCCCAATTCTTTGACCGGGTAGAGCTACAACTAAAGCAAATCTTACGGGAAGCCGAGCTCCGTGGTGGTCAAGGTGCCAATATGGAAACCAGTGCTGCGGCCAATTTCATGCTGGCACTGGTGGAGGGCAAAATCAGCCAGTTTGTTCGGAGTGATTTTAAGCGCCGACCCACAGATGGTTGGCCCGAGCAGTGGCAGCAAATTCGCGCCACGCTATTTAGCTAAAAACTTCTACTGGATTATTCGAGCCGCAACTAGCCGCCAGCGGCGCCGGATTCGTAAAGTTCGCGAACCCGCTTAAGGTCTGCGCTAAAGGTTGCCCGCAGCTGATTCATTTCGCCGAGCTTTTCTTGAATCTCCGCTTCATTGCTGCGGATGCGATTTTCAATTGACCGTATCTGGTTAAGACGCTCTTTGCTAATCGTACCACCGGCCCGTTCGATATCCGCCAATTGCGACTCAAGGGATCGTTTTTGCGACTCAAGCCGCGCAACATTACCTTTGCTGGTGTTAATAAAGCCTTCAATGCTGGCCAATTTGGTATCTCTGGCGCGTACCACATCTTCCGGTGAGCCGTAGATTCGCAGCAAATTTTGATCAGCGATTTTCTGCTCGCGCTCGGCTTTTTCCCGGGCTCGTTGTTCAGCCAGTGCGGCATCGCGAATGCGGATCTCTTCATCTGTAAGCGCCCGCGGCACCACCTCGAGGACACGGCCATCTATACTCAGGATGGAATAACCATTTTTTACATAACGCGCGGGGACATGGCTATCAAGCACCGTCACACCATCTTCATTGACGTACTTATACAGTTCGGCCTGAATAGGTGCTGCAAAGCCGACCAACAACAAACTCGCCGCAAAGAAGCAGATTCGAGGTCGGCTTAGGAACATGCTAAATGCCATAGGATTCTTGGTAGCTTCTCATTTGCTCGAGGGTTTCCGCGTGTTCACTTGACCCCTCCAGATAACTAACAATATGGCTCAAATTCACAACACTGACAACCTCGATGGCATACTCGGCGCGGATCTCCTGGATTGCTGACAAGTCACCAGAGCCTTTCTCCTCACGATCAATGGCCACAACCACGGCCACCGCTTGTGCAGCGGTGTCTTCTAGCAGCGACATCACTTCGCGAATCGCGGTTCCGGCGGTAATCACATCGTCTACCACTACTACCCTACCGGTTAACTCAGCACCAACGATTTGCCCACCTTCACCGTGATCTTTGACTTCCTTGCGATTAAACGCAAACGGCAAATCGCGACCTAAATTGGCATTCGCCGCGATTGCAGTGGCTGCAACCAACGGGATCCCCTTGTAGGCAGGGCCAAACAACATGTCGTATGCAACATTCGCATTGGCCAGGGCATCTGCGTAAAAACCACCAAGCTTCTGGAGCGCGGCACCACTATTAAACTTACCGGCATTGAAGAAATACGGTGATTGGCGACCAGATTTTAAAGTGAAGTCGCCAAACTGAAGCACCTCGTGCTCAATGGCAAAACGGATAAACTGCTCTTGATAAGGCAGCATTAGCTGATTCCACAGGCAGCTTTCTGCTGGGTAATGATGGCCTGAATGCCGGACTCTGCTAGTCCCAGCATTTGATCCAGCTCGGTGCGATCAAAAGGCGCGCCTTCTGCCGTACCTTGCACTTCAATATAGGCGCCGGCCTCAGTCATCACCACATTCATATCGGTTTCTGCTGCCGAGTCTTCAATGTATTCCAGGTCCAGGAGGGGCGTTTGTTCCACCACACCCACCGAAACTGCTGCAACAAACTCACGAAACGCGGCAACTTTACCAATCTTTTGTAGCGCCAAATGCAAAGCAACGCAGCCGCCAGTAATAGACGCGGTACGGGTGCCACCATCGGCCTGAATCACATCACAGTCAATCCGTACGGTGTTTTCGCCAATAGCATTTAGATCTACACAACTGCGTAACGAACGGCCAATCAAGCGTTGAATCTCCACGGTGCGACCACCCTGCTTGCCCCGGGCAGCTTCTCTATCCATGCGTGCGTTAGTGGATCGCGGCAACATACCATACTCACAGGTTAACCAACCCTGGCCTTTACCGCGGAGGAATCCCGGCACCCCGCTATCGACACTTGCGGTACATATCACCTTGGTATCACCAAACGCGACTAACACAGAACCTTCTGCGTGTTTCGTGTAGCCGGTCGCAAAGCTAACCGGCCGCGTTGCATCGAGCGCTCTGTCACCAGGTCGAACAAAACTCATGGAATTTCCTTAACTGTGGGCAAACTCCATTATACTTGGCCTAATCACAATCGTCGTTAGGCTACTGGAAAATATGACAAATAGTATGACCGCATTTGCCCGGGTCGAATCCGAGGGCATTGCCTGGGAAATACGCTCCGTGAATCAGCGCTATCTGGATATCAACTTCAAAATTCCAGAAAGTTTTCGATTTGTTGAGCCCGGATTGCGTGAAGCCCTGCGGAAAAACCTAAATCGTGGCAAATTGGACTGTATGTTACGGGTGGATCTAGACCAGACCAGCAGCCGAGAGATCCAGGTAAACACCGAAGTGCTCAATAAACTAAAGGCTGCCAGCGACATTGTTGCGCAAAACGTGCCCAACTTAACCGCCCCTACCGCCCTTGAAGTGCTGCAATGGCCTGGGGTACTAGGTGAAGACCAATTGGACCGCGAGGCTGTGGGCGAGAAAGTCATGGCGGTGTTTAATGAGGCAATTCAACAACTCACTGCCATGCGGGCCCGAGAAGGCGCAGAACTCGAGCGAATGATACGTGAACGTCTCACTGCCTTAAGTGAAATTGTCATTAATGTCCGCCAGGAAGTTGCGGTCATCCAGGCCAGGCAACAAGAGAAAATCCGCGCTCGGATCGAGGAGCTGGACGTTGCAGTAGATGAAAGTCGCCTGGAACAAGAGCTTGTTTATCAGGCGCAAAAGAGCGACGTTGCCGAAGAACTGGATCGGCTCGAGACTCACGTTGAGGAGGTAAAGAAGACCCTTACTAGCACCAAGCCGGTGGGGCGCCGCCTTGACTTTCTGATGCAAGAATTAAATCGTGAAGCCAACACCCTCTCTTCCAAAGCCATTGCTGCAGACACCACAATCGCGGCGGTAGAGCTAAAAGTCATTATCGAACAAATGCGCGAACAGGTTCAGAACATAGAATGAGTAGTCGTAAGACAGGCAAGCTGGTTGTTATTGCTGCGCCATCAGGTGCAGGTAAGACCAGTCTGGTCAAAGCCCTTATTGAGAGAAATCCGGACATTGACGTGGCCGTTTCCCATACCACTCGACAAAAACGACCGTTCGAAACCGATGGTGTGAACTACCATTTTGTGGACGTTGCCACGTTCCAAACCATGATCAAAAATCAGGAATTTGTGGAACACGCCGAGGTTTTCGGCAACTTTTACGGCACTAGCCGGGCTGCCATGGACGAAATCATCAACCAGGGTACCCATGTCATCCTTGAGATCGACTATCAGGGCGCAGCACAAATTCGCGCCCAGGCCCCAGAAGCCATCACCATATTTATCCTGCCGCCGTCTAGAGCCGCACTCAAGGAGCGCCTGCAGAATCGCGCCCAGGACGACGCTGCTACCATCGCACGCCGCACCCAGGAAGCCGTTAACGAGATCTCCCATTGTCACGAGTTCGACTATCTGGTTGTTAATGACAGCTTTGAAGTTGCCCTTGAACAAATTCACACCATCATTACCCAGGGTGCACCAGAACTTCGCCAGGCCGAGCAACAACAAGCACTTTCCGAACTGCTTAAGGAATTGTTAAGCTCGACCACCTAAGCTATTGTTTTTAGCCTTCAATTTTAGGTAAACTTCGCGGCCCCGCGGATTTGTCAAACTTGGAGTAACTCGATGGCTAGAGTGACAGTAGAAGATTGTCTTGAAAATGTTGAAAATCGGTTTGAGCTGGTTATGGTAAGTAGCAAGCGCGCTCGCCAGATCGCTACCGGTGGCAAAGACGCTCTAGTGCCACTCGAAAATGACAAACCAACTGTGTTGGCACTACGAGAAATTGCCGAGGGATTAATTGATGCTTCGATTCTCGAAGAGAAGCCACAGACAGAAGATCACGGGTTAGCGATTGATACTGACAATGATGGGTTTACCACTGAGCAACCACCAACCACTGAATTCTAAATTCCAATCGAAAATCGGTCGGGGTAACCATTGCTAACGATCGATTCCCTAGCCACTGACCTGGGTGAATATCTAGAACCGGGTCAGATCGAACAGGTCAGTAAAGCCTATTATTTTGCTGAACAGGCCCACAAGGGTCAGAAACGCAAATCCGGCGAAGATTACATTCATCATCCCCTTGCGGTTGCTGCCATCCTGGCAGACATGCACATGGATCATCAGTGCCTAATGGCAGCTTTGCTCCATGACGTCATTGAAGACACCGGAGTACCCAAACACACCCTGAGCAAAGAGTTCGATGAAGATGTGGCAAATCTCGTCGACGGTGTTAGCAAATTAAAAAGTATGTTTCAGTCTCGTGCCGAGGCCCAGGCTGAAAACTTCCAAAAGATGACCCTGGCAATGGCCAAGGACATCCGGGTCATTCTGGTCAAGATAGCCGACCGCCTCCACAACATGCGCACCCTTGGATTTCTCGGCCCCGAAAAGCGCCGCCGGATCGCCCGGGAGACTCTAGAAATCTACGCCCCAATCGCTAATCGCCTGGGCATGAACACCATCCGCGTCGAGTTTGAGGAACTTGGCTTCAAAGCCATGTATCCCCTACGCTCAAGGATGATTGAAAAGGCTGTACTAAAAGCCCGGGGCAATCGCAAAGAGGTAGTGAGCAAAGTACTGAACTCCATTGAGTCTTGCCTGCAGCGGGAAAATATACCAGCAGAGGTATTTGGCCGGGAAAAACACCTCTACAGCATTTACGAGAAGATGCGCAGCAAACGCAAATCGTTTGCTGAAATCATGGATGTGTATGCCTTTCGCATCATCGTCGAAGATGTGGATACCTGCTATCGGGTCCTCGGCGCGGTGCATAATCTCTACAAACCCGTTGCCGGTCGCTTTAAGGACTACATTGCGATTCCCAAGGCCAACGGTTACCAGTCTTTGCACACCACACTGTTTGGTATGCATGGCTTGCCCATTGAGATTCAGATCCGCACGTTTGAAATGGAAATGGTGGCCAACAATGGTATCGCCGGTCATTGGCTATACAAAAGCAACGATGAATCCACCAGCGGCAGCCACAAACGCGCCCGGGAATGGATGAAGGGGCTGCTAGAAATTCAGCAAAGCGCTGGTAACTCTCTGGAGTTTATCGAAAACGTTAAAATCGACCTGTTTCCAGATGAGGTCTACGTATTTACTCCCACCGGACAAATTTACGATTTACCCCAGGGTGCCACTCCGGTGGATTTTGCCTACGCCGTACACACTGATATTGGCAATACTTGCGTGGCATGCCGCATAGATCGCCGCCTGGGTCCCTTGTCCGCGACCCTGGAAAGCGGCCAGACCGTTGAAATCATCACAGCGCCCGGTGCCCAGCCTAATCCTGCCTGGTTGAGTTTTGTCATCACCGGCAAGGCCCGCGGCAGCATTCGCCACGCCTTGAAGCATCAACAAGCAAGCGAATCCATGGAGCTTGGGCGCCGTTTGCTAGATCGCGCGTTAGAGACTCACGGCTTAAAGTTTGAAGACATTTCTGAGGCGCAGTGGCAAACAGTTATCGAGCAGAAAAACCTTGGCACCATGGAAAAGTTGTTGGAATCGGTGGGGCTGGGTAATCAGATGGCCCTCGTTATCGCTAAAGCCCTGTTTGGTGACCGCGACAGTGACTTACCGGAAACGGACGACCACGCACCCCTTGCTATTCGTGGTACCGAGGGCCTGGTTGTAACCTTTGCCAAATGTTGTAAACCCATACCTGGCGACCCCATCGTCGGACACATTTCTGCAGGCAGAGGTATCGTCGTCCACATCGAGGGCTGCCGTAATATTCACGATCTCCGCAACAAGCCGGAAGAGATCATGAGCACCCAATGGGACGAAACCGTCAGCGGTGAATTCTCCGTGGAATTACGGGTCGAACTTGAGCATGAGAAAGGCATTATTGCCACGTTGGCCAGCACGATTGCCAATGGCGATGCGAATATTGCCCACATGAACATGATGGAGCGGGATGCTGCGCTTTCCACTGTGGATATTGTCCTATCCGTTAGAGACAGGGTGCACTTGGCGGCTGTCATCAAACGGCTAAGAACCATTCGCTCTATCAACAAAATTACCAGGAAGAGAAGTTGACCAAATCCATCATTTCTACTGATCAAGCGCCAGCAGCAATAGGCACCTATTCTCAAGCTGTTAGACACAATGACACTTTATATATTTCAGGTCAGATTCCCCTGGATCCTGGCACGATGGCATTGGTCAGCGAGGAAGTCGAAACACAAATCGAACAGGTGTTTAAGAATCTGCAAGCAGTCTGTAGCGCGGCAGGCGCGACACTGGATGACGTACTGAAATTCAATGTTTATCTCACCAACCTCGAGCATTTTCCGCTGGTGAACGAGGCAATGAGCAAAGTTCTTGCTGAACCTTATCCCGCCCGTGCGGCCATCGAGGTGAGCGCATTACCCAAAGGTGCCCAGGTCGAAGTGGATGCCATTGTTGCCATCCCTACTTAACTTCAGGTTAGATGCCTCAGACTCTGGATCAAGCAAGCGTTACCAGTCTCACCGGCGTCGGACCGGCACTGGCGGAAAAGTTGACCAAACTTGGCATTGAAACACTCAAAGATGTTCTGTTTCATTTACCGCTACGCTATGAAGATCGCACCCGCATCACACCGATTGGCGCACTTTCCCCCGGTACTTCAGCATTAGTTGAGGGGCAAGTGGTGGCTTGCGATGTGGCGTTTGGTAGGCGCCGCAGCTTGCTGGCCAAAATACAAGACAATACTGGCACTCTGACCATTCGCTTTTATCATTTTTCCAAGGCACAACAGGCAAACTTAAAGGCAATGACTACTCTGCGCTGTTATGGCGACGTGCGCAGAGGTGCTGCGGGTCTTGAGATGTACCATCCCGAATATGAATCCAGCAACGACGAACTGGACACTAGCCTGACGCCTATTTATCCAACCACTGAGGGGTTGGCACAAACCCGGATCAGAAAAATCATCCACCAGGTTTTACAATTGATGAGGCAAGGACAAGTCATTGGCGCTGTGGGTCAACGCTATCAGAGACTTCGCGACCCTGATATCAATCAAGCGCTAATTACAACCCACGCGCCCGGTCCTGAAGAAGACGTCTCTGAACTAATTGAGGGTACACACCCGGCGCTACAGCGTCTCGCCTTTGAAGAATTGCTCGCGCATCATTTAAGCCTGCGCCAAATTAAGCAGCAAAATGACAAACTCAATGGCTATGCTTTAAAAGCTAGCGCGGCC
Source organism: Pseudomonadales bacterium (assembly GCA_046290215.1). GTDB lineage: Bacteria > Pseudomonadota > Gammaproteobacteria > Pseudomonadales > Azotimanducaceae > JAHRVQ01. The sequence goes on along the minus strand of JBKAGC010000021.1, from coordinate 15,422 downwards.
GCGCTGCAAAACGATTTTTTGGCAAACCTTAGGTTTTCGCTAACCACGGCACAAGGTCGCGTGATAGAAGAAGTTAGTAACGACCTTGAAAGGCCGCACCCAATGCTGCGCCTTGTCCAAGGGGACGTTGGTTCCGGCAAGACAGTGGTCGCTGCATTCGCTGCCCTTAAGGCAGTTGCCAACAACTTTCAGGTCGCCATCATGGCACCCACCGAAATCTTGAGTGAGCAACACTACCTCAACTTTACCGACTGGTTGTCACATCTTGGTATTGAAATTGCCTGGCTGACAGGTAAAACGAAAGGTAAGAAACGTGAAGAAACACTGGCGCTATTGGCAACTGGTACCACGCAGATCGTCATTGGTACCCACGCACTGTTTCAGGAATCGGTTAAGTTCCAGCAACTTGGTTTGCTAATCATCGATGAGCAACACAAGTTTGGCGTCAAACAAAGGCTCGAATTACTGCAAAAGGGCGCGAGCCAGGGCATCACCCCGCACCAGTTGGTGATGACTGCTACCCCTATACCGCGGACACTCACCATGAGCTTATACGCAGATATGGATGTCAGTGTCATTGATGAATTACCCCCCGGTCGCATGCCCATCACCACAACAGTGTTACCGGACAGTCGACGCGACGACGTTACTGCACGCGTTGCCGCCGCATGTCAGAGCGGTAGTCAGGCTTACTGGGTTTGCACGCTCATCGATGAATCAGAGGTAGTGCAATGTCAGGCAGCCGAGGTCACCGCCACTGAGCTTCAGCAAGCACTACCGGATTTGCAGGTCGGTTTAATCCACGGCCGCATGAAGCCACAGGAAAAAGCGGCTGTTATGCAGCGTTTTAAAGCTGGCGAGATCCAACTTCTGGTGGCAACCACAGTGATCGAAGTTGGCGTAGACGTGCCCAACGCTACATTGATGATCATCGAAAACTCCGAGCGACTAGGTTTAGCCCAACTCCACCAACTACGAGGGCGAATCGGTCGGGGTGACAAACAGAGTTTTTGCGTTCTGTTGTATCAAACACCCATTGGCAAATTGTCGAAACAACGCTTGAATGTCATGCGCAGCAGTCAAGATGGCTTTTATATTGCCGAGCAAGATCTACAAATCAGGGGGCCAGGTGAAATCTTCGGCAGCCGTCAATCTGGCGAGGCACAGTTTAAGATTGCCGACCTAATTCGCGATGCTGGCCACCTTACGCATGTACGCCAGTTGGCCGATCAAATTCTTAACGAGGAACCCGACACGGCTGCGGCGTTAATGTCCCGGTGGCTAACCAAGCCAGAAACGATTAGTCAGGTATAGCGGCCGACTCTGACTTGTAACCGGACTGGTAAATATTCTCATCGAACTTGCCTTCGCTACGCGCCACAATGGTGGAAACGGTGGCATCGCCGGTGACATTGACCGCTGTGCGCATCATATCGAGCAGACGATCTACACCAATGATTAGCGCAATGCCTTCAACCGGTAAACCAACTTGCTGCAACACCAGCGCCAGGGTGATCAATCCCACCCCTGGTACACCGGCAGTACCGATTGACGCCAGGGTTGCAGTGAGCACCACCAAAACGTATCCCGACAGACCGATGTCCACATTAAATGCCTGGGCAATAAAAACCGTGGCAACACCTTGCATAATGGCGGTGCCGTCCATGTTAATCGTGGCGCCCAGCGGTACGGTAAATGAGGCCACTTCGTTTTTGACTCCGAGGCGGCGTTCCACTGTGCTTAACGTTACAGGGATGGTGGCGTTACTACTGGATGTGCTGAAAGCATAGGCCATTAACGGCCCCAGGCGCTTGAAGAACCCGATTGGATTCAGTCCTGCGAGAAGCTGCACCAGGCTGCCGTAACTTAGCACGTAATGCAGCACTAAAACGCCAGCTACCGTTAGGAAGTATTTGAGCAAATCTGCGATGGCAGAAAAGCCCATGTTTGAGAACAAGCTCACCAGTAAACAGAATACTCCATAAGGCGCGACAGCCATGAGCATCATTACCAGACGCATGACAATTTCATTCCAGTCTTCGAGATGCGCTTTAATTCTTTGCCCAGCATCACCACATTTGGTCAACGCCAGACCCACCAGTATGGCAAACACAATGACCTGCAGCATATTGCCTTCTGCCATGGCTTTCACCGGGTTGGATGGAAAGATATCAATGATTACCTGTTTTATAGATGGCGCATCTTTGGCTGAAAACTCGGCGGTGCTAGTGAGATTAATACCAACTCCAGGCTCCACCACCGTGGCCACCGATAGGGCCAAGGTAATAGCGATGGCGGTGGTGAACATATACAAGGCAACGGTTTTTAAGCCAATCCTACCCATACTTGAGCCGCCACCAAGGTTACTGGCACCACAGGCAAGGGACACAAACACCAACGGCACAACCAGAAGTTTGAGGCTGATGACAAACACCTTACCGCCAATGTCCAGGATGCCATCGACCACAACGGCTTTGAACAGGTTGTCGTCACCAAGACCAAAACTATAGATCAATGAGCCAAGCAGAATACCAGCAGCCATGCCGATCAAAATGTTGCGTGTCAGGTTGTTCTGTTCCATCTTTGCTTTGTTCTCCTTGACCGGCTCAGCTGTTCTTTTGACCGTTACATTTCTTCCATTTCAAAGTCGTCTTTACTGACCCCACACTCGGGGCAACACCAGTCTTCGGGGATATCCTCCCATTTGGTGCCCGCTTCGATACCCTCGTCAGGTAAGCCCTCGGCTTCGTCATAAATAAAACCGCATACAATACATTGCCACTTTTTCATCGCTTAAAAAAAATCCAAAACATTTGAGGAAGGCCCCACAAGGGGTAAGCAGGTATACTAACGAAATGACCTCGCAACTGCTAACGCGCTTCCCCAAGATCCCGCATTTCCTCGCCGTTGCGCGGCTGGATAAACCCATTGGGATTTACCTACTGCTGTGGCCAACCCTTTGGGGGCTTTGGATTGCCGCGGAAGGTTTTCCTGGCTGGCATCTACTGGCGGTGTTTGTTCTAGGCACCATCCTGACCCGATCTGCTGGCTGTATTATCAACGATGTGGCAGATCGAGAGTTTGATCGCCTGGTGAAGCGTACCAGGGGACGGCCACTGGCCACCGGCGCGTTGCAAGTAGAAGAAGCATTGATTTTTCTTGGCGTGCTACTGTTTGCCGCGCTGTTGCTGGTACTCACCACTAACTGGTTGACCGTACTGTTAGCGTTATGCGCAGCGCTTGTGGCTGGTCTCTACCCGCTAATGAAGCGCTATACCTATTTACCCCAGGTGGTTTTGGGCATCGCATTCTCTTTTGGCATACCTATGGGCTTTGCCGCAACCACTGAAGACATTCCACAGTATGTGTGGCTGATGGTGGTGGCAAACATTATCTGGACCGTGGCCTATGATACCGAGTACGCCATGGTGGATCGGGATGACGATCTCAAAATCGGCGTTAAATCTACCGCCATTCTGTTTGCTGACATGGACAAGCTCATCATTGCTGTGTTGCAAACGCTGTTTATCGTGATTTTGTTGCTGTTACACCGACATATTGAGCTGGGTTGGCCATTTAATCTTGGTTTAGTCGTCGCCTGCGCTTTATTGGCATACCAGCAATACCTTATTAAAGACAGATCAAGAGAACAGTGCCTGGCAGCATTCCAAAACAATCACTGGGTTGGGCTCGCAATCTTTCTGGGCATTCTTGGCCACTACGGGTTTTAGAAGGGCTAATTTCTGCATACGTTCTTCAGAACCCACAGGAAATTGCACGATCTTCTGGATTTTAGTTAAGTTTTAATATTAACTACCCCGGTAGTTAATATTAAAACTCCCAGATGAACCAGCAGGCAATCGAACTTCTTAGCCAGTTGGGTTTTAGCAGCTACGAGGCTAAAGCCTACATTGGCATACTGGCCGGGCAACCGGTGGGCGCTTACGAGTTGGCAAAACGCTCCGGTGTGCCCACCTCGAAAATCTATGAAACCATGACCAAACTGCTCAACCGTGAGGTTGTGCAATTCGCTGGACCCAGCAACGACAACCCAACATATGTTGCGCTGCCGCCGGAAGATTTAAGTCAGCGCTTAAATCAGCAAATAGCTAATAAAACCTCTGCCCTGTTACCACTGCTTGAGCCTTTAGCTAGCACGGATACTCCAGATTTTATTTGGCCAGTTCAGACCATCGAAGATCTCAAAGAACGGACCAAAACGCTGATCCAAACCGCACAAGAATCATTACTGATCTCTTGTTGGGCAGAGGAGCTTAACTGGTTTGAGGAGGAACTCGTCATTGCATCCAACCGGGGTGTTGCTATCGCACTGGTGCATTTTGGCATTCCCGGCAAAGAAATTGGCGCAACCTATTACCACCCGGTTGAAAAAACCCTCTACGCAGAAAAGGGTGGTCGCGGCCTCACACTGGTTGCCGATTCACAACAAGTACTCATCGCTACGCTCAAAGATCATGACAAGCTCGATGCCTGTTGGTCCCGCAACCAGGCCTTTGTCACAGTGGCGGAAGATTATGTGAAACATGATGTGTACATCACCAAAGTGACCCGGCACTTGAACCGGGAGATGACAGAACGTTATGGCAGCGACTATGAAAAGCTGCGCAACATTTTCAATCCGGAGGCTTAAATGGCCACATTCAATATTGATGGCAAACTGGTGCCCGAGTCGGAAGCCACAGTGTCGGTTATGGATCACGGTTTACTTTATGGTGACGGCGTTTTTGAGGGCTTACGCTTTTACAATGGTGAGGTGTTCCGCGAGCACGAGCATCTGTTGCGCCTGGAAGCTTCAGCTAAAGCTATTGGCTTAACCTTGCCCATGGATTTTACCCACATGTCTCGGGCAATGGCGGAAACTATAACTGCTTCCGGGCAAAGCGACGGTTACATTCGCTTACTCGTTACTCGCGGTGTTGGTCCACTGGGTATCGATGCTTCAAGTTGCGGCTCACCGAAAACGATCATCATCATTGATCAATTGGCGCTGGTGCCACGGGAGAATGTGCAAACAGGCATCAAGGTGATTATTGCAAAAACCCGGCGGATTTCAGCCAATCAATTGGACCCACGAATTAAGAGCTTAAACTATCTAAACAATATCCAGGCCCGCCGTGAAGCAACCGCGGCAGGGGCTGAGGAAGCCATTATGCTCAATAGCCAGGATCGTGTGGCCGAGGGTAGCGCCGACAATGTGTTTATTGTGCAAAATGGCAAGCTAATCACACCACTTTGTTCTGAGGGCGCACTTGAAGGCATAACCCGGCAAGTAATTCTTGAACTGGCGGCAACCTGCAACATAGAGGCAATTGAGACGACGGTCACGAAGGAACAACTGATTACCGCCGACGAGTGTTTTCTCACTGGCACCGGTGCTGAGCTAATCCCTGTTAGACAAATCGATGACACAACGTTGCCGGAACGCCGCCCGGTATTCTCCATACTGAGCCAGGCCTTTACGACAATGGTCGCTGAACTGGGCAACAAACAATCCAAGCGGCGCACAGCATGATAATATCTAGACTCTGGCGAACCTAAACGTACCCAATTGCTACCAACCTTATCTTTTATCGTGCTACAGATAGACCGGTTTACGACCTTCACGGGTCGTACGCTGGCGCCGCTACTCGGCTTGATGTTGCTGGTAACGGTGGCAGTTGTCGTGCTGCGCTACGGTTTAAATGCGGGAACCCAGGCACTCCAAGAAATCGTGGTTTATTTGCACGCAACAGTTTTTATGCTGGGCTTCGCTTACACCTTAAAGGCTGACGGTCATGTGCGGGTGGATATCTTTTATCAAAAACTTGGCGACCGGGGCAGGGCGGCCGTCAATTGTTGCGGTTCTACTTTTTTGCTCTTACCCATGTGCGGCTTTATATTTTTCTCCAGTCTCGACTATGTGGGTTTCGCCTGGCAGTTGAAAGAAGGCTCAGCAGAACCAGGTGGACTGCCTTTTATCTATGTCCTGAAAACCTTAATACCCGCTAGTGCGGCACTGTTGTTTGTGCAAGGTACCGCTGAGCTGTTGCGTAACTTGATTGTTTTGTTGGGAGACCGCCGTGGCTGAATACGCATCGGTGCTCATGTTTCTCGCCGTGTTCGCCCTGCTGCTGGCGGGATATCCAGTGGCAATCACCCTTGGTGGCACAGCGCTGGTGGCCGCGGGTATCGGTATCCTCACAGGGGTTTTTGACGCTGCCTTTTTAATGGCAACCCCCAACCGATTGTTTGGCATCATGGGCAATCAAACCCTAATCGCCGTGCCCCTGTTTGTCCTGATGGGGGTGATTTTAGAAAAATCAAAGATCGCAGAACGGCTTTTAACTGCCATGAGCGGGTTATTTGGACAATTCCCTGGCGGTCTTGGCATCGCCGTAACCCTGGTGGGCATGTTAATGGCAGCAAGCACTGGGATCGTTGGTGCCACCGTGGTCACTATGGGTTTGATGTCCTTGCCTTCTATGCTCAAAGCAAACTACAACCCAAGTCTCGCCACAGGAACGATTTGTGCCACCGGCACACTAGGCCAGATTATTCCGCCTTCCATCGCCCTGGTGTTACTTGGCGACGTGCTATCTAACGCTTACCAACAGGCGCAACTTAATCAAGGTATTTTTAACCCAAAAACAGTTTCAGTGGGCGATCTATTTGCCGGGGCCATCATTCCCGGTTTGATATTGGTGTTGCTCTATCTCACCTACATCATCACCATTGCCATACTGAAACCTGAAGATGCGCCGCCCGCTGAGTTAGAAGACAAGGTCAGCGGCAAAGAGCTGGCGGTGAGTGTGTTACCACCGGTGCTGCTCATCGTCGCCGTGCTTGGTTCTATTTTGACAGGTGTCGCCACACCCACAGAAGCGGCGGCAGTGGGTGCCATAGGCGCATTAATCATTGCTGCCATCACTCGAACCCTGTCCTTTGCGCAACTCTACGAGTCCTGTGAGTCCACTTTGCGCACCACTGCCATGGTCTTTCTGATTTTGGTGGGGGCGAGCATTTTCTCTCTGGTATTTCGCGGCTTCGGCGGCGAGGAGTTAGTCAAACATCTATTCAACCAGCTAGGCGGCCCCACAGAAGCCATGCTGGTTGTCATGTTAGTGATCTTCCTGCTGGGCTTTATTCTCGACTTTATCGAGATCACATTTGTGGTGGTTCCTATTGTTGGCCCGGTGCTACTGGCCATGGGACTTGACCCCATTTGGCTTGGGGTTATGATCGCAATCAACCTGCAAACATCCTTTCTAACGCCGCCCTTCGGTTTTGCCTTGTTCTATTTAAGGGGGGTGGTCCCAGATGGGGTGACCACCATGCAGATTTACCGCGGCGTTGTACCCTTTATCATCTTGCAACTGTTGATGCTAGGTATACTCGCCCTGGAGCCTCGCCTGGCTACCTGGCTGCCAGGTATTTTATTTTAATTCTCTAATGCCTCGGCACGCGCATTGACGTACGCACGTTCAGCAATATCTTGATAAGCAACCACCCCATCGCGATACTCGATGTAAGAACGATAAATTTTCTGGCTTAGTTCGTCGTCGCCTGGGATCTCTGCAATCACCTCTTCTGAGATCTTATGTAACTCATTCAATACGTCCACGGGTAACCGGCGCAGCTCAACACCGTGTTGATCCACTAGCTCACGCAACGCATTGTTATTTCGGGCGGTGTACTCGGCCAGAAGGTCATCATTCACCGCCTTGGCGGCAACTCGCACTATTTCCTGTAAATCAGCGGGCAATGTGGCAAAGGCTTCTTTGTTAACAATCGCTTCCAGAGTCGGACCTGGCTCTTGCCAGCCGGGGTAATAGTAGTATTGCGCAATCTGGTGCAAGCCAAAGGTCAAATCATTATAGGGGCCAACCCATTCTGTGGCATCGATAACCCCTGTTTGTAAGCTAGTGAAGATTTCACCGCCGGGTAAATTGACGGCCGTGCCGCCAGCGCGTTCAAACACCTCGCCGCCAAGACCGGGAATGCGCATCTTCATGCCTTTTAAGTCAGCCAGGCTATTAATCTCTTTGTTAAACCAACCGGCCATCTGCGTACCAGAATTACCACACGCTAAAGGCACCAGATTGTACTTACCGTACAATTCCTCCCAGAGCTCTATCCCGCCGCCGTGATGTAACCAGCCATTCATTTCCTGTGCGGTCAGACCGAATGGCACTGCCGTGAAGAATTGCGCCACTGGCACTTTGCCTTTCCAGTAATAGGCGGCACCATGTCCCATCTCGACGTTGCCCAGTGAAACAGCATCAAACACGCCGAGAGCCGGGACAATCTCTCCAGCACCAAACACCGTAATCTGCAAACGACCGTTACTCATTAACCGAACTTTTTCCGCCAGCATTTCTGGCGCTCTGCCAAGTCCTGGTAAATTCTTCGGCCAGGTGGTGACCATGCGCCATTTATAGACTTTTGCCGGTGCGCTGCTTGCCTCAGCAACTGTGCCATTATTGCTACTGCCGCCACAGCCCGTTAAGAACAAGCTAACAATAATGAAAAGGGGTAGAAATACTTTATTTTTGCTTTGCATAGTTTCACCAGAATTCATTAATTACTAGGATTGCAACCAGCTAAACTGGCTGAAGATTGGCATAAGCGAGCATCAACCACTTGCTGCCTTCGTTATCAAAATTCACCTGGACCCGGGCTTGCTTGCCTTCGCCCTCATAGTTAAGTACAACGCCTTCACCGAACTTCCCATGAGTGACCCGCGAACCAAGCTTGATGTTCGTTTCACCTAATTCAACATCAAAACCCTTTTTTAGCTTCTTAACAGGCGCTGCCGGTTTCGACACAACATTGGTCAAGCGAACTTCTTGAATCAGATCTTCTGGTATCTCGGTGACAAACCTTGACACCCGGTTATAGTTTTCTTGACCGTTAATACGCCTGGACTCCGCATGGGTGATATAGAGCTGCTGCATGGCACGGGTAATACCCACATAACAAAGCCTGCGTTCTTCCTCTAAGCGCCCGGGCTCTTCTAACGACATCATATGGGGGAAAAGTCCTTCCTCTAAACCCGTCAAAAACACCAGAGGGAACTCGAGTCCTTTGGCGCTGTGCAAGGTCATCATTTGCACACAGTCCTGATTAGGATCCCCTTGACCTTCACCAGCCTCAAGAGCGGCATGGCTAAGAAACTCCTCTAGTTCTGTTAGGGGTGCCACATCTTCATCCTGTATTTCCAGCTCTTCTTCTGGATCAAAGGTGCGCGCTGCAGTCACCAGTTCTTGAAGGTTTTCCAGGCGAGTTTGACCGCGTTCGCCTTTTTCTTTCTCGTAATAACTCTTCAAATCAGACTGCTCGATGACAATTGCGACAAGGTCAGCAAGATTAGACTCGGTGGTCGCTTCATCAAGGGTATCAATGAGTTGGATAAAGCCCCGGATGGCGTTCTTGGCTCTTCCGCTCATCTCAGGTGATTCCACCAGTTGGCTTGCGGCCTGCCACAAACTCACATTCTGTGACCGTGCCAAACGACGAATTTCCTGCAACGACTTGTCACCAATACCCCGCGTTGGTGTATTAACCACGCGCTCGAATGCAGCGTCAGAATCTCGATGACTTATCAACCGCATATAAGCGAGCACATTTCTAATTTCCGCCCGTTCGAAGAATCGCTGGCCGCCGTAGATACGGTAAGGTATCTGGGAACGCAACAAGGCTTCTTCGAGTACTCGTGACTGGGCGTTAGATCGATACAGGATAGCGGCCTCGCGATAATTGTTCCCCTGGGCACACCAGTCTTTTATTCGTGCAACAATGTATCGCGCTTCATCTATCTCATTAAAGCCGGCATACAAGGTGATTGGGTCACCTTTGCCCTGGTCAGTCCACAACTCCTTGCCAAGTCGGCCGGCATTTTGACCAATCAGGCCATTGGCTGCATTCAAAATTGTCGTGGTGGAACGGTAGTTTTGTTCCAATCGAATCAATTCGCTATTGGGAAAGTCCTGGGAGAATTTCTGGATGTTCTCGATCTTGGCGCCACGCCATCCGTAAATCGACTGATCATCATCACCAACCACAAAAAGGTTGTCGCGATCCCCAGCCAGTATTCGTAACCATGCATATTGAATTGAGTTGGTGTCTTGAAACTCATCCACTAATAAGTAGCGAAAACGATCCTGATAGTGCTTAAGCACAGCAGGGTTGTTCAGGAGCAGTTCATGGGCTCTTAGCAACAGCTCAGCGAAATCCACCATGCCACCACGAGCACAGGCTTCTTCGTAGCCGCGATAAATTTCCAGGTGTGTTTTTACGTAGACATCACCGTAGTCTTCAATATTATGGGGACGTAAGCCTTCATCTTTCTGGCCGTTAATAAACCAGACCGCCTGGCGCGCCGGCCACTTCTTTTCATCCAGATCGAGATTGGCAATGACCCGTTTAACCAAACGCAGTTGGTCGTCGCCATCGAGAATCTGAAAATTCTGCGGTAATTTGGCATCTTGCCAGTGGGCTCTTAGCAAACGATGGGCAATGCCGTGGAACGTACCGACCCACATGCCTCGCAGTGGCAAGGACATTAGGCTCTCGATCCTGCCGCGCATTTCTGCAGCAGCTTTGTTAGTAAATGTCACAGCAAGAATACTGTGGGGCGAAAGTCCCTCTGTTTGAATAAGCCAGGCGATTCGATGAGTTAAAACGCGAGTCTTGCCACTACCGGCACCAGCAAGTATTAAATAACTACCGGCTGGTGCCGCAACCGCCTGGCGTTGCGCATCATTCAGGCCATCAAGGATCGTAGAGACATCCATCTACTCCACCGTGACCGATTTCGCTAGATTGCGCGGCTGATCAACATCGGTGCCTTTCATCACCGCAACATGGTAGGAGAGAAGCTGCAAGGGCACCGTATAAACAATGGGTGAAATGATCGGATGGCAATGGGGCAAGGCAATGTGATGAATGTCCTCATCTAAGCCGAGTTCTTTTTCATCGGCAAATACATACAACACGCCGCCCCGCGCTTGGACTTCTTGTAAGTTAGATTTTACTTTTTCTAACATTTCTCCACTAGGTGCAACCGCAACCACAGGCATGTATTCATCCACCAGAGCCAGAGGGCCATGTTTTAATTCCCCCGATGCATAACCTTCGGCATGAATGTACGAGATTTCTTTAAGCTTTAATGCACCTTCCATTGCCACGGGGAAGTGACTACCGCGACCTAAAAACAGCGCGTTGTGCTTCTCAACAAAATCAATTGCCACCTGCTGTATAACTTGATCCAGCTCTAATACTGACTCGAGCATCTGCGGGGTTTCTCGCAACGCGCCAAGCAGTTCTGCCAAAACCTCTTCATCTAATCCTTGTTGTTGGCCAATAGCCAAAATCATAAGCAAAAGATCCGCTAGTTGGGTGGTAAACGCCTTAGTGGACGCGACACAAATTTCCGGTCCGGCCTTAATCATAAGCGATAGATCCGACTCTCGAACCAGTGAAGAATTCGGTACATTGCACAACGCCAAGGACGCCAGATAGTTATCCGAGGTGGCATCACGCAATGCTGCCAATGTATCCGCCGTCTCGCCAGATTGGGAAATCGTTACAAACAGCGTGTCCTTTATCACTGCTACTTCGCGATATCGAAATTCACTAGCGATCTCAACCTGGCACGGAATATTCAGTAGCTCTTCAGCCCAATACCTGGCAACCATACCGGTGTAATAGCTACTACCACAGGCCACAATCTGAATGGCTTTAGTACGCGTAAAAATGTCTGCTGCTTCCACGCCAAAAGCATTCACCAGTACCTTCGCGTCTGACAACCGGCCTTCTAAAGTGGCGCGAATAGTGTCTGGCTGCTCATGGATTTCTTTCATCATGTAATGGCGGTAATTGCCTTTACCGGTACTTTCATGAGCTTCATCCAACGTGACGATGCGGTCTTTTAGGTCTTGCTCTGTCACCCCTTCAATTGTCACACCAGCTGAGCTCACCACCACCATTTCACCCTCATCTAAATAAATGAAACGGTCTGTCACTGGTCTTAACGCTTGCGGATCAGAGGCGACATAATTTTCACCAAATCCAATGCCAACCACGAGGGGTGAGCCGCTGCGAGCGGCAACGATTTGATCCGGGTAATCTGTATGGATGAGCGCCACGGCATAGGCGCCTTCCAGACGCGCGAGTGTTGCTTGAACACCCGCAACAAAATCGCCTTGCTCTGTAATTAGCAAATGAGCCAGATGAGCAACAACTTCTGTATCAGTGTCAGACTGAAAAACATAACCCTTGCCGCGCAGTTCAGCTCGAAGTTCGTCGTGATTCTCGATAATGCCGTTGTGCACCACGGCTACAGTATCGCTTGATACATGAGGGTGGGCATTTCGCTCGGTAGGTTTACCATGGGTAGCCCATCGAGTATGGGCGATACCAATTTGGCCATCCAGGCCAGATTGCGCCTGGGCGTCTTTCAATGCCTTGACCTTACCTAAACAGCGTTCACGCACGAGATTACCGCTGTCATTAATGACGGCAAATCCAGCAGAGTCATAGCCGCGATATTCAAGCCGCTGCAATCCTTCAATTAAGATCGCTGCAGAATTTCGTCGCGCCGCCGAACCAACAATGCCGCACATTACTTATCCCTCGGTCCTTTCCAACCTTCAATATTACGTTGCCGACTACGACCAACGCCTAAAGTGCGTTCCGGTACTTTTGTCGTAATGGTGGAACCTGCTGCAATTGTCGACCATTCGCCAATAGTAATAGGCGCTACCATTGCGGCATTGACACCAACAAACACGCCATCCTCAATATGGGTTTCAAACTTATTGACGCCATCATAGTTACAAGTAATCGCACCGGCACCAATATTTACTGCCTTGCCGATGGTAGCGTCACCAAGATAACTGAGGTGCGATGCTTTCGTCCCTGCGCCAAGCCGAGACTTCTTCACTTCAACAAAGTTGCCGACCGCTACGCCAGGTTCAAAATAAGTGCCGGGTCTCAGCCGAGAAAAAGGTCCAGCACTACAACCGGCTTCCATCGTTACGCCATCAATATGCGTGAAAGGTTTGATCTCCGTTTCGGCACCGATTTTAGCGTTTCGAATAACGCAATTAGCCCCAATCTTGACGCCATCGCCTAGTTCGACCTCGCCTTCGAAAATACAGTCCGCATCAACAAAGACATCCTGACCCACGTGCAAATCGCCACGGAGCGTGAAACGATCAGTATCAACAATATGCACGCCTTCCATTTGAAAGTGATGAGCGACCCGGCGCTGATAAATACGTTCCACGTCTGCGAGCTGACTAAAATTATTAATACCTAGAGCTTCTTGAAAAGAATCCGCTTTACTAGCCGTAACCCGGACACCTTCTTTTCTCGCCAAAGCAACAATATCCGTTAGCAAGTATTCACCCTGATCGTTATCTGTTGTGAGCTCACTCAGCCAGCGCTTTAACGCCGCAGTATTAGCCACCATGACACCAGTGTTGATTTCTTTTATCTGTTTTTGCGCTTCGTTGGAGTCGCGCTCTTCGACAATCGCGGTGACCTCGTCACCATCACGGATAATCCTGCCGTAGTTGAAGGGATTTGGGTGGTCCGCAGTGAGCACCACTAAATCGCCTTCCACAGCTAACAACCTTTGTAAGCTGGTGAATTTGATCAACGGCGCGTCGCCCACAAGAATTAAAGTGCGCTCGCTAGCCAATGTCGGTACGGTTTGCTGAACCGCGTGACCTGTACCTAACTGCTCCGCTTGTTCAACAAAGGTGACCTCAGAGTCTGAGAAGGCCTCTCGAACCTGGTCAGCACCAGATCCAATGACAATAATGGTCTGGTTTGTATGCAAAGCCTGCACCTGGTCGACCACATGCCGCAACATGGGTTTGCCTGCCACTTCATGCAGGACCTTGGGCTTTCTGGATTTCATTCTGGTGCCTTTACCGGCTGCCAGGATGCAAACATCTATCGAATTCGTCATAGTCAGAGTTTACCTTTGATAGTGCTTGCGGGTAATACCTTGATTGAAAAAGCCACCAATACCTCGCCCACAAAAAAGGCGACCGAAGTCGCCTTTCAAAGAGCTTTGCAGTAAGTTACTTGCGGAACTTGCGAATCGTTCTGAGCATTGCTGCCGTTTCTTGAATATCCGCTTGAACCCTGCCGAAATCGATGTCGGACTTGTTGTCCGCCAACTCTTGCGCAGCCTTATCTTGTGCAGCCTGAGCAGCGGCTTCATCCAGATCGTGTGCGCGTAGTGCAGTATCCGCCAGGATGGTAATCGCAGTGGGCTGCACCTCAAGATAACCACCGGATGCGAAGAAAACTTCTTCTTCACCGCCTTCCAGCATTAGGCGAACAGGACCAGGTCGCACGCCGGTCAAGAGCGGTGTGTGGCCAGGATATATGCCCAGCTCACCGTCGGTGCCAGTCGCAATTACCGCTTCCACGAGACCAGAAAAGATCTCCTGTTCGGCACTAACGATGCTGCAATGTACTGTAGAAGCCATCTCAAAGAGTCCTATAGAGTTTTAGCCTTCTCGATCGCCTGCTCGATGCTACCTACCATGCTAAAGGCAGCTTCTGGCAGATCATCGTATTCACCTTCAAGAATACCCTTGAAGCTGCGGATGGTGTCGGCTAGAGATACGTATACCCCAGGTTGGCCAGTAAATACTTCCGCCACGTGCATAGGCTGAGAGAAGAACTGGGAAACCTTACGTGCCCGGTAAACCGTGAGCTTGTCTTCTTCAGACAGTTCATCCATACCAAGAATGGCGATAATGTCTTTGAGTTCCTTGTACTTCTGAAGTACACCCTGAACGCCCTGAGCAACATTGTAATGCTCTTCACCAACAACCAATGGATCCAGCTGACGAGAAGTAGAGTCCAGCGGGTCAACCGCTGGGTAAATACCGAGGGATGCAATGTCACGCGACAAGGTTACCGTGGAGTCCAAGTGCGCAAACGTGGTTGCCGGAGACGGGTCAGTCAAGTCATCCGCAGGTACGTATACCGCCTGAATGGAAGTAATAGAGCCAGTTTTTGTGGTGGTAATCCGTTCCTGAAGTACACCCATCTCTTCAGCCAGTGTTGGCTGATAACCTACCGCTGACGGCATACGGCCGAGCAGTGCCGATACCTCAGTACCTGCCAGGGTGTATCGATAAATGTTGTCGACAAAGAGCAATACGTCTTTACCATCATCACGGAATTTTTCCGCCATGGTCAAACCAGACAGAGCAACACGGAGACGATTACCGGGTGGCTCGTTCATTTGACCGAATACCATGGCAATTTTATCTAGTACACCAGCTTCCTGCATTTCGTGGTAAAAGTCGTTACCTTCACGAGTACGCTCACCCACACCGGCAAACACTGACAAGCCGCTGTGCTCTTTTGCAATGTTGTTAATGAGTTCCAAC
>JBKAGC010000020.1:0-27786 GCA_046290215.1 Pseudomonadales bacterium | reverse complement strand
CAAACTCGTGAGCCAACCTCTTCGCTTGGAAGCCCAGCAGTGGCAGACGGAGCTCGACCGGACTCCGGTGCCAGGAGCAAAAGCCATTGCCGCCTGGGTATCGACGCGAGCAGATCCCGCGCCGATCCAGGCTGTCGGCGGCTGGTTAGCCGTACATTAAGCGAGACAGTGTCTCTGCTACACACACTGGCTTGTCAGAACCTTCCAGTTCGATGGTGACTTCGCGCTTCACTTGAATCGTGTTTTCACCTTTGAGCTCGGCTGACACTAGCTTTTGACGGGCACGGATTTTTGAGTTTACGGGTACCGGTGCAGGAAAACGTACCTTGTCGAGGCCGTAGTTAACACCCATATATACGCCGTCCAATGCTTCAGGCTTTTTCGGTGGGATGCTGCCGCCAAGATGGACAACCAAAGACAGGGTCAGAAAGCCATGAGCAATGGTCACTTTATAAGGCGACATCTTTGCAGACTTTTCAGGATCGATATGGATAAACTGATGGTCCATGGTGGCATCAGCAAAAGTATTGATGCGCTCTTGGTCCACTTCAAACCACTCACCGACGCCTTCTTCTTCACCGGCGTAGGAGTTAAAAATTTCTAATGCCGCTTTGGCTTTCTCAGACATTGGAACATCCTTCTATAATTTTAGAAGCGGCAGAATACCACAGAGCGGAATTCAGTCGATTCACCAAATCGCCATTGCTTTCACGCCTGAGCATTTTTAAGATTCATGCAACTGACCGGTAGATTGATAAATGACCACTGAAAAGCATCCAAAATACCGCTGGGACGTCAGCGCAGTATTATTCGGCACCTTATTGGTTGCTGTAACCTGTGTCCCGGTATACGGCTTTATGTACGGCTTTGAGCCCGCCTTGTGGATTGGCTTCGGGATTTTCCTGGCCTGGAATGGCATGTCCATTACCGCAGGATACCATCGCCTCTGGGCCCATAAGTCCTACCAGGCACACTGGCTGGTGCGAATTGGCTATGCTCTCGGCGGCGCCCTATCGATCCAAAACTCCATTAAAGTCTGGGCCTCGAATCATCGCACCCACCACCGCTACACCGATGATGTGGACCAGGACCCCTATTCAGCGAAACGCGGCCTCTGGTTCTCCCATATGGGCTGGATGTTACGTGACTATCCTGCCTCACAAACCGATTTTGCCAACGTCAAAGACCTGGAGCGGGATCCCATTGTGGTCTGGCAGCACCGCTATTACTGGCCCCTGGTGATCTTGATGAACATCATTGTGCCCATGACCATTGGCGCCATGCTTGGCGATATGTGGGGCGGGCTACTCCTCATTGGTTTTTTGCGCCTGGTGATTTGTCATCACACCACTTTCTTTATCAACTCTCTGGCGCACTTCTGGGGCAATCAACCCTACTCTGATCGCCACTCTGCTAGAGACAATGGCATCTTGGCCTTGCTCACCTACGGCGAGGGTTATCATAACTACCATCACACTTTTCAGTGGGACTATCGCAACGGTGTGCGCTGGTATCACTTTGACCCGTCAAAATGGCTTATCGCCGCACTGGCGAAGGCCCGTCTAGCATCGAATCTAAAAGTTGCAGCACCGGAATTGATCGAGAAAAGCCGCGCTGCGATGCAGCTTAAGAAAGCCACGGTAACCCTATCTGCTTTTGATAGCAGCACCAAAGACCGCTGGTTGGCTCTGCTCGATGATGAGTACGAACAACTGGTGAGTAAAATCAATGAATGGGCGGCGATTCGCCAGCAATGGGTCGACTTGAAAAAAGCCGACCTGAAGAAACGCTGGGATGAAACTGAACTCGCCAGCAAGCTGCAACAGCTTGAACAGGAATTAAATCTGCAACGCCAACAATGGCATATGCTGACTCAGCAATTCGCTTGAGTCTAAACCGTTAAGGAACTTCTTATGACTGAGGTCTATATCGCAGCAGGCGCTCGTACTCCCATGGGCGGCTTTCAAGGCAGCCTCCAGGATCTATCCGCAGTAGATCTCGGCGCCACCGCTATCAAAGATGCCATTGCCCGGGCTGGCCTGGACGGCGCTGATGTGCAAGAAATCATTATGGGTTGTGTACTGCCTTCAGGTTTACGACAAGGTCCTGCCCGCCAGGCCGCTATGGATGCCGGTATTCCCGTTGAGTCAGGCGCCACTACCATCAATAAACTGTGCGGCTCTGGTATGAAAGCCACCATGCTAGCTCACGACTTGATCAAAGCGGGCAGCAATGAAGTGATGGTTGCAGGGGGCATGGAAAGCATGAGCAATGCACCCTATCTAATGCCCAAAGCCCGTTCCGGTTATCGAATGGGTCACAATGAAGTTCAGGACAGCATGTTCACCGATGGCCTTGAAGACGCCAAAACCGGACGCTTGATGGGTTCGTTTGCTCAGGACATGGCTGATAAATATCAAATGACCCGGGAAGACATGGATGCTTTCGCCATTCGCTCCCTAACACGCGCCCAGGCAGCCATCGAGGCTGGCGACCTGAAGGCAGAGACGGTGCCTGTGACGGTGAAAAGCCGCCGCGGTGAAACCGTGGTGGAACACGATGAGCAACCGGGCAATGCCAATCTAGAGAAGATTCCGACTTTACGGCCGGCCTTTAAAGAAGATGGCACCGTGACCGCGGCCAACTCTAGCTCAATCTCTGACGGCGCCTCGGCCCTCGTCCTGGCGAGCGACGACGCTGTCAAAGCCCGCAATTTACAACCCATGGCAAAGATCGTCGGTCACGCCACCAACTCCCGGCACCCCTCCGAATTCACCATTGCCCCGGTGGGGGCCATTGAAAAGCTGCTGGACAAGGTAGGCTGGAGTGTCGCTGATGTAGATCTATTCGAGATTAATGAGGCCTTTGCCATGGTGACCATGGCAGCCATTAAAGACCTCGGGCTTGATCCTGAAAAGGTCAATATTAGTGGTGGTGCGTGCGCCCAGGGACACCCAATTGGCTCAACCGGCTCACGTATTATTGTCACCTTGATGTACGCCCTGAAGCGTCTGGGTAAGCAACGCGGAATCGCCGCCCTGTGTATTGGCGGAGGCGAAGCCACCGCCGTTGCCATTGAACTGGTTTAGGCGCCTATCGAATTCAGGCTTCGAACTCGCCTCGCCGAGACAGCGAAGCCTTGTTGGCGTACAATCAGCCCATCCTCGCTTGTTATAAATCAGGAGCCACGTAGTTGTCACGCCTACCCGTCATAGTTGGTTTTGGTGGAGTTAATCCCGCTGGACGCAGCTCTGCCCACCATGGCTATCGACGCCTGGTTATAGAAAACCTAACTCAAGCGCAGCAAAACGAAACCTATCGCGCCCTTGCTGCGCTGATGAACCAATCCGATGTGAACGAACAATTTATTCGTGATCACACCCTGGTGCGCAAACTGGAAACCAACCTGTTTGACCCCAATGCCATTCGGGTCAACCGCGCAGCAAGTTTAAAAGGCTCAGCCAATGAGGCTTTGACTTTTACCTTGAGGAAAACTCAATTACCCGCGGTTATTCCAGATGCCTGGCAAGTGGCAGAACTAGGCGGCACTGAGGTACAGGTCACCTGCAGCGAACATATCGATATTTTATTTCCCGATCAGCGCGACTCCAGAGTGAATTCCGGTGGCCAGCTACCGAGCGGCTTTGAGCCAGATAGTTTGTATCAATCTCGAAATCATCCCCGCGGCTTACAACTGACGGTTTATGGTGCCTCTGATGCACTCAACTCGTTGGGTATTGATTGGGACACAGTGCGGCAAAAAGTACCCGCAGACCAGATATCCGTCTATGCCAGCAGCGCTATGGGCCAACTCGACTTCAACGGTGCCGGTGGCATGTTGCAGTCTTCCCTATTGGGCAAACGGGTCAGCTCGAAAAACTGTCCGCTAAGTCTGGCGGAAATGACTGCGGACTTTGTTAACGCCTATATTCTCGGCAGTGTCGGTGCAACCGGAGCCAATATTGGCGCTTGCGCCACTTTTCTCTATAACCTCCGTCAGGGTATTCAAGACATCCGCTCGGGCAAGTTTCGCGCTGTGCTGGTAGGTGCCAGTGAAGCCCCTATCACCCCAGAAGTAATTGAAGGCTACCGCACTATGGGGGCACTGGCTGAAGATGCCGCGCTGAACAAGATTGATGGCCTGGCTGAAGATGCTGCCACCAACAATGCCCGGGCTTGTCGGCCATTTGCGGAAAACTGCGGCTTTACCCTCGCGGAAGCATCGCAATTTATTATCTTGTTCGACGACGAACTAGCCATGGAACTGGGCGCCAACATATACGGCTCAGTGGCAGATGTGTTTATCAACGCCGACGGTTTTAAGAAGTCGATTCCCGGCCCTGGCATAGGCAACTATGTCACCATGGGTAAATCCATGGGCGTGGTGCGCAGTATTCTTGGTGATGAGGCCCTAAAACAGCGCACCTATGTACAAGCCCACGGCACTGGCACCCCGCAAAACCGCGTGACCGAGTCCCACATTTTTAACGAACTGGCAAAAACCTTTGGCATTCAAAATTGGCCGATTGCCGCTATCAAGGCTTATCTCGGTCATAGTCTTGCCACCGCGAGTGGCGATCAGATTGTCAGCTCACTAGGGGCCTGGGAACACGGCATTATTCCCGGCATCACAACCATCGATAAGATTGCTGATGACGTCCACCAGAGCCATCTCGACTTTCTGTTGCAACACCGTGAATTTAATCCCGCCGAGATGGATGCAACCTTTATCAACTCGAAAGGCTTCGGCGGCAACAACGCCACTGCAGCGATTCTGTCACCCCATGTGACCAGGAACATGCTGACGAAAAAGCATGGTAAACAAGCCATAGATGCTCATAGCAAGCGCAACGAAGCGGTGCAAAACAAAGTTAAGGAATATGATGAGGTCATGCTGGCCGGTGAAAACCAGATCATCTACAACTTTGGGGTTGGCGTCATAGAGGGTGAATCTTTGAGCTTAAGCGAGGATGCCATTGGTATTCCAGGCCACACCAACGCCATCAATCTCAGGGTTGATAACCCCTACGAGGACATGTCGTAGGGGTTAATCCACTCACCTCAATCTCGAATTGTCACAGGCAGTTCGCGGATACCGTGAATGAAGTTAGAGCGCAGGTAAACCGGCTCACCAGTCACTTCAATCTTCGGAAAGCGCTTCATAATCTCTTCCCAGAGCACGTTGAGTTGCATCTCGCCCAGGCGATTGCCAACACAGCGATGGATGCCAAAGCCGAAAGATAAGTGCTTACGAGGATTGGGGCGGTCAATGATGAACTGATCCGGCTGATCTATTTCGCTGCTATCGCGATTACCGGAGATGTACCACATCACCACCTTGTCATCTTTCTTAATGGTCTTACCAGACAACTCCACATCTTGTGTGGCAGTTCGACACATATGGGCAACCGGTGATTGCCAGCGGATAATCTCCGGCACCATTTTCGGAATCAACGCAGGATTCTGGCGCAACTTTTCATACTCGTCAGGGAACTGATTAAGCGCCAGCACGCCGCCAGAAATGGAGTTCCGGGTGGTGTCATTGCCACCAACAATCAAGAGCAACATATTGCCAAGGAACTCATTAGGGGTCATGTCTTTGGTGGCTTCACCGTGGGCCAGCGTGGAAATCAAATCATCGCCGGGGTTGGTTGCGGCACCTCGCTCTTTCCAAATCGCATCGAAGTATTCGAAACACTTCCACAGTTCTTGAAAGCCCTCTTCAGGGGTCTCAAAGAAATCGGGGTTGCCCAGGTTCTCTACCGTATCAGACCAGTGAATAAGCTTGTGACGATCTTCCTGGGGCACATCAAAAATCGTTGCCAGCATTTGCCCGGTGAGTTCCACAGAAACCTCACGAACCCAGTTAAACTCCTGATTACGCGGCAAATTATCAAGAATGTTGGCTGCCCGCTCGCGAATCAGGCCTTTAAGTTCTTGCAATCGTTTCGGCGTAAAAGAAGGCGCAACGACCTTACGCTGATCATCGTGCTTGGGCGGATCTTGCATAATAAACATGGGCAAATAGAAGGGAGAATCCGACGCGGGTTCTGCGGTTGGCCGACCGCCCATGCGAATTCCGCCCTTATCAATATCGGAAGAAAACAGCTCATGATGGCTATCGATATACATGATGTCGTTAAATGAGGTCGCCGACCAGTAAGGTCCGAACATGCTGTCGGGGGTGTAATGCAACGGATCTTCAGCACGTAGTCGATCAAAATACGGCATGAATTTATCGTGCTCAAACAGTGATGGATGACCAGGGTCGAGCGTTTCCAAAGGCAGACTGTAAGGATCTACATTGACATCAATGGCCCATTTTTCTAGAGCTTCCTGATTACTCATGGCTCTTGGTTGGTTATCAGTCTCGGACACTGCGGTACTCCTCCATCACAATATTCAATAACAGGCTATCTATACTCGCCGGGAGTGATAGCATAAAAGGGGGCGAGTTCAGGCACCAGCGCAATTTACGCGCAATCGGCAGCTATTAATCAGGAAAAATCAAAGGGAGAGCGCTATGAGTTTCTATCTGATCGGCCAGATCGATATTATTGATCGGGCCGGGTATCAGAATTATGAAGCCGGGTTTGGTGAGATTTTTAGTCAATACGGCGGAAGCGTTTTAGCGGTGGATGAGCAACCAAAGTTACTGGAAGGTAGCTGGCCCTATACCCGCACGGTGTTGATCGAATTTCCTGGCGAAGCTGAAGCTATGGCCTGGTACCAGTCAGACGCTTATCAAACACTAGCAAAACATCGTTTTGCTAGCAGCAGCGCAAACATCGTTGGTTTAACAGGTATCAATACATGAGTGGCTGTAAACTCTTATTGTGTTACTTCATGGTCTTCTGTTCTCTCAGTGCCCAGGCCAATAACGAAAACATCGTTATTCTCCTCGCCTGGGATGGGATGCGCCATGATTTCCCCGACAGGGCAAACTACCCTGGCTTTCAACGCATCGAGCGAGAAGGCATTCGGGCCAGACGATTAACGCCGGTGGCACTATCCAATACCTTCCCAGGCCACGTGTCTCTGGCCACCGGCACCACGCCTGATCAACATGGCATTATTGAAAACATCTTTTACGACCGCGAAAAAGGCCTGTATGCATACAGCGGTGACGCAGATTGGATTAATGCTGAGCCACTTTGGATTGCCGCTGAACGTCAAGGCGTGACCGCGGCCACCTACTTCTGGGTGGGCTCGGAAACAGACTGGCGCGGCCAGCGCAGTACTTATCGCATGGCGCCCTTTGATGGCGGTCGCCCAGAAGCAGACAAGGTGGACAAAATCATCGACTGGCTCGATCTAGATCCAGTCAAGCGTCCGCGATTGATTATGTCTTACTTTCGCGGCGCAGATTCCGTGGCCCATATGAAGGGGCCTGATCATGCTGATGTCACCTCAATCATACGGGTTCAAGATGCCGAGCTGAGCCGTTTAATGAAGGCGCTAGATGAAAGAGACCTGTGGCCTATCACTACCCTGATGATTGTCACCGACCACGGCATGACCGAGGTCACTGAGTCAGTGGCGGTGAAAGACAAACTGGTAGAGGCTGGCTTAGACGTCATCATCAACGGCGGCTCTTCAGCACAGCAAATATTTTTAAATGACGAGGCTGACCGGGCTGCCGTACTCAAAGTCTTGCGCCACCAGCCGCACATTAAAATTTATGAAGACGAGGACATTCCACAAAGTATGCGCGCGCCAAATCGCACTGCTGATATCGTCCTGACCACTGAACCGCCTTACACCTTTTCAGCACCGAGAAATATGACAGAACAACTAATCGTCTGGTCTGCACCACTACTAGGCTGGAAAATTGGTGCCCATGGCTTCGACCCTGATTTACCAGATATGGGCGGGATCTTTTTTGCCATGGGTAACGGCGTTACTAAGGGGAAGCAGGTAAACGAGGTGCATCATCTGGATATCGCGCCAACAGTGGCGAAGTTACTAGGGATCGAAAAGCCTGCCAATGCCATCCGTGAAGGCATCAAGCTAGACTAGATGCCCTCACTCCCATTGATCAGACAATTTCCCGTGTGGATCTAAACTTGATATCTGGCCAACGCTCTTCAGTGAGCTGCAAGTTAACCCGAGAGGGCGCAAGGTAGGTTAAATGACCGGCGCCATCTAATGCCAGATTTGCTTCCGCTTTGCGCTTAAAATCCGCCAGCATTTTCGGATCGTCACATTCAATCCAGCGCGCGGTATTGGTTCCTACCGCCTCATAGGCGCATTCCACCTTATATTCATCGCGCAGCCGATAAACGACAACATCAAACTGCAGCACACCCACCGCACCCAGAATTAAATCGTTGTTTGTCAGGGGCATAAACACCTGGGTCGCGCCTTCTTCGGAAAGCTGGGTTAAACCCTGGCGGAGTTGTTTACTCTTGAGGGGATCACGAATCTGCACGCGGCGAAACAATTCTGGCGCAAAGTGCGGCACCCCAACAAAACGAAAGTCCTCGCCCTCCGTAAACGTGTCACCAATCTGAATGGTGCCGTGATTATGCAAACCTATAATGTCGCCAGATATTGCCTGATCCGCCTGGGCTCTCTCACCGGCAAGAAAAGTCACCGCGTCACTAATGCGAACATCTTTACCCGTGCGCACGTGGCGCATTTTCATGCCCTGTTGATACTGACCGGAACAAACTCGCAAAAAGGCCACCCGGTCACGGTGTTTTGGGTCCATATTGGCTTGAATCTTAAAAACAAAACCAGAGAACTTCTCTTCCCTGGCATTCACGACCCGGGCATCGGACTCGCGATCCTGCGGCGGCGGCGCATACTCAACAAAACCATCGAGCATTTCCATGACGCCAAAGTTACGTAACGCGGTGCCGAAAAATACCGGGGTTAGTTTACCCGCGCGATAACTTTCCAAATCAAATTCGTGACTAGCACCTCGCACCAGCTCTATCTCGTCAGCAAACTCCTCTGCGAGGTCACCCAAAAGCGCTTTCGCCTCCGGACTATCAATACCTTTGATGATCTCTGTCTCCGAGAGCACCTCACCTTTACCCGGTTCAAACACATGAATCTCGTCGGTATAAAGGTTGTAAACTCCCTTGAAACGTTGTCCCATGCCAATGGGCCAGGTGATGGGTGCACACTCAATCCCCAGGACTTCTTCCACCTCGTCCATCACTTCAATGGGATCGCGTATTTCCCGGTCGAGCTTGTTTACGAAAGTCAGGATGGGTGTATCCCGCAAGCGGCAAACTTCCATCAGCTTGATGGTGCGATCTTCCACACCTTTAGCGCCATCAATCACCATCAATACTGAGTCCACCGCCGTCAGAGTGCGATAAGTATCTTCAGAGAAGTCCTCGTGACCCGGAGTATCCAACAGATTAACCGTGCGCCCCTTGTAAGGAAACTGCATCACCGAGGTGGTCACCGAAATACCCCGTTCCTTTTCCATCTCCATCCAGTCAGAAGTGGCGTAGCGGTCGGACTTTTTACCCTTTACAGTACCCGCCATCTGAATCGCTCTGCCGAACAGCAGCAACTTTTCAGTGATGGTGGTTTTACCCGCGTCGGGGTGCGAAATAATCGCAAATGTGCGGCGGTCGTTGACCTGATCGGCAATACTCATAGCGGTACAACAGGGGAAAAGCCGCGCATTATAGCGGAAACTGCCAGTGCCGAGTTAAAAAAACGCGGTTAGCTGCGGCGCTGTTTGCAGCTCTATGTGCCTTGTGACCAGTCTAAGGTCAGAACGAGCGCATCCTCGCGCCCTTCCGTGCCTGGATAGTAGCCGCGGCGCCGACCAATTTCCGTAAATCCCATGGAATGATACAGAGCGATTGCCACAGGGTTGGATGGCCGCACTTCCAGGATTGTTCGCCCCGCACCCTTGGCGCGGGCGCATTTGACCAGATGCTCCACCAGCAAGCGGCCAAAGCCCTCACCTTGATAATCCGGTGCAACACACACGTTGAGGAGATGAGATTCACCAGCGGCCACGGACAAGATACCGTGACCAAGGACTTTTTGCTGGCGCTTAATTAGCCAACACTCATTGCCAGATTGCAGGCAATCTTGAAAAATTCCTTCAGTCCAGGGATGGGAATAACTCAAGCGTTCGTTGCGAACTACAGCTGGCACATCACCAAAAGACATTGGCAGGATGCGAAAGTCCAGCTCTACCGCACTCATCAGAGGCTGCTCCGAACCCGGCGGCGCAAACTTGCTAAAAACTGCCACAAGGCCTGGCGCCGGATTGGCTCACGAAAATACAGCTCGGTATCCTCCACTACTATCAGGCGACGGTCCCGGACAGTTTCTTCCACATAGACGGCATCTGAAGAGGTGCCTAGCAAGCCACTAGCCTCGGCGCCAAACACCAGCAGTTCAGGCTGGCAATTGGCCAGATGGCGACCGAGGACCTTTTGCGCTTCAGCCAGGGATTGACTGATCTGATTAGATTTCACCAGTGGCCAGCGAAACTCCGTGATCTGGCTAGTGCTCTTCTGTTGCACCAGAGAAAAGTACAAGGTATTGAGAAAGCGCTGATGATTGCCGGGAATAGAAGCAAAACCGCTGGGGTAAACATTCACCATGGTGAGCCCCGGGAAATGACTCAAAGTGAGATAAAACTCTGGTGTCGGCTCCGCTGCCGCCGGCTCTCGCTTGACCTCAGATGGCTGCGGTTCTACCACTGATGTTGGCTGCGAGGGCGCTGGATTTTGCGCCTCGGCAGCATTCAGGGAGGCTCTTACATTAGCAAGCACGGCAGCGCCGTCACCAGAGGCTGCAGCCTCAATGGAAGCCACCCGTGGCTGCTCTACCTGAATTTCTGGCTCTGCTGGCACAGCCGCTCGCGGCCGGCGCTTTTGCCAGACATCGATGCCCATTAAATCCAGATAGTGTCGTTTTGTCATGGTGACTAACTTGCGGCAATCTGCAAGAAATTACAACGTTGCTTAGGTCTTATGCCAGCGCATCAGCGACTCTTGAATGGTGCTAGCCACCAGGACGCCGTCTGTACTAAACATTAAACCGCGATTGAAGCCACGTGCAGCAGTGGATTGAGGTGCATCAAGCGCGTACAAAATCCATTGATCAACCCGCGCATCGTTATGAAACCACATGGCGTGATCCAGACTCGCGCTTTGCATATCCTTGCGTTCAAAGGTGCCACGGTGCGGCAAACGAGAGGTAGATAACAGGGCGTCGTCCGATTGATAAGTAAGCAGTGCTGCATGTAACAGGGGTGAATCATCAGGGATGCTACCGTTGGCGCGAAACCAACTGTGCTGGCGCGGTGGCAGCGGCTGATTTTCCATCACCGCTTTGTATTCTTCGAGATAGGTAATAAACCGGGCGTCGCCCATGGCCTCGGTGATTTGAGATTCTGCAGGTGGCTGCAGATCCGGCATCTCGGCCTGATGTTCAAGCCCCTGCTCGCGCACCTGAAACGACACATCCATACTAAAAATGGCCTTACCATGCTGAATCGCCGCAATCCGTCGGGTGGTGAAAGACTTGCCATCACGAATGCGGTCCACTGAAAACACCACCGGCACTTTGGCATCCCCGGGACGCATAAAATAACCGTGCAACGAATGGGGCGGTCGGTCGTCTGGCACAGTGCGACCAGCAGCGATCAGAGCCTGGGCCATAATCTGGCCACCATACAAACGACCTGTCCGACCCTTAGGGTGATAACCACGAAACAGATTCAGTTCGATCTGTTCAATATCTAGTATGTCGATAAGTTCAGCTAATCGCGGATGCACGCCCCACTACTCCTGTTGACCTACAGTGCTCTTACAAAGCTGGGCATCTTACGTGATCGCGCCGCTGACACAAGCACGCTTATGGTCGGAGGACGACTTACAGGCTTAACTCGATATCCGCGGGTTTTTGCATATCCCGCCAGTCCGCCGCATAGGTGCGGCCGATCTGATCCATTGGGATCGGGCGACTAAAGTAATAACCTTGTAATAAATCAACGCCCATCATGGTCAAGCAATCCGCCTGCTCGGCGGTCTCAACACCTTCTGCGACCAGCTTCATACCCAGGTCAGCAGAGAGAATCCGTACCGCTTTAACCAGCGCGCGACTCTTACTGGATTCGAGGATGTTGTCTACAAAACATTTGTCGATCTTGATTTGATCAAAGGGATAGCGTTGCAAATAAGCCAGGGATGAATAGCCGGTACCAAAATCATCCAGGGACAAACGACAACCCAGGGCGCGCAGTTCCTGCAGCCGCTCCAACACATAGTCGCCATCGTGAACAAACAGGGACTCGGTTATTTCAAATTTCAGCATGGCGGGGTCAACCTGATAGCGCGTGACAATACTCTCGATATCTCGCACCAGATGCTCATCATGAAACTGCAACGGCGATAAGTTAATGGCCAGATCCCGATGGCCGCCGTGCAAGGAACTCCAATCACGCATGTTGCCAACCGCCGTACCGATCATCTCTTTGCCAAGATCAACGATCAAACCACTGCGCTCAGCAATGGGAATAAACTGATCTGGGAAGAACACCGGATTACCCTCACCGTCTACCCAGCGCATCAACGCCTCATACCCGACAAATAGTTCTGATCGGGGGTCAAAAATGGGTTGGTAATACGGAGTAAACTGATGTCGCTTGATGCCTTCCTGCATCAGTGAGTGCACCTTAAAAAACTCGGTATCAGAGTTACGGAAGGTGTCATGAAATATCTCGGTGCGATTACCGCCCCGCAGCTTGGCTTTATGTAACGCAGAGCTCACTGCTTTCACCGCAGAGTCTATGGTCTCGTGTCGCTCGATCTGGGTTGCACCAGTACTACGAGTGATTTTTACCGGTGTTCCTTGAACCTCAAATGGCGCATCAAAAGCTCGCGCGCACACTTCTAACTGACGACCAATTTCCATTTCCGAGTCAGCAATGCCAAGCACCAAATACTCATCACTGGTCCACTTGTAAATCCGCATGCCCGGTACAGCCACATCAACAAGCCTACGACCCACAGCACGTAATAAATGATCACCCTGATCATGGCCCATGGACTCATTCACCGGTTTGAAGCAATCAATCCCAATCAAAGCTAGCCAGTGGTTGGATAAGTCCTCCACCAGTTTTAGGTCAATCATAAATTGCTCACGATTGGGCAAATTCGTGACGCGATCAGTGTAGGCAAGGCGAGACAGTTCTTCCTTTAACTGATTTGACAGCGCCAACTCCCTGAGCAGCTGATGATTCATTTCATTGAGCTGACGAGACTTATAAAGGGGCAGCATTTCTGATTCAATGCGCCCCATACAGAAATCCAAAATGCTGTTCGCCGCGTCAATCCAGCGAATACTCGATTTCGATAACACCACAATCATGCCAATGGCATTGCCATCTTCATCAAGCGCTGGCCGACCTAACATGGCCTCATAAGGTTTTAGGCTTTCATCCTCGGCAAAGAATTCACCAACTCGTTCCGCGATTACCACTGAGCGTTTGTTGGCCATTTCTGCCATGGCCGTATCCGGAACAAAAAAGTCGTAGTTATCGCAATGTTCACCATCGTTGAAGTCGGCAATGGTGGACCCGTACTGCAGTTCGAGGTCAAAGGACGCGATAAACACTCGATCGGCGTGAAACAGGTGCGCGAGACTTTCTACCAGCAGTTCAAAGTAAGCGGGACCCCTTTCCACCATGAGCTCTTCAACATCATCGATCCACATGGCCTCCAGGTGGCTGCGATAGGCTTTTTCTGTTTCAAATACGAGTTGGCTCATGACGCGAGATTAGGCTTTTAGGCTACCTAATTAACTATAGACGGCGTCGTGGAATCTGCTGGCGAGATGGGGAGAAATTTACTAGATCTGAAAACAAAAAAGCCCGCGGTGAGAGCGGGCTCTAAAGATAAGAGAGCAGAAAAACCTGAGGTTAAATATCAGGCGGCAGTATCGCTGGCAATCAGGTCACCACGGTCACGCTGAATCATCTGCTGGGCAAACTCGACGCAGCGACCACAGCCGGTGCCAAGGCCCAGACGCTGGGACAATTCCCCCACATCGGTGACACCCTCATCCATGGCGGCCTCGATCTGAGCAGAATTTACACGTTTGCAGACACAAATAATCATGGAGCTAGTATAGCCAATCCGAATAACATTGCAAATACGAATTGTTATCAATTCAAATATTATCGGGAAATGGATTAGATTGGCATATGACGACGGTTATCCAATGCTTGTCACTGGCAAACAATGGCCTTTCACAAATGCTAACCAAGTTTTGCGATTGCTGATAACCCCCGTATCATCCGTCGTTCAACGCATTGTGCGATTTAATGCTTTATATCAGGAGACACCCATGAAACCGCAATCAAGTGAAGTCATCGACTATCTCAACGCCGTATTAAAGAACGAGTTGACGGTCATCAACCAGTACTTCTTGCACGCAAAAATGTACGCGGACTGGGGTATGGCCAAGTTGGCAGAGCAAGAACGCAAAGAATCCATCGAGGAAATGGAACATGCCGATGAGTTAATCGAGCGCATCTTGTTTCTCGAAGGCTTACCGAATCTGCAGGATCTCGGCAAGCTGCTGATTGGTGAAAACGTTGAGGAAATGCTGAAGTGTGACCTGGAATCCGAAATGATCGCGATTCCAGTACTACGTGAAGCCATTGCCCACTGTGAATCGGTTTCCGACTACGGCAGCCGTGAGTTGTTTGAGAAAATTCTCACCGCTGAGGAAGAACACGTGGACTGGTTAGAAACCCAGCTATCGCTTATCGACCGGGTTGGTTTGCAGAACTACGTGCAATCACAAATGAGCCCAGGGGAAGAATAACGCTTCCCCGGGGTCCTAAGGGCTGGCCCCAGCATCATTGATAAACAGCGAGAGGGAACTCTTCATTAATCAAGATTGCTGGGACGCCCGCCAGACTCACCCGGTACGAGCGGTACACATCGAAGTTAGCAAGCAAACTGCCCCGCTGGATCGCCAACACCTCGCGAAAGCTGCCCTTGGCAGAATTCCGCAGAATCACACCAATCCCCACATGCTCATCCACCAGTTGCGCAAACAGCGCCTCACCGATGGCGTTCTTATTAAGGATTGAGGTTGCCGCAGCATAACAGCGGTCGCTGCTGGTACCCCGTAGCTCCACTTGCCTGAAGTAACAAAGGTCGCCAGCGCGCATGTTAAGTACCGGGATATCCTGGGTGAGTTGTATGGGCTCCTGGCGCACCGTGGCAATGCGGATTTCTTCATCAAAATAGGCTTCAAGCGCCATGGTCACAGTGCCATCGGCCACCAACAAAGAGCGAAGAAACGGCGGCAGTTCACCCAGTGCCTGCAGCGCAGCCCTGGCATGGTTCGGCTCAATGCTGGCATCGGTGAGCCGCGCCATTAGCGCAAAAAAATCATCCACGTACAAAACTCCAGCCACAGGTAAGACCTAAACCCCACCTATTTTACGCGACAAGTCACCAAATGACCTGCTAGGCTTCGCCCCCCAATCACATGTGTGCCCACTTAAGTTTTATCTTGCGCGAACCTATCTATTACGGCTGGAAAATTGTCGGCGTTGCCTTTCTGGTTGACTTCATTGCTGTTGGCTTTTTCTTCTACTCTTACGGTGTCTTTTTTAAGGCGCTCGCTGCCGAATTTGGTGGTTCAAGACTCGACGTTTCCATTGGCATTACCCTGGTAAATGCGGTGGCGGCAATTATTGCCCCTTCTATCGGCCGTGCCCTGGACCGCTTCCCCATCAAAAATGTGATTCTGCTGGGTAGTTTGAGCATGGCCAGCGGCTTTTTCTTACTGAGTTTTATTCAAAGTCAGTGGCATTTATATCTGTTACTGGCAACTTTCATCGCCTGCGGTTCTGCAGCCATGGGTGGACTATCTACCGCCAAACTGGTGACCAATTGGTTTATTGCCAAACGCGGCATGGCCCTGGGCATTGCCACCATGGGCATCTCCTTATCCGGCGTGGCCATGCCTCTAATTTCCGCGCAGCTGATCGAGGCATTCGGCTGGCGGATTGGCTTTTCGGTATACAGCGTCGTGACCCTGGTGATTGTCGTTCCCGTGGTGATCAAGTTTGTCATTGATGCGCCAGAGTCCCTGGGTTTACTCCCTGACAACAAAGCCCGCAGCTTAACAAAAACCACCCCGCCACCACCGCCCGTGCAATGGAGCGCAAAAGCCGCGCTAACGAACCGCAACTTCTGGTTAATTGTCATCACCTTTGGCCTGCTGTTCTGCTGTATGGGCGCAACGTTAACGCACATGGTGCCAAGGGTTACGGACCTCGGTTTCAGCCTCACTGAGGGCGCCGGTATTTTATCCTTTGGCGCTGCTGCTGGCGTGCTTGGTAAGGTAGTTTATGGCTGGCTAACAGACTACTACAGCGCGAAATGGGCTATCTGGGCAGCCATCTTTTCCCAGCTTATTGGCCAGGTGTTGCTACTCACAGGGGATACCTATTTCACCCTGGCCATTGGCAGCACCGTGTTCGGTTTTGGCATGGGCGGTATCGTACCCATTCATGGCTCACTGGTTTCGGCGTTGTTTGGTCAGGCCGGCTTCGGCTACATCATGGGTTTGATGCGCCCCGCCATGATGCCACTAATGATTTCAGGAATCCCATTTGCTGGCTGGATATATGACACCATGGGTTACTACGATCTGGCCTTCCAGATCTTTCTAGGACTCTACTGTATCGCGGCCCTTGCCATCGCTTTTGTTCGCGACAAAGAAGAAAGCAGCGAAGCCAGCAGCGATTAACGCCGCGGCATAGGCCACTTCCTCCATTCGATTTAACGCCAGAAATACTAACGTCCATAACATCAAGCAAGAGAAGATCAGCGGCGGCAGCGGATACCAGGGCACGCGATAATCATCGCTGGTAGGTAGAACTTGCTTGCGCCGCAACCAGAACAAACCAAGCACGGTGATCAAAGCATTTAAGCCCAAAACAAAACCAGAGAACACCAATACCGACTCGAAAGTTGCTGTGGCAATAAACACGATGGTCAGGCTGGATTGAGCGAGAATTGCCCGCACCGGTACCCCTGCGCCGGAGCGATGCCCGAACCAGCGAAATAGTTCGTAGTCCTCACCCATCACCTGAATGACTCGCGGCCCAGCTAAGATCATGGCACTGACCGTGGACACCAGCAGTAACGACAAACCGACCCCCATGGTTACCGCGCCTGCTGTACCGAAGGTGTACTCGGCCACAATCACCCCAACTTCAATTTTACCGCGCAGTTCATCCTGAGGTGCCGCCAACAAGAACACACCGTTCAATAATATGTAGAGCAGCATCACCACTAACGTACCAGTCACCAGCACCCGCGGCACATCTCGCTTTGGATCTTCTAGCTCACCAGCAATGTATGTGGCGACGTTCCAACCCGTGTAGGCATAGTTCACATAAATAAGGGAGACGGCAAAGCCTGCCGTGAGCAAGAGCGAGCCATCACCAGGCTCAAAAGCAAACGCCGCCAATGAACTATGTTGTTGGCTCACACCAACCACAAGGCAAAACAGGAGAATTAACAATAGCTTTAGCAAGGTAAAAACATCCTGAACGCCAGAGCTGCTTTTTACACTGCGACAATGAAAAGCCGTTAGCATTACCACTAACCCAATCGCGAGCAGAGCTTTGTTGATGGGTAAATCCAGTGCCGCCACCAGATAGGCAGCAAAGGTCATGGCCGCCAGCGCTGTGGGCGCTGAGAACCCCACCAGCACAGAAATCCAGCCTGAGACAAACCCCAAAGACGGATGATAAATCTCGTTTAAGTAGTTGTACTCCCCGCCAGAGCGCGGCAAACGCACTGCCAACTCGGCATAGGTCAGGGCGCCGCACAGTGCCGTCACACCTCCGAGTAGCCACAGGGCAAGAATCATCAACGGTGAATCAATGTCCACAAGTTGATAACCCAAACTGGTAAACACGCCGGTGCCGACCATATTGGCGATGACAATGGCTATCGCCGTACGAGGTCGAATGTGATGTAGGTGCATGCTTAAGTTGCCTGGCTGCGAACCCTGGCCACGGCTTTGAGCCAACCTTGATAACGTTTGTCTGCCGTCCCAGCATCCAGGTTGGGCGTGAACTGCCGGTCTAGTTGCCACTTTTCTCGCAGGTCATCCAAACCAGCAAACAAGCCAACCTGTAGCCCGGCCAGGTAGCAAGCACCGAGGGCCGTGGTTTCTGTGACCACAGGTCGGTCCACAGATATCTGCAAAGTATCCGCAAGGCACTGGGTCACCCAGTTGTTTTCCACCATGCCGCCATCCACACGAAGCTTCGTGGTATCAATACCATCACTGGACATGGCTGAGAGCAGATCGCGGGTTTGATAGCACACGGACTGTAGTGTCGCCGTGATGATTTCATTAATCCCGCTATCTCTGGTTAAACCAATAATTGCCCCCCGGGCATCCGCGTCCCAGTATGGCGCACCAAGGCCAGTAAATGCTGGTACCAGATAAACGCCGCCAGCATCTCCGGTTCGCTCGGCAACGGCCTCGGTTTCGGAAGCCTTGCTAACCAGCTTTAGACCGTCGCGCAGCCATTGCACCGCTGCACCGGCAACAAAAATGCTGCCTTCAAGAGCATAGGTCACCTCACCATTCAAGCGGTAGCCAATGGTTGTTAAAAGTTTGTTATCCGAACGCACGGCTTCCGTGCCAGTATTTAGTACCGCGAAACAGCCTGTGCCATAGGTGCTCTTCAACATACCAGGGTCGAAACAGCCTTGACCAAACAGAGCGCAATGTTGATCCCCCGCCATTCCCGCCACAGGAATCTCCGCACCAAACAGCGCGGCATCGGTCACGCCAAAATCAGCGCTAGAATCCATCACCTCAGGTAACAAGCTCTGAGGCACCTGTAACCTGTCCAGGAGCTCTTCATCCCAGGCCTGGGTATGAATATTGAAAAGCAGGGTACGGCTAGCATTGGTTGCATCCGTGCGATGCTGTTTACCACCGGTTAAGCGCCAGAGCAAAAAGCTATCCACCGTGCCAAAGGCTAAATCACCAGCCTCGGCGGCCTCTCGGGCACCGGGCACCTCATCCAACAGCCATTTCACCTTGGTCCCAGAAAAGTAAGGGTCCAGTAAGAGGCCGGTTTTGTCACGAACCGTGGCTTCAAAACCTTCCGCTTTGAGCTTCTCGCAAAAGTTTGCGGTGCGCCGGTCTTGCCAGACAATGGCATTGTGAATGGGCTTACCGGTGTGCCGATCCCAGATGATGGTAGTTTCCCGTTGATTGGTGATGCCAATGGCGGCCACATCACTGGCTTCGATACCGGCCTTCTCAATCGCATCCCGGGTGGTGGCAAGTGTACTGCTCCAGATTTCTTCCGGATCATGTTCGACCCAGCCGTCGGCAGGGAATATTTGCCGAAACTCTTGCTGGGCCACCGCCACAATGCTGCCAAGCTGATCAAACACAATCGCTCTGGAGCTCGTTGTTCCCTGGTCAATCGCAACGATGTGTGCGCTCATGGTGATGCCTCTTTTTTTGGCCCCAACCATATCAATCCGCTACAAGCTGGGCAACGCGCTGGATAGAGGCGAACAAGTATTAGTTTTGGTAGCGGCGCTCGTCCAGATAAACCCTGAGTTGCGCAAGGAATGGCAAACTACGCTGAATGTCTTGCAGTGAAAATGCCTTGAGCATTTCTTCCAGGAGCGGCTCCACAGCTTCGAGCGCCTGGCGTCTGGCATCAGCGCCCGCTGGCGTCATCGTGACCAGTTTGCGGCGAGCGCTGGCTTGATCCACTCGGACATCGATAAAACCCTTTTGTTCAAGCCGCTTTAAAGTGTTGGTCATAGCGCCTTTGGTGACGTTGAATGCCGTGGCCAGACGGCCCGGAGTGGCCTCATCATCCACCCGCGTAAACCAGTTCAAAACACTAAATTGCGACACGGTTAAACCCAGCGGCAATTCTGCTTCAAAAGCATTGCTGGCAAGTTGGTTGATAATGCCGATTTCATTAAAAAACTGGAACGTCGTGTCCAGATCCTGGTGTTTAGCCACAGGCAGGAACCCAACTATTTTTCTGACCTAACATAAGCTCAAGGTCTGTTCGCTAAATTCTTGCGTGGTGTTGCGCAAACTACGCGACAGCAAGCTAGCAATGCCCACGACCACCCGATTAGCCGTCACTGGATGCTCGGTCATGAGTCGGTTGAAGTCCTCTCGCTTTAAGACAATTAAAGCCAGGTTGCTAATCGCGCGAACCGACGCTGAGCGAGTATGACCATCTAGCAGGGACATTTCGCCCAGGGAACGTCCAGGACCTATGGTGGCGATAAACACCTTTTTGTTATCCACCATTTTCGTGACCTCTGCTTCCCCTTCTACCACAAAGAACATATAACCGCCGTGAGTGCCTTCTTTAAACACGTATTTGCCGGCCTCGTATTCATACCGAAACATGTAAGGCTCAATGACCTCATAGTCGGATGAGTCAAGAAAGTCGAATACCTCTAATTTCGGAAACAACCCTTTTATCGATTGCGCCATGGCTAAGTCTCGCTTGCGCCCAGGATTCGCGCCTGAGTATACGCGAGGCCGGGACTGGTTTCCCTCATTGATGCAGCAGCAAAATCCTAATCATCTGCTACTTTTAATACAACGATTGTTGAAAAACGGACTTATTCAACAAGATGCAGCATATATTTCTCGCCAATCCCAAAGGGGGTTGCGGTAAAACCATGGTTTCAGTGAACCTGGCAGGCTACCTCGCCAGGCAAGGGTTAACCGTGGCGTTATGTGACCACGACCCACAGCGCTCTTCCCTGGACTGGCTAAAGGCCCGGCCAAAAACGCTACCCCATATCGAGGGTATTGAGTACTTTAACCATCAGATTCTCTCGAATCGCTTTGATGTGGCGATTCACGATGCTCCCGCGGGACACGGCGCCGGGGAACTTGGCGACATGGTAGACGGCCACCGCTTATTGATCCCTGTGCTGCCCTCTTCTACCGACATTCGCGCTTGTCTAAGACATTTGATGGGTTTGCACCGCAGCGGCCTTTTGGAGCGCAATCAAGGCAACGTGGGTTTGATCGCCAATCGCGTCAACGTTAAGACCAATTATTTTAAAGTGCTGCTAACTTTCCTAAACGAGGTCAATCTGCCGGTAGTGGGCTACCTCCGGGACACACAGAATTACATCCGAGCCGGTAATGCGGGTTTAAGCATTTTTGACCTTCCTCCCAGCAGTACGGCAAAAGATCGCTTGCAGTGGGAACCTATCATTGAATGGTTGCACTGCGCCCAGGCCACCACCAGCGATTCCATGCAACAAACCATCAATGAACTACTGGGCTTGAGCTAGACAACTCAGTCGAGGTTAAAGGTAATGCCTTGCGCCAATGGCAGTTCTGACGAGTAATTACTGGTAGAGGTGCAGCGACGCATATAACCTTTCCAGGCATCAGAGCCAGATTCACGGCCACCGCCAGTTTCTTTCTCTCCACCAAAGGCGCCGCCAATTTCCGCACCGCTGGTACCAATATTTATATTAGCAATGCCGCAGTCACTACCTTGCGCTGAGGTAAAAAGCTCCGCCTCACGCATATCGTTGGTAAACACGGCGGACGACAAACCTTGAGGCACTGCGTTATTCGCTGAAATCGCATCAGCAAAGTCACTAAACTTGAAGACATACAGGATCGGCGCGAAAGTCTCTGTCATGACGTTATCCACCGCTGCCGGCATTTCCACCATGGCTGGCTGCACATAAGCACCGGCAGCAAAGCCATCAAGAGATAACAGGTCGCCCCCGGTAATGGTTGCGCCAAGTTCTGCCGCCTCACGCAAAGCGGCTTGCATGGCGTCTCTGGCAGCTTCATCAATCAATGGCCCCACCAGGTTCTCTTGATCCAGCGGGTTGCCAATTTTAATCGAAGCGTATGCCGCTTTTATTTTTGGCACCAGTTGCTCATAAACACTGTCGTGGACAAACAAGCGCCGGGTTGATGTGCAGCGTTGCCCTGCCGTACCTACCGCACCAAAAACAATAGCTTGTAAGGCCATATTGATATCGGCACTGGGACATACGATGACCGCATTGTTGCCGCCTAACTCAAGAATACAACGGCCAAATCGTGCAGCAACTCTTGGTGCCACCGCGCGGCCCATTGCCGTGCTACCGGTTGCACTCAAGACATTTACCCGGGCGTCGTCTGCCAGCAGTTCACCAATTGCGCGACCACCAATCAACACTTGCGACAAAGCAGCGGGCGCTTGTTTAAACCGTTGCAGCGCCTTTGCCAGCAGCGTCTGACAAGCCAGGGCCGTCAACGGCGTTTTCTCGGAAGGCTTCCAAACAACCGAATTACCACATACCAGAGCCAGCGCAGTATTCCAGGACCATACTGCCACAGGAAAGTTAAACGCTGAGATGACCCCCACAACCCCCATGGGCTGCCAGTACTCAAACATTTTATGGCCAGGTCGCTCGGACGCGATGGTCAGGCCATGTAATTGTCTTGATAGGCCCACAGCAAAATCGCAAATATCAATCATCTCCTGAACCTCACCAAGACCTTCCTGAAGAATCTTGCCGCACTCAATGGTCACCAGCTCGGCAAGCTCCGCCTTGTGAGCTCGCAGCTCTTCGCCTAACAGGCGCACAAGCTCGCCACGTTGTGGTGCTGGCACAGTGCGCCACACTTGTCCTGCCTGGGTCGCCAGCTCCAGCGCCTTGTGAACATCTTCACTAGTGGCGGTGGTTAACGCCGCGATAACTTCTCCGTTGATGGGGCTACTAATTTCTAGAGCGCCGCCATGTTCCAGATCAAAACCCAGGTCTTGGCTTAACTGTTTTACTCGTTTCGCAATCATCTCAGCCTCACGCTGCATCAAAATGTTTGTGTTCAATATCAGCACCATAGTAGCGACCAAAGCGATTCGCCAAAAACGTCTCCAGGGCGATTTCTTCCTGTTTGATGAAGCCCTGGTTGCGTATCTTGCCGGTCGCTAGCAAGTCCAAAACCGCACAAATGCTCGCCGCTGTGGTTACTTGTATCGCACTGTACTCAACACCACTGATTTTGCGACCGTACACTTTGTTCGCGTAGGTTTTTTGCACGAGCCGGCCATGCTGCAAACCGCTGACAGTGACAAAGATCAGCACCACATCCTGCAGGGTTGCTGGTACGGCGTTTTCAAATACATCTCGCAACAAATCCCGCCGATTTCGTAGCTGCAGGTCATGGAGGAGAGTCTTCATAATGTCACGATGGCCAGGATAACGAATGGTCTGGTAACAGAGGTTTTTCACCCTACCAGCAAGAGTTTCTGCCAATGTGCCAATGCCGCCACTGGTGTTAAAGGTTTCGTAGTTGATCCCATCTAATGAAAAATGCTCTAGATGTTCAAGCGCTGGCACCTGGACGAGTTCTCCATCTTTGATCGCATGGCAAGGCTCACAATACTCGTTAATGACCCCATCGGTACTCCAGGTCAGATTGTAGTTCAGCGAATTGCTAGGGAATTGCGGCAACGCACCGACGCACATTCGAATAGACTCAAGCTCATCAAAACCCATAGATAAATCGTTAGCAACGATGGAAATAAATCCTGGCGCTAAGCCACATTGGGGAATCATCGCCTGGCCGGTTTGATCGGCAAGCGCCTTGACCTGACGGGTACTGGCGACATCTTCCGTCAAGTCTAGATAGTGCACGTTTGCCAGCACCGCTGCTTTCGCGATGCTTTCCGTCATGAAAAAGGGCGTAGCACTGAGCACGGCAAAATGCCCTTTGAGTATTGAAGCGAGAGCTTGACTGTCAGTGACGTCCAGGGCGGCCACCTGACAATGAGACCATTGCGCCATGGCCCCAAGCTGCGCCTCTGCCTTGTCGATCAAGGTGACCTGATAGTCGCCGCTGTCGATCAGCAAGCGCGTGATCATTGTGCCAATTTTACCGGCGCCCACCACTGCCACCGCAGTGCGTTTGTGATTCGCAACTGAGGATTGCTGCATAAGCTTGACCTACTTTGTTTTGATGCAATTAGCTTCATCCTAGTTCTTGCTAATTTGTAGCTGTGAATTAAGCAAATTTAAGCTAAATTGCATCATTTCAATGACGCTTAGAGTCAATTTGCCGAATATGAACCCGGTAGACGAAAAACTCCTGGCTCTGTTGATGCAAAACGCCAGAGCCTCAACTTCAGCACTAGCCAGGGCCTTATCCCTGTCTCGCTCCACCGTCCAGTCGAAGATTCGCAAACTGGAGCAAACAGGCATCATCAAGGGTTACACCGCACAACTGGGTGACAGCTATGCCGACAGTTTGGTCTCTGCCCACGTTCTAATCACCGTCCACCAGAAGAAAACTGCCCAGACCATTCGCCAGCTCATTGCCATGCCAAGCGTCACTTCCCTGTATGCTGTTAGCGGTGACTACGATTTGATTGCCGTGGTGCGAACAGAAACCACCGCACAACTTAGCCAGGTGCTTGATGAAATCGGCAACCTGGAAGGAGTTGAGCGGACCAACTCTTCATTGATTCTTGAAACCAAATTAAGCCGGTAAATACTGTGACCAGCTCAGCCAATAGCTACTCCGTTTTGATGAGCGTGTATCACAAGGTGCCGCCTGAGCAGCTGGCCCTGAGCCTGGCTAGCCTCGCCTGGCAAACTCGCCCTGCAGATCAAATTGTCATTGTTATGGACGGCCCGATCCCTGATCCTCTTCGCCATCAGCTAGATGCTTTTCAGAGCCGCCACCGCGGTACGGAACTGGTGCCGCTCAAACAAAACGTGGGATTGAGCAGGGCATTAAACGCGGGCATTGAATTCTGCCGCGGTGATTGGCTTATCCGCATGGATGCTGACGATCTATCCCTGCCGAACCGCTTCGCCCAACAAATTGCCTATATCGAGGCACATCCAGAGGTAGATGTTTTGGGTACCGCCCTATATGAATTCAGCGACAACTACCGACAACCAGAACGAATCAAACCTGTCATTACAAACCATGTTGATATTGCCGCGTCTATCGGATTGCGTAATCCCATCAATCACCCCACGGTTTGCCTCCGCAAACAACGATTGCTTGATGCCGGCGGTTATCCTGAACTTAATCTGCTAGAAGATTACTATTTGTGGGGCAAGCTATTACAAGCAGGAGCCACCTTCCACAATCTGGCAGAACCTCTTTACCTATTTCGCTTTGACGCCGGAACGCTTGTTCGCCGCCGCGGCCTCGACAATTTTAAAAATGAAACCTGGTTACGCCAGTGGCTGCATAAACAGGGCCTTATTCCCGGTTATACACGATTCATTGCTAACACATTGCAACTACTTCTGAGGTTCGCGCCCGGCACCGTGCAAAACTGGTTATGGCAGCGTAGTCGTCAGTCATGCGATATCAGCCTGCAATTGCCGGAACTGCCAGAGCCGTAAATCTGGGCTTGATCTCGAAAAGCCCGCGTCTCAAAGAATCATGCCTGGGAATTGGTTACAATCAAGCCAGACCGACGGAGACCACTATGCTACCTAACGACGCGCTGGCCCCCAGCTTCAACCTCAATGATCAAGCCGGGCAAGCCGCAGCGCTACCAAACGGTGACGATGTCACCATTTGCTTTATAAAAGAAGACTGTCCCACCTGTAAGCTGATCACACCGTTACTGCAGGAACTACACAGCAATGGCGTCAACATGATTGCTGTGGGCCAAACCCAAGAGGGCAATCAAAAACTTATCGACGAATTCGGTCTCACGCTGCCGGTGCTTGATGATAGCGCGCTGCAAGTCTCTTTTGCCTATGACATCGATACAGTGCCCAGCTTGTTTCAAATTAGCGGCAACAAAATTACCAACCATTTGATTGGTTTCGCGAAACAAGAGTGGCAAGAATGCTTTGCTACGGTTGATGCGGATTGGAGCGCATTGCCAGAGTGGCGCCCGGGTTGCGGTTCGCTTTCCGTCGATCCGCTAATTGCCGATCGACTTCGCGCCGAGGCTGAAAATAGTCCGCTGCGTGCCCGCAAAATCGAAGTGGCGCCCGCCGATGACGAGTTCGAGTTTATGTTCGACCAGGGCTTCAGTGACGGTTTACCGCTGGTGCCGCCAACGCCTGAACGAGTCATGCGCATGCTCTCTGGCACGAAAAGAGATCCCCAGGAAGTCGTCGCGGTACTACCCCCTAACCTTGCGGATACCACAGTAGAAAAAGTTGCCATCAATGCTGTGATGGCAGGCTGTAAACCAGAGTACTTGCCTGTGGTCATTGCGGCGCTTGAGGCAGCCTGCACAGATGAATTTAACGCCCACGGCGTCATGTCGACCACCATGGGAGCGAGCCCGG
The DNA here is from genome assembly GCA_046290215.1 of Pseudomonadales bacterium. Lineage (GTDB taxonomy): Bacteria > Pseudomonadota > Gammaproteobacteria > Pseudomonadales > Azotimanducaceae > JAHRVQ01. Next base: position 1,456 of record JBKAGC010000020.1, on the reverse strand, counting down.
TATTGGTGGTCAATGGCCCGATCCGGGAACGTATTGGTATGAATGCTACTCTTGGCGCTCTGGGCCAGGGTAACCGGGCCAACGCCACCATTGGTCGCGCGGTACGTCTGGCCTTGCGCAATATGGGCGGCGCCAGACCCGGCGGCACCGAACGATCGACGCTGGGCAGTCCCATGAAATTCACCATGTGTTTTGCTGAAGCGGAAGAGCGCAGCGTCTGGGAACCGCTGCATGTGGAACGCGGTTTTGCTCCCTCAGACTCGGTGGTGACCTTGTTCGGCATGACTAGCGGGCCGGTCTTGATTGTTGATCAAACCTCCGTGCAATCCGAGCAGTTGGCCAGGAGTTTGGCTATGTCTTTGCAAGGTGTGCACCATCCAAAATCTTACATGTCCAGCGACACGCTGCTGGTGGTTTGCCCAGAACATCTGGATACGTTGCAGCGAGACGGCGAGCTTAGCAAACAGCAGCTTCGCACTCTAATTCAGGATGAGCTGCAGCAACCCCTGGCCAATCTTGTCCAGGACGAGCACTCCGGTGTTGGCATTGCTGCCACATCTTTAGCTAAGATGGACGAACAACGGAAAACCGGCCTGGTGAAGAAATTCCCCCGTGATGAAGATATACACATTGTGGTGGCCGGCTCTGATGCAGGAAAGTTTTCCGGCGCCTTCCATGGCTGGGCCACAGGTGCCATCGGTACGATTTCCGTATCGAAAAAAATAGAGGACTAAGTATGACTGTCATTCTTGACCCCACAGATGAACGAGTACCGGTAAGCAGGCAAGTCACGCCGCGCACTGGCACTATCAGCGGCAACGTTGCCTTGTTAGATATCTCTAAGCCAAGAGGCAATGTGCTGCTAGACCAAATTGAGTTACGTCTAGTTGAGCGCTTGCCTGACGTAAAGATCAATCGCTACAACAAACCGACATTTACCAAGCCGGCTCCAGATGACCTGCGCCAGGAAATCCGCGCTCGAAATGACTTTGTCATTGAAGGCCTCGCCGATTGAGGCTCCTGTACCACGTGCAGTTTGCACGATACGGTATGGTTCGAAATTAATGGCATTCCCTCGGTCACGGTGGCCTCGGAGGAATTTGTTGATGCTGCAGAAACCCAGGCTAATGCTTTGGGTATGGCAGATGCAGAACGGGTTTTTGTGGCCCATCCTATTCAGGATGCCACTGATGAACAAATGCGCGACAAAGCCGACGCTGTGATAGACCAGGTCATTGCAGCTCTACAAGGCTCAGCTTAAGCACCCGGCTTTAGTGGCGCTAGTGTTGCTCGGAGCGCTCGCGCCACCACCGAGACGTCGCGATATCCCCTTCAAACTGAAACGGTAAAGATTCAAAACTGCCCATGGGTTTTGGGCGATACACCGCAAAATGCAAATGGGGCAGTGAGGAAAAGCCGGTATTGCCAGAATAGCCAAGTAAGTCGCCGGCTTTCA
>JBKAGC010000019.1:0-28411 GCA_046290215.1 Pseudomonadales bacterium | reverse complement strand
GCTACTTTCAGAGCGTTGGCGCGCACCAGGTCATAGCGCAAGCTACCAGCTAATGCCGCGATCAGAATAAACCCCACCCCAGCCTGGACAAATCCGCCGTAAACGCCAGCGAAAAACAGCGCAATAAAACCAGCGGGTTTCTCAAACACCCCATAAGCTTTACTACCCTCGGGAGCAGTGACACCTTCTGGTTTCACAATCATATAAATCGCCATAGCAACCATGGCAGCTAGCAACGTGGGTTTTAGGAGCCACACCGGGAGAAACGACGCCAGCAGCGAACCTGCCAGGGCACCCAACACCGTGGGTACGAGCATGGGCAATATGGCCCCGGAATCTAGTCGGTCATAGTTCTTAAAGCCCCGGGCAGCAGTCGCCGATTGGAGAAACACACCGACGCGATTGGTGGCGTTGGCCACGTCTGCTGGCATGCCCATCATCATCAGCACCGGCAAGGTCAGCATGGAGCCACCACCGGCGAGGGTATTGATAAATCCGCCAATCAGCCCGGCAATCACCAACAGGCTTACGGTAAGAAAGGATATTTCGAGTTCCAAGACGGGCCCAACAGCAGAGAGTTAGCTTAAGAGCGCGCATGGTAGGCTGTTTAGATCTTAAGTCAACCTCATAACCTAGCGATTACGCATGACAATCTTGTAGTTTGTGCCATCTTTCAGGCCCATCAACTCGTAGGTTTTACCGTCGATAGTAATCGGCTCGTAGCGGCGGCGCTCAAAGTAATTACGGATCATTTTCCGCGCTTCCGTCTCATCTAATCCGCCCAGCAACTCGGTGATTTCCACATTGTCGATACGACCTTGTTTATTGATGCCATAGGTAAAGAAAATACCGGCTTCTTTGGTCACATTGTCCGGCAGGAACATTTTCCCTGGCATTTTGGTTGGTGTGCAAAACAGCAACCGACAGGCGTTGGCGAATTCTTTTCCTTCTTCAGGCCACTGCCTGAATTGGCAAACATCACCCTCACAAGCCAGGCAATGCTTAAATGTGGTCTGCCTTCGTGCCACCACAGACTCGATTTGGTCTTTGCGAATCACTTCCACCGGGCATGAACGCCCCTCGGCTGATACAGGAAGTGCTAAACACAAATAGGACGCGAAAATTATCCCGCAAGAGGTAGTTAGCCTGATCATAGGTATTCCTTATTGTTTTTTTAGGCATTTCTATGAGTGCTTTACTCCCGTCCTAGTCTGCACTAATATCCCCGCCATGAAAAACATCCAAGCAAACAAGTGGTTTAGCAACGGTCAGTCCGAAATGGCTTCTCGCTATTTCTGGGCCGGCTATTACTTTTTTATGAAGTAACGACCGCTTGTTGTGCACCGGCGGTTTATCCGCCGACAGAGAACCTCGTTAGGCGGACCGCTTACCGGGGTTTTTTTATGCATAAATTTTTTAACTGAACCGTAAACCAGGGCGGAACCATGACAGAACTTAAACTGGACGATGTAAACGTGTTAAGCGAAGAAACTCTCATCACTCCCGATGAGCTAAAAAAACGAGTCCCAGCGTCTGAACAGGCGCTGGCCACCGTGGCGGAAGGCCGACTCACCATCAAACGCATTCTCAATCGTGAGGACCCGCGTCTGTTCTTGGTGGTTGGCCCCTGCTCCATCCATGATCCAAAAGCCGCGCTAGAGTATGCCGAGCGCCTTAAGGCTTTGAGTGCCGAAGTCTCAGATACCCTGTTCCTGGTCATGCGGGTGTATTTTGAGAAGCCGCGTACCACGGTGGGTTGGAAAGGCTATATCAACGATCCGCACTTAAATGATTCGTTCAACATTCGTGAAGGTTTAGAACTCGGTCGTAAGCTGTTGGTTGATCTCGCCGACATGGGTCTTGCAACCTCAACCGAAGCGCTCGATCCAGTGTCGCCGCAATACCTGCAAGATATGATCGCCTGGAGCGCCATTGGCGCTCGCACTACTGAGTCACAAACCCATCGGGAAATGGCTAGTGGGCTTTCCTCTGCCGTGGGCTTTAAAAATGGTACCGACGGTGGGCTTGAAGTGGCGATCAATGCCCTACAATCAGTATCTGCACCCCACCGGTTCCTGGGTATTAACCATCAAGGAGAAGTGGCGATTATACATACTGGCGGTAACCGCCATGCTCACATCGTGTTACGTGGCGGCGGCGGCAAAACTAATTACGATGCCGAGAGTATCGAGGCATGCGAGCAGCAGTTGCTGAAAAGTAACATCACCCCAAACATTATGGTGGATTGCAGTCATGCCAACTCAAACAAGCAGCATGAGAACCAGGTTGGTGTGATGGCTGATGTGGCGGATCAAATTGCCGCCGGCAATGGCTCCGTGATTGGTTTTATGGTGGAGAGCCATCTCAATGAGGGTAACCAGAAGCTGCCTGAGAATCTCGCCGATCTAAAGTACGGTGTATCGATTACCGATGCCTGTGTGAACTGGGAAACTACCGAAAAGATGATTCGGGATCTGCGGGACAAGGTAAAACCAGTCCTCGGGAGTCGCCAGGTGCCAGAGTTAAATGCTCGTAAAGCGAGCTAACGACCTGACGTGTGCGACACAAAAAAGCCAGCGTGATACTTGATGATCAAGTGATTGCGCTGGCTTTTTTAATGTTCCGGGACAGAAAGTTGCCCTACTTGTAAAAGGCGTTTTCCGTCTGGGTATGGTCGGTGATGTCCCGCACTGCTTTAAGCTGAGGAAGTTGTTCAAGCAAGGTCTTCTCAACGCCGTCTTTGAGCGTCATGTCCACCATGCCGCAACCCTGGCAACCGCCACCAAATTGCAAGACGGCAATCTCTTCATCCACCAGCTCAACCAGGTTCACCATCCCGCCGTGGGCCGCGAGACCTGGATTGACCTGACTGTGCAGGATGTAATTCACCTTGTCCTCAAGGGGGCTGTCATCGGAGACCTTGGGCACTTTGGAATTCGGGGCTTTGATCGTTAACTGACCGCCCATACGATCCGCCGCATAGTCTACCAGTGCTTCTTCAAGGAATGGGATGCTGCGCTGGTCTACCCAACAAATGAAGCGCCCATAATCCTGTTTATGGTCATCTTCTTGCTCTTCGCCAGGTTTGCAATAAGCCAGGCAGGTTTCCGCGGTAGGTGTGCCAGGATCAGTAATAAAGATCCTGATGCCAATGTCTTTCGCTTCTTGTTTACTCAGTAGTTCAACCAGGTAATCCTGGGCTGATTCGGTAATTTCAATCATATGTGGTACCTCAACGTTGCCTTGAGTTTACTAAATGGCCTTCTGTGTTGCTATGGATTCGCCGACTAAATCGCACTAAGCCCCTATTTCTACAAGGGTTTTTACTGATCCAGGAGTTGTATGGACGGCACTGCCGCTGACTCCAGCTAAGTGATTCATCTGCAGGCGGACGCCTGAGCGGGATTCATATGCAGCAATTAAACTCTTCAAAATCCCCCGGGTTACAAACTGCTAGAATTCGCCGCTGAAATAGGACTCACCGTAATCTCTGGCAAAACTTATGAAGCGCTCGGCAAGATACCAACAACTCATTGATCTACTGCAATCCCGCATCATGGTAATGGATGGGGCCATGGGCACCATGATTCAAGAGCTGAAACTCACCGAGGAGGATTACCGCGGTGAACGCTTTAAAGACTTTCATCGTGACGTCAAAGGCAATAATGAACTACTGGCCCTGACCCAGCGAGAAGCCCTAAAGAATATTCACCTGCGTTATCTGGAAGCCGGCTCTGACATCATCGAAACCAATACCTTTACGGCGAACCGGGTTTCCCAGGCTGACTACGACATGCAGGATCTCAGTTACGAGATCAACGTCGAGGCCGCCAAATTGGCCCGTGAGGCGGCTGACGAGGTGTCCACTGCGGAAAAACCCCGCTTTGTTGCCGGTGCCGTGGGGCCAACCACGCGGGCGGCGAGTCTCTCCCCTGATGTCAATGACCCCGGCTTTCGGAACATTACTTTCGATGAATTGGTAGAGGACTACTCAGAGGCTATTCGCGGTCTTATCGAAGGCGGTGCCGATATCATCTTGATCGAGACGATTTTCGATGTCTTAAATGCCAAAGCCGCTGTGTACGCGGCGCTGGAAGTATTTGAGGCCCTGGACACGGAATATCCCATTATGATCTCGGGCACCATCACCGATGCCAGTGGCCGTCTCTTATCCGGGCAAACCGTAGAAGCATTCTGGGCCTCCATTCGTCATGCTAAACCGATCTCTGTGGGCTTTAACTGTGCTCTGGGTGCTAACGAGCTACGTCCTTATATGGAGGATATCTCGCGAATCGCTGATTGTTATGTCAGCACCTACCCAAATCGCGGTTTACCCAATGAGTTCGGTGAATACGATGAAACCATTCCAGAAATGGTCGAAGCCATCGAACAATATCTAGAAAAAGGTCTCATCAACATTCTTGGTGGCTGCTGCGGAACCACGCCCGGTCACGTCGCCGCATTTTCTGAGCTGGTTGAGGGCAAAACCCCAAGAACACCGGCAGCAACCAGCACTGACTGCTTGTTAAGCGGTCTTGAGCCGTTCCGTATTAGTGAGGATTCCCTGTTTGTAAACGTTGGTGAACGTACCAACGTGACCGGCTCAGCCAAGTTCGCCCGGCTAATCCGCGAGGAAAACTTTGAAGAAGCACTGAACGTTGCCCAACAACAGGTGGACAATGGCGCGCAGATTATCGACATCAACATGGATGAAGGCATGCTGGATTCCAAAGCAGCGATGATCAAGTTCCTCAACTTGATTGCCTCTGAACCGGACATTAGCCGTGTGCCTGTGATGGTGGACTCCTCCAAGTTCGAAATTATCGAGGCGGGCTTGAAGTGCTTACAAGGTAAGTCTGTGGTGAACTCCATCAGCTTAAAGGCCGGTGAAGATGAATTTCGCGAGCAAGCCAGAATATGTCGTAAACACGGTGCAGCTGTCGTGGTCATGGCCTTTGACGAACAAGGCCAGGCCGACACCCTCGCCCGCAAACAAGAAATTTGTCAGCGTTCCTATGACATTCTGGTTAACGAAGAACAATTTCCACCAGAAGATATTATTTTCGACCCTAACGTGTTTGCTGTGGCGACAGGTATTGAAGAACACGCTTCCTACGGTAAAGACTTTATCGACGCCTGCGCTTACGTTTCCGAAAACCTGCCACTAGCAAAACTATCTGGCGGGATTAGCAACGTGTCCTTCTCGTTCCGTGGTAACAATCAGGTCCGGGAAGCCATCCATGCGGTCTTTCTTTACCACGCCATTAAAAATGGTTTAACCATGGGCATTGTCAATGCCGGGCAGCTGGCCATTTATGAGGAAGTGCCTCAGGAACTGCGCGACGGTATTGAAGATGTCATTTTAAACCGCAACCCTGAAGCCTCCGAACGCCTCCTGGAACTGGCGGAACAGTTTGCCGGTAAAAGCAGCGCGGCCAAAGGTGAAGATCTCGCCTGGCGCGAGCAAAGTGTTGAAGAGCGCCTGGCTCACGCCCTGGTGAAAGGGATCAACACCTACGTGGTGGAAGACACTGAGGAAGCCAGACTCACCATGGATCGCCCTATTGAAGTGATTGAGGGGCCGCTAATGGCCGGCATGAATCGCGTGGGTGATTTGTTTGGCGCCGGTAAAATGTTCTTACCCCAGGTGGTTAAAAGCGCCCGGGTCATGAAACAAGCGGTGGCTCACCTGGTGCCTTATATTGAGGCTGAAAAAGGCGAAGCATCGAAAGCCAAAGGCAAGATTCTACTGGCTACCGTAAAAGGCGATGTCCACGACATTGGCAAGAATATCGTGGGCGTGGTGCTTCAGTGCAATAACTACGAGGTGATTGACCTCGGTGTCATGGTACCAACAGAGAAAATTATCAGCGCCGCGAAAGAACACGGCGTGGACATTATTGGTTTGTCCGGCTTAATCACACCGTCATTGGATGAGATGGTTCATGTGGCGTCGGAGTTGCAGCGCCAACAGATCCAACTGCCGCTCCTGATTGGTGGTGCAACAACCTCAAAAGCCCATACTTCTGTGAAGATCGAACCTTGTTATCAAGATGAAGCCACGGTCTATGTGTCCGATGCTTCGCGGGCAGTTGGCGTCGCCACGCAGCTTATGAGTGACGAGCTGAAAGCAGAGTTTTGCGCCAATACCCGTGAAGAGTACGAGAAAATTCGCATTCGCAATCAAAACCGCCGGCCAAAAGGCAATACCTTACGGTATGAGGATGCGCTGGATAATCGGCCCAAAATTAGCTGGGATGGATACCAGCCTCCCCGACCCACATTCCTCGGTACCCGGGTGTTTGCAGACTATCCGCTGGAAGACCTGGTGGACTACATTGACTGGACGCCCTTCTTTATCACCTGGGAGTTGGCAGGCAAATATCCAAAAATTCTTGAAGATGAGGTGGTTGGTGAGGCCGCGACCAATCTATTTAACGATGCACAGGCCATGCTGAAACGCATCATCGATGAAAAGTTGATCAAAGCCAACGCCGTCATCGGTTTTTGGCCCGCCAACAACATTAACCACGATGATATTCAGCTGTTTGAGGATGAAGACCGGCAAACGGAGCTTACCCGTCTCCATCATCTCCGCCAGCAAACCGATAAGCCCAACGAAAAACCAAACTTGTGCCTGGCTGACTATGTGGGCCCTGACGGCGTGGAAGACTATGTAGGCGGCTTCGTGGTGAGCGCCGGGCATGGTGTTCAAGCTATGGCTGACGAATATGAGGCAAAACATGATGACTACAACGCGATCCTCGTAAAAGCCCTGGCAGACCGCCTGGCGGAGGCTTTTGCCGAACATATGCATGAACGAGTGCGCAAGGAATTCTGGGCATATGCTGCCGATGAATCCTTCAGCAACACCGAGTTAATCAAAGAAGCTTACCGCGGTATCCGCCCAGCCCCGGGATACCCGGCGTGTCCTGATCACACGGAAAAAGCGACCTTGTTCAAACTATTGGACGCACCGCAAAAGGTAGGCGTGGATTTGACCGAACACTTTGCCATGGCGCCCACCGCATCGGTGAGTGGTTTTTACTTCTCCCATCCTGAATCACGGTATTTTGGCCTGGGTAAGATCGATCAAGATCAAGTAAAACGGTATGCTTTGCGCAAGGGTCAAACACTGGAAGAAACAGAACGTTGGCTCTCGCCCGTATTAAGTTACAAGTGAGGTAACGGATGACTGAAGCGTCAGACAAAACCAGCGAAAATAAGCAAGATGGACAAGGCCAATCTGATCAGGAAAAGCAACCCGGTCTATTTCAAGTGACCTTGAGTGTGATGGCGGCGGCCCTCGGCGTCCAATCTGAGGCGAACCGGCAGCGCGACTTTAGTCAAAGGAGCCCACTGCCCTACATTCTTGGTGGTTTGATCTTTACCGTCTTGTTTGTGCTGACAATTGTTGGGGTGGTTATGCTGGTGTTACCAGACTAGGCACACCAGCAAGAACGAAGCAGCAGCGTAATTTACTGATTGGAGACCCAGTAAAGTGCCGCGCAAACAGCAATGGCAACCAGTGCAATAGCGCACACGGCATCGACAAAGCTGTCTTCATTGGATTCTTCGATCTGGTTTTCTTCTGACATGACGCCCTCGATTTGTTGATTTTGAGATGCCCAGATTATACGGCCCGGCCGCTTAAGATTCGACTATTGTTAACAATATACCTGCCAATTCTATGGATATAGAAAATTGGTTATTTTCGCCAGGACCTTGAACTGCTACATTGCGCAGCACAAATTTGCGCCTGCTAGCGGTCACAACACCAAAGCTTAGTAAAATCAGGAATAGCGACAACAGGAACTGTATGTACATATACGATGAACACGACCATCAAATGGTCAAAGAACGAGTTAGCCAATATCGCGGCCAAACCGAGCGCTTTTTATCCGGTGAACTGAGCGCTGAAGAATTCCTGCACTTACGTGTCCGCAACGGTCTGTATGTTCAACGCCTCGCACCTATGCTACGCATCGCCGTACCATACGGTATGCTGTCCAGTAAGCAGCTCCGCAAGCTCGCCCACATCACCCGCGAATATGACAAAGGTTATGCGCACTTTACGACCCGTCAAAATGTGCAAATAAATTGGCCAAAATTAGAGGAAGTGCCAGACATCCTGGCTGAACTGGCCAGTGTTGAAATGCACTCGATCCAAACCAGTGGTAACTGTATTCGTAACGTCACCAGCGATCAGTTCGCCGGTGTAGCCGCAGATGAAATCGAAGATAGCCGCCCCTGGTCAGAACTGATCCGTCAGTGGTCCACATTTCATCCAGAGTTCAATTGGCTACCGCGTAAATTCAAGATCGCGGTGACCGGGGCCACTGAAGATCGCGCCGCGGTCCAGGTCCATGACATTGGCCTGCGCATTGTCAAACAAGACGGTGAGATTGGCTTTGAAGTCCTTGCTGGCGGTGGACTGGGACGTACTCCCATGATTGCGCCGGTTATTCGCGACTTCTTACCCAAACAACATTTGCTCACTTATCTTGAAGCGATTCTTCGTGTCTACAACCGGTATGGTCGCAGGGACAATAAGTACAAAGCGCGGATCAAAATACTGGTCAAGGCCATGACACCAGAGGTGTTTGCAGAAAAAGTTGAAGCCGAGTGGCAAACTCTCAAAGACGGGCCAGAAACCCTCACTGATGAAGCCATTGAGCGAGTCAAAGCTTTCTTCACCAAACCCGCCTACGAAACGCTCGAAGCCACTGATGCATCCTTCGAAACAGCCATGAACGATGACTTCGCCTTTAAAACCTGGGTAGGACGCAATGTCAAAGAGCACCAACAACCCGGATACGCCATCGTAAATCTAGCGGTCAAAGAAACCAGTATCGCCCCGGGTGATGTGACAGATGAGCAATTAGAAGTAATGGCTGATCTCGCCGATGAATACAGTTTTGGTGAACTTAGAGTCACTCACGAGCAAAATGCAACACTTGCCGATGTTCGCAAGGCTGACCTATACCCTTTATGGAAAAAGCTCTGTGAAGCTGATCTTGCAACACCTAATCTGGGACTTCTCACAGACATCATTTGCTGCCCTGGCGGTGACTACTGTTCCCTGGCTAACGCCAAGTCAATTCCAGTGGCGGAGGCAATCCAAACCAAGTTTGACGACCTTGATTATCTGCATGACCTTGGCGACCTCGACATCAACATCTCGGGATGTATGAACGCTTGCGGTCATCACCACGTCGGTCATATCGGTATCCTCGGTGTCGATAAGAAAGGTGATGAGTTCTATCAAGTTTCTGTTGGCGGTTCCGCATACTCTGACGCTGCTATCGCCAAAATTCTTGGCCCATCATTCGCCAGAGAAGAAATTCCAACTGTGATTGAAAAGCTAGTGAACGTCTATGTAGACTCCCGGGCTGAAGGCGAACGATTTATAGACACCTATAATCGCGTGGGTATTGAACCTTTTAAAACTCGTGTATACGCCGCTTAACCTATTCCATTCGTTAGATATTGCCCATGCCTAGTATTATTAAAGATAACGCAATTACAGAGTCAGAGTTTGCGGTGACTGACGCCGAGTCAGCCACCGTGGAAGGTAGCAATCAAATCTTGCCTTTAGCTTTTTATCTTGAAAACAAAGCGACCCTTACGGGCCGTAATGACATTGGTGTCTGGTTAGAAGCCGGCGAAGATATTGAAGCACTTGGCGAGGATGTGCATGAGTTACCGATCATTGCCCTGAACTTCCCGACATTTTCTGATGGCCGCAGCTACTCCAATGCCAATGTGCTGCGTCGTACTCTTAATTACCAGGGCGAAGTTCGTGCTATTGGTGACGTACGACGAGATCAAATCAACAACATGGTAAATTGCGGCTTTAACGCTTTTGAGCCTGCCGCTGGTCAAGATGCCGACAAATGCTTGCAGGAACTCGAAGGATTCTCGGAAAACTACCAATCTACCATTACCCGGCCAGAACCCCTCTTCCGCCGCCGTTAGGCCACACCCTATGCCTGTGATAGCATCGCAGGCATGGGTGCATCGTTCTTTACGTCCTTCTTTCTGATTTTTTCTGGCGCGGCTATCCTCGCGACGCTCGCGCTCTACACCCGGCAACCTTTAATCGTTGCGTATATCGCCATCGGTGTGATCCTCGGTCCTTCCGCAACCTCTTTGATATCAGACCCAACTTTGATTCGCAGTGTCGCTGAGATTGGCATCATCTTTTTGCTGTTCCTGCTTGGCCTGGATATGCAACCGAGCAAACTCAACAACATGCTGAAAGATGCACTATTTGTGGGCGTTTGTAGTTGTTTGTTGTTTTTCGGTCTTGGTCTTGGGGTCGGCTTACTGTTTGGTTTCAGCTTTTTAGAGGCGGCCATTATGGGCGCCGCATTAATGTTTTCCAGCACAATCATTGGTATCAAACTGCTACCAACTACGGTGCTTCACCACCGGCGCACCGGTGAACTGGTCATCAGTTTGCTGCTCATCCAGGACGTGGTAGCTATTATTATCTTGCTGATGCTCACTGGTCAGGAAGCGACTAACCTCGCAACTAAAGTAGTATCGGTGCTGGTGGCATTACCGGTGCTAGGTTTTGGTGCTTTTGTGTTCGTTAAATATGCATTACTAAAACTGTTAGAAAAATTCGACGCCTTCCACGAATATATATTTCTGATCGCCATTGGCTGGTGTCTTGGACTTGCCGAGTTAGCCAAACTCATGGGCTTATCTCACGAAATCGGTGCCTTCATTGCCGGTGTATCCGTCGCTACCAGCCCTATCGCGCTTTATATTGCCGGTCACCTTAAACCCTTAAGGGATTTCTTTTTAATTCTGTTTTTCTTTTCTATCGGTGCTGAATTTAATTTAGCCCTGCTGGGTAGCGTCATCCTACCTGCAATGTTCCTGGCGGCGGTAGTGCTGGTGGGCAAACCGATTATCTTCAGGGTGCTATTGGGCAGAATCAGTGAAAGCGGCGACCAGGGTTGGGAGATTGGCTTTCGACTTGGCCAGATTAGCGAGTTCTCATTATTGATTGCCTTTATGGCCAGCAGCCAATTGCTGATTAGCGAGGATGCTTCCCACGTCATTCAGGCCACAGCGATTATCACCTTTCTGGTGTCGTCTTACCTTGTGGTGTTTCGCTTTCCCACACCCATCGCCGTATCCGATAAACTTCGCCGCGACTAGATTGGCTTACCAACGAGCCACGGCGAGGCAATTTAACCGAGATTGACCAGCGTCCGACCAACCACTTCACCGGCAAAAATCTTGTCGATAACCGGTGCTAAACCGTCTAGATCTACCTCAGTGGTGAGACTATCTAACTCGCCTAGATCCCAGTCTGTGCCGAGTCGCCGCCAAATCCGCGCTTTGTAATCCAGAGGAATCTCAACAGAATCGACGCCGAGTACATTGACGCCGCGCAGAATGAACGGCAAGACAGTGGCACTGAACGCTGGCGACGCTACCAGTCCGCAGATTGCCACACTGCCAAGCGGCTTTAGGGTTTTGATCACGTTAGAAAGGATCTCGCCGCCCACGCAATCCACCGCATGGGCGTATTGCGGCGCTAGCATTGGGCGCTTATCCGGCGCGGAAAGTTCGTCGCGGCCGATCACTTTGCTTGCTCCTAACGATTGCAAAAACTCGACCTGACTGCTTTTACCGCTCGAAGCAACGACCTCATAGCCAAGTTTTGCAAGAAGTAAAACGGCAATAGAGCCAACTCCTCCGGATGCGCCAGTGACCAGTACGGGGCCATCTTCCGGCTTAGCACCCATTTGCTCGATCTTCTCAACACAAAGCGCAGCGGTAAAACCTGCCGTACCAATGACCATGGCCTTGCGCGCATCCAGACCTTTTGGCATTGGCACTACCCAGTTCGCTGGTACACGTATGTACTGACCATAACCACCAGCGGTATTCATGCCCAGGTCGTAGCCAATACAAATCACCTCGTCTCCCGCTGAAAATGCGGCAGAACTAGACTCTGCCACAGTACCCGCTGCATCAATACCCGGGGTGTGTGGATATTGCCTGGTGACCCCAGGCATACCTTTGGCGGATAAAGCATCTTTGTAGTTTACGGAGCTATATGCCACCTTAATCAACACCTCGCCTTCCGGCAGGTCGCTAGTGTTACGGGTGATGATGCTATGGGTAACGTCCTGGTCGTTTTTCTCTACCCAGAATGCCTTGAATTCGCTCATATGGTTTCCCTTTTTGCTCTTCGCTCTTTGCCTTTGGCTTGTTTCGCCTTTAACCTGCTTTGCCGCTACTGTATTGACCGGTAGATTACACCGCCCGGGCTTAAAATCTCTTACGGAGGTCCTGGGCCAGAACCACGTCGTCATTCACTCGCGCGCCTTCACCCAGATGTTGGCCATAGGGGAGCTTTGAGCCCATGGCCTTAGCTGCCGCCTCGGCAAAACGATCCATAATTTTGTCCACGCGGTTTTTATCTTCGACATACTTCACCCGATATACATCCGCCCTTTGGCAACAATCAATAATATATTCATCACTGGTTTGCAGGGCATCTACCAGCTTGTGTTCCAGAGCGCGTTTGCCGTACCAGGCTTCGCCGGTTGCGACGACATCCGTATCCACTACTGGCCGGTGTTCTTTAACAAACTCTTTAAACAGGGCGTGGACATCCTCAAGCTCCTGGAGGAACTTTTCGCGGCCCTTCTCGGTATTTTCACCGAGCATGGTTAAGGTGCGCTTGTACTCACCGGCGGTGAGTACTTCCACATCAATTTCTTTGCCTTTCAAAAAGCGATTGAAATTCGGTATCTGGGCAACCACACCGATGGAGCCTAGCAAAGCGAATGGCGCCGCAATCAGATGGTTGGCAAGACAAGCCATCATGTAACCACCGCTAGCGGCAACCTTATCCACGGCAATGGTCAACTTAACGTCTTTTCCAACAATGCGGCTAAGCTGGGACGCAGCCAGCCCATAAGAATGGACCATGCCGCCAGGACTCTCGAGGCGAACAACCACTTCATCTTGTGGTTCGGCAATGGCCAATATGGCGGTGATTTCTTCACGCAATTGGTCCACGGCGCTGGCCTGCACATCCCCTTCAAAATCCACTACAAAGACCCGGGATTTACGCTCACCCTCGGTACTTTTTTTCTTTTGCTTGGCTTGCTTTTTTTCGTTTTTCGCCTCTTTCTTAAAGTCGGCTTCCGCCAAAACCACCTGTTTGAGAGTCCGGGTCACCGCATTTAGGCCATCGTTCAAACTATAAACCTCGATGTGGCCGCGCTCATGCCCACGCCCCTTGCTGTTCATGGCCACAACCAGACCAGCTACCACAACAAATGCGATCACCAGAGTGATGGTTTTGGCCAGAAACAGGCCGTATTCATTCAGGAATTCCAATCAAAGGTCCTTTTGCTGAGAGCTCGAAAGGCGCGTATGTTAACACAGGTCATGCTAACATCGTTGCCATCAGGCTTGGCAAGGGTAGCTATGGCAGACGAAACAATTGCAGCAATGCTAAAAACCAGGGCCGCGGAATTCGCGCCACACTACAAACCTGGCTTCCTACCCAGGGAACAAACCGTGTTTCAATTCAGCTTTGTCAGCGACCCACCCTTTTATCTCACCGTGACCCCGGGAAACTTCGAGTTTTGCGCCGGTGTTCACGAGGCACCCACTCTCAAGGTGATGATTTCAGACTATGAAACCTGCTGGGGTCTATTGGACGGCCGCCTGGATGGCATGCAGGCATTTATGGAGGGTAACTATCGTGCAGACGGCAACATCGTGCTCAGCCAGTTATTGTTATACCTGTTTAAAAGCAATGACCCGACCATAGCTTACGAAATTCAATACTAACGGCCGGGCCAGCCAATGGAGATGCTTTAGTGCGGATGCACCCGTACTGGTAAATTGGTGTAACCCTTAACGAAGGTTGAGTAGGTACGCTCCGGCTCTGCCATCACTTCAACATGCTTGAAGCGCTTCAAAATCTCTTCCCAGACAATGCGCAATTGCATTTCCGCGAGTCGATTTCCCATACAACGGTGAATTCCGTAGCCAAAGGACAAATGCTGGCGTGCTTTCGGTCGATCAATAATAAACTGGTCGGCATTGGCAATGGCTTCTTCATCCCGATTGCCGCTCACGTACCACATCACCACCTTATCGCCCTCGCGAATCTGCTTGCCGCCCACTACCACATCTTTAAGCGCTGTCCGTCGCATATGGGCAAGAGGTGTCTGGTAACGAATGATTTCCGAAACCATATTCGGGATCAGTTTGGGATTCGCCCGCAGCTTGTCGAACTCAGCAGGATTCTTGTTGAGGAAATAAACCCCACCGGAAATCGAGTTACGGGTGGTGTCATTGCCGCCAACGATCAATAGCAGCAAATTGCCGAGAAACTCAAACGGATTCATATCTTTGGTGCTTTCGCCGTGAACCAACATGGACACCAGGTCATTCTTTGGCGGTTGCTTGGCCCGTTCGTTCCAAAGCCCGGTAAAACACTCCAGACACTCGATCAATTCTGCTCGCTTTTGTTCAGCTGACTCAACAATTCCCACCCCGGGCGGCGTGGTGGCAATATCAGACCACCGGGTGAGCTTGCGGCGGTCTTCAAACGGGAAATCAAACAACGTGGCGAGCATTTGCGTGGTCAGCTCAATGGAGACATTATCGACCCAGTCAAAAGTCTCGCCTACCGGTAAGTTATCTAATATCTGCGCGGCTCGCTGGCGAATAGTACCTTCCATTTGCGCTAGATTAGGTGGCGCTACAACACCCGTAACAGTGGCACGCTGCAAATCGTGTTTCGGCGGGTCCATGGCGATAAACATGCCAAAGCCAGCAAAATCTTGTTGCTGGTTATTCTGTTCCGCTTGATCTTTTTTGTCCTCAGTTTGCTGTGCGGGACCGCCCCCAAGACCACCCACGGTAATGCCTTTGGCTGAGGAGAACACCTGGTGATTGGTATCCACAGCGAAGATATCCTGGTACCTGGTCAACGACCAATATGGACCAAATGCGCTGTCAGCAGTGTAGTGCACCGGATCTTCTTCCCTGAGGCGTTTGAAATAATCCCAGTGAGCGTCATGTTGGAACAACACAGGCTGGGCCGGGTTCAATGATTCCAGAGGTAAGGAATAAGGATCGGGAATTTCCACTTCAGGGGTTGCCGTGGCTTCGCTCATGATCAGGGTCTCAGTTTGAGTAACAGGTCACAGTAGAATAGCCGTTAGATTAACCAGCAAAAAGAGCATAAAAGGACACAATAGCGCTCTACTTTGTATTTTTGATCACAAATCCTGTTCCAGGACCTTCAGTGTTGCTGCCGCAAAATCATCATCTTCAAGGAAAGCCAGAGCGCTAATCAGGCCCTGCGGGGCGCTCTGTGACTTGAGCCGAATCACCAGGGATTGTACGGCGGTCTTCCGCTGGCCACTGTCCATGCGCAGAATCATAAACAGGCTGTTTTTAATCTGTGGGTCTACAGCGGCAGCTCGCATCACTTCCACCAACGGCTCATCGGCTTCGCCACCGGACCAAAATAGCTGCCAAAATCGTTTTAATCGGTACATCATGTCCCGATACTACCCGAATAGGCTGAACAACAACACGCGCTGCAGCTGGTAGATATGCCAGGGTCTATTTCGTCGTGCTAAACTCTTAGTGTTTCTTCCACACCAACTTTCATGCTGATAGGAATAGTCCGTGAGCCGTGATTTTACAGTCAGTTGTCATAACTGTGGCCTGAACGAGTTGTGTCTACCCTACTCACTCAGTGATGCTGAAATGGACGTGGTAGATGCCGAGATGAAGCGCTCGCGCCCTCTGCAAAAAGGCGAGTCCTTGTTCGAGGCGGGAGATGAGTTTACGTCTTTATTCGCCGTACGCTCTGGCGCCGTTAAAACCTACTCTATAGACCAGGATGGCGAGGAAAACGTGGTGGGTTTTTATTTGCCAGGTGAGTTAATTGGCCTGGATGCGATCGGCACGGCGAAACACGCCAACACCGCAAAAGCGTTAGAAACCTCAAGTTTTTGTGAAATTCCTTACACGCAAATGGCTGCGCTGTCGCAAAAAATCGGCAACCTGCAAGTTCACATGTATCAGCTTTTAAGCCGTGAAATTCGTGAGGATCAGGAGCTACAGTTACTCTTGAGTAAGAAAACTGCCGAGGAACGTATCGCCTCATTCTTGTTTAATCTGGCAGAGCGGTATCGCGCCCGAAAGCTCTCGGCGACAATTTTTCGCCTGCCAATGGTGCGCACTGACATCGCCAATTATCTTGGGCTTGCGGTAGAAACCACCAGCCGCATTTTTACCCGCTTGCAACAACAGGAAATCATTCAGGTCAAAGGCAAAGAGGTACAGGTCCTGAACCAACACAAGCTTTGTGAACTAGCCCACTGCGACACACTCGCCAGTTGACCCAGATCAATGTTAAGTGAGCGACGAGGGGCCAAAATGAGTCCATGTCGATTCTTGCTATCAATGCTGCACCTACTCTCACAAGAGAACTGAAGAGCGCTTCAATAAGCCATCGTATTGCCCGCAATGTGCAACAGGCGCTGATTTATCTTGAGAAAGAGGACTTCCAATTGATTATTGACGACATCAGGTTGATCCCTGATGCAACAGACGATCTCGGCCAGTTGCTCGCAGCGACACCGCCAGGCACGATTATTTGCGCGTTGGTGTCGAACCTCTGGTTACCGGAAACGGAATATTGGCGCTCCCAGGGTATTAAACTGGTGTTTGGAGACGCCATCGACCTGCTGCCCAACTTGTTAGGCAGCGCCCTCGAGAACTAAAACTTTTACTCGCTGACCCTACCGGGATAATTGCTCGTGCAAAAAAAAGAGCCCGGTAAGGACTCTTTTTTAAATCACCTGTTTGCTGCGGCCTAGTCAGTGAAAACTGGCATCGCACCCATTTCCCAGAGAATCACAGTCGCACCCAGGAGTGCCGCACACATCACCAGACCTACTGCCACCAGCGCACTAGCAAACAGGTAACCGCGCTCCGGCGGAATTTCCATGACGATGGGAACACCAATATAAAGCAGGTAGACGGTGTAACCCGCTGCCACACAGCCAAGTAAAATATCTAACCATAAGATCGGATAGACACCCGTCAGTCCCACAAGAAACATGGGTACCAGAGTATAAGCAGCAACCCCAATTCCTTTGCCCACAGTGGAGGTGTTTGCCTCATAGGTTTCACTCATCCAGTGCACCATAAAGCCTAAAAACGCCACACTGGCGAGAATTGCCGCGTAAAACAGCACCATAATTTGCGCCGCACTTTCGCTGGTTAACTTGACCAGACGATCGCCGATCTCCCAGCCAATTTCACTTGCACCGTAGTACCACGCTAACGGTGGGGCAAGCGCGATGATCAAAACGAACTTTAAGTAGTGACCAAGCGCAGAGTCGTTTCGATCTCTGATTTTAGCCCATTCATTGCGCGGGGAAATCATCATGCCTAGTAAATGATTCATAGTCGCTCTCCATCACCCCTTATTAGGATTGTTAGTATGATTAATTGTTTCGTGTTTGAATGTTTCCTGATTGTTTGAATTAGAGCCTTCATCTTCAAACAATATCCGCTCAGCTTCTTTTTCCAGGTCATCAAACTGATAATTCTTAACAGCCCACAGAAAGACAAAAATCGCGCCAAAGACGATGCCCAGGCTAATAGGTACCAGCACGAAGATTGCCTCCACTAGCCGTCTCCCATCTTCTGTAAGCGACCAGCATTGGCAACTACCGCTAGTGAGCTTAAAGACATCCCCAGTGCCGCCATCCAGGGCTCTAGAAAACCGGTTACTGCAAGCGGTATAACACTAAAGTTGTAGGCCACCGCCCAGGTAATATTTTGCCTGACAATGCGCTTCAGCCGATCTGCGAACTGCAGCAATTCCGAAATACGGGTAATGTCCTGGCGGAGCAGCGAGGCGTCGGCAGCTTCTTGCAAAAGTATGTCCACCGGGCTCACAGCGATAGCCGCATCTGCAGCCGCCATGGCAGCCGCGTCGTTAAATCCGTCCCCCACCATCAGAACTGTTTCCCCGGCCGCCTGACACTGACGAATATAGTCAAGTTTGCCTTCCGGGGTTTGTTCACCCATGGCGGTTTGAATACCAAGCAGGCTGGCAATCCGGGTGACTTCAGGCGTACGGTCACCACTTAGCAATGTGGTCTTTAGCTTAGCCGGTAAGCGTTTGAACAGCTCAATAGAGCTGCCACGTATCTCATCGGTTAGGCATATTAGCGCAATAGGTTCAGCGGCGGACAATTGTACCCATGTACCAGCGCCTGACTGTTGAATCGAACCGGATTCCAAAGAAGGCTTACCCAGTCTATATTCCACACCATCAACGGTACCTTTAACCCCTTCGCCAACAATGGATTCCAGACTAGTTGCTTTGATCGTAGTGGCCTTGTCAACAACTGCATTGTGAAACGCCCTGGCTATCGGATGCTTGCTGCCGTATTCCAGAGCAGCACAAATTTCCACGACGCGAGCTTCGGTCCAATTGTCATGAACAAGCTCTACATGCTCTAGATTCAGTTGTCCCTCTGTTAACGTGCCGGTCTTATCGAAGATCACATGATCAACTTTAGCGAGCTTCTCCAAAAAACTGCCGGCTCTTACCACCACGCCTCGTTGCTTCAAGCTAGTTACCGCGACGGTGTAAGCAATTGGTGTGGCTAATGACAGTGCGCAAGGGCAAGAAACTACCAGCACGGTGATCAAAATTACAAACCACTCTGGATTGCCCAGCATAAACCAGACGCCGCCAGAAAGTGCCGCCATCCCTAGTATGGCCATGATGAAGTAACGAGAAACTGTGTCTGCTAACAGGGCAAAACCCGGTTTGTATAACATAGCGTCCTGATAGAGCCTGGACATGCCCGACAGTACGGTATCGTCGGTATCGGCTTTGGTTTCTACTTCTAGTTCGCCGTCCAGTAGTTCAGAGCCGGCCAGCACATTGGAACCCGGGTTTTTGCGATAGGCAGTTGACTCACCAGTGAAAGCAGACTCTGAAACCTGGCCAAGCCCGCTGGTTACCACGCCGTCAACGGGGATGATCTCACCAGCACTCACTCGTACGAGTTGCCCAACTGTTAGTTCACTGACAGGTACAGTTGCCCCGCTTTTTAATGTCGCCACCTCCGGCAAACAACGATCTGCCAGGGTAATATTATCTTGATACCGTTGCCTCGAGCGCAATTCTAAAAAACGCCCCAGCAACAGCAAGAAGGTGAACATACAAACAGAATCGAAATAGACCTCGCCTTGACCCAGCATATGTGCAGAGCTCAGGGAATAAGCACTTAAAATGGCAAGACTGACAGGCACGTCCATGCCAACTCGTCGATGTTTCAAGTCATTCAACGCATTGCGGTAGAACGGCACCGCACTAAACAGTGCAACTGGTGTGGCGATGGCAAAACTCGCCCACTGCATTAGTTTGATATAGGCAGGCTCTACACCACCTTCGCCGGCCACATAACTGACCAAGGCGAACATCATGACCTGCATGGCACCAATCCCGGCAACGCCCAACCGTGCCAGCAGCGTCTTCGCTTCATCGCGACTTGCAATATCCTCAGCCTGGGCGTTGTTTACCTCGGCAAAACCCAGCGCCCGGATATGTTCCTGGATCGACTCACCGGACAACGCCGCGGGGTCATGCTCAACAATCACTTGCTTGCTGGCAACATTGGTTCGACAGCGATTGATTCCCGCCAGATCGCGAATGGAATCCTCGATCTTCAAGGCGCAACCGGCACAACGAATGTCGGGCACCTGCAAACGCAAGGTTACTGAATCCATGCTAGCGGTTGCCATCGGCTTCCCCCAGAGCAAATTCGGTTAAAGGCATTTTTAAGCGTCTGGTTAAACGCCACTGTTGCTCCACACCCACCAATTCTACATACCAAACACCAGGCTCGGCCATTTGCGCACTCACCCCACTAGACTCCAGCGCAACAAAGCGCTCACCTTGTTTGATTAAGTTCAAAGAGAGGTCACGGTTCTCATCGGTGACATGATGAAAATTAAGCTGATGCAAACTGTTGGTACTGCCAGTGATCTCTGCGCTCACTAACTCATCAAGTTTGACCACCGCTGCTATCTTCAGGGCTTTCGCCTTTTCACTATCGGCAATCCGCTCATTAATAGCCATGCCTTCTTTGTAGTACTGATCAACTACCACATCATCTGGAAAATACAATGCCGTGGTGATCATGACGATGCCAAATAACACCGCCGCAAACGGAATGGAGAATAAGGCGTAAGGCCAGTAGCTTCGAGTATTCACTTCACTCATGAAGAAGGCCCTATAAACGGCACATCGGCCTCCGCTGTGAGCGTGTCATCGTCGAGCCGTTGCAACACCACGGTGACTTCATTACCCGGCCCGCTCAATGTGCCGGGCGGTACGGTGATAGATAGTGCCACATCCTCCACCTGGCCAGTTTTGACAA
This sequence comes from Pseudomonadales bacterium, assembly GCA_046290215.1. Classification (GTDB taxonomy): domain Bacteria; phylum Pseudomonadota; class Gammaproteobacteria; order Pseudomonadales; family Azotimanducaceae; genus JAHRVQ01. The sequence continues at coordinate 7,928 of JBKAGC010000019.1, read as the reverse complement.
AGATCGGCTGCTGCGGCGCCCAGTCGATACCTTCCGGGCCACGAACGGATAATACAAACTGACGATCTTCGTTGGATTTGTTGAGCACTTTAACCAGATAAGAATTCTGGATATCACCATCGGTGAGTTCTTGATACAACGTGCTTCGATCTCGCAGCACATCAAGGTCAAGCACATCCCGATCCACCACGTTGTAGCTAAATAGCGTAATCATGACGATCAGAGCGATGCCATAACCAATTAAACGGGGGCGACGCCAGGTCCAGGGCACACCCTCTTCCTTGTGTTCCGTGGTATAGGAAATCAAGCCGCGTTCGTAACCCATTTTGTCCATAATAGAATTGCAGGCATCTACACAGGCCGCACAGTTGATGCACTCATACTGCAAGCCATCACGAATATCGATGCCCGTTGGGCAAACCTGCACACACCAGGTGCAGTCAATACAATCCCCAAGCCCTACAGTAGCCGGGTCGATGCCTTTCTTACGAGAACCCCGTTGTTCGCCGCGTTGTTTGTCATAGCTCACCAGCAAGGTGTCTTTATCAAACATGGCGGATTGAAAACGGGCGTACGGACACATGTACTTGCAAACCTGCTCGCGCATCCAGCCAGCGTTGATATAAGTTGCCGCGGTAAAAAACACACACCAGAACACTGCGACTGCAGGCAGCTCAAACAAAAAAGCGTCCATTAACAAGGGCTTGATGCCGTAGAAATAGGAGACAAAGGTCACACCCGTCATCAGTGCAATACCAATCCACAGGGCGTGTTTAAATGTGCGCTTGTAAAGCTTGGATAAACTCCATGGCGCTTTCTCCAGGGCGATTCGCTGCGAACGGTCCCCTTCGGTCACCTGCTCTGCCCACATAAAAATTGCCGTCCAAACGGTTTGTGGACAGGTATAACCGCACCAGATCCGTCCAGCCAGGTTGGTAAAGAAGAACAATGCGAACGCTGCAATCATCAGCGCCCATCCCAACAAAACAAAATCTTGCGGCCAGAAAGTTAACCAGAAAATATGAAATTGTCTTGCAGGCAAATCGAACAACATGGCTGGGCGATCACCTAGCTCCAACCAGGGCGTTAAGAAATACCCTAACAGCAGTGGCCAACCGGTCAGTGTCCGAATGCGCTGGTAAAAGCCTTCGATCCTCCTAGTAAAAATCGGCTCACGCTTTTCGTACAAGTTGTAGACGGTAGAGTCATCAACCGATGAAGAGTCATCAACTGATGGAGAGTCATCAACTGATGGAGAGTCATCAACTTGTTTGACATCAATTTTATTGTTCATCGCTCAAACTTCGCACGTAACCGGCAACAATATGCACCCTATCTGGTCCCAACTTCTCTGCGAAAGCAGGCATTCGGCCATTTAAGCCAAAGCGTAAGTTGTGACGGATCAGATCCCGGCTGCCGCCATAAAGCCAGATATCATCTGTTAGGTTAGGTGCACCCATCAGCGTATTACCCTTGCCATTCGGACCATGACAAGCCACACACAGAGACTGGTAATGAGCCTCACCGGCAGTGGCCAGGGCCTCATCGACACCGTCTGCACCGGAGATCTTCAGCACGTACTCCGCTGCTTCTTGCACCCCCTGCTCACCCAGGACGCTAATCCACGGTGGCATGGCTGCAATTCGACCTTGCATGAGTGTCGTCTTAATCTGTTCGTCAGAGCCGCCCCAAAGCCAATCGCTGTCCGTTAGATTTGGGAAGCCCAAACTGCCTTTACCTTCAGCACCATGACACACAGAGCAGTTATTCGCATATAAGCGCCGCCCCATGTTGAGCGCTTCAGGATTGGCCGCCACTTCATCCAGACTCAGATCATTAAACTGGGCATAAATAGGACCATATTTCGCCTCAGCGGCAGCTTGATCCTTTTCATATTCCCCCACCGAGGTCCAGCCGCTGATACCTTGCCAATTGCCCAGACCTGGGTAGTAAACGAGATAACCAAGCGCAAACACGATGGTAAGGACGAACTTCCAATACCACCATGATGGCAACGGATTATCGTATTCTTCAATACCATCGTAGGAATGCCCGGTGGTCTGATTTTTGTTCCCCGTGGTACGGTTAAAATGCAGCACCAGGAAAAACGTTAGCAGCGACCCAAGGGTGCCGACAATCACAAATAAAGCTACCAGATCACTCATAGCGGGACCCCTCGTGCTCCTTCTCTTCCCAATCAAACGCTAGACGAGCATCGTCTTCAAAGCGCTTTTTATTCTTTGGTGCGTATGCCCAATAAACCACTGCGGCAAACCCCACCATGCAAAAAATTGTCGCTAAACCTCGTAATAAGTCTTGATCCATTAGCGTCGCTCCTGAATCAGCAAACCAAGCTGTTGCAAATACGCAATCAAAGCATCGGCTTCGGATTTACCTTCGAGGCCATCCAAAGCACTAGCAATATCCTCATCAGTGTATGGCACACCCAGGGTTTGCAATGCTGTTAACTTCGCCGCGGTGTCACTGGTATCCAATTCGTTTTCAAACAACCAGGGGAAGCCAGGCATATTGGATTCAGGCACCACCGAGCGTGGATCGTACAAATGCACCCGATGCCACTCGTCACTGTAGAGGCCGCCGACCCGGGCCAAATCAGGACCGGTTCGCTTTGAGCCCCACAGGAACGGATGGTTGTAAACCAACTCACCGGCCACGGTGTAGTGCCCATATCGCTCTACTTCCGAACGTAGTGGTCGAATCATTTGTGAATGACAGACGTTGCAACCTTCTCGGATATAGATATCACGGCCTTCAAGCTGCAATGGCGTGAGTGGCTCGAGACCTTCAATCGGTTCGGTGACTACCTTCTGGGTCATCAAAGGTATGATTTCAACAGCGCCGCCAAAACTCACGGCAATTAAAATCAACACCAGCATTAGCCCCATGTTTTTTTCGATAATGTCGTTCATGCTGTCGCCCCCTCTACACCTGGCTGCTGGGTTTGCGCGCCCTCCTGAGGCTGAGTGCGCGTTGTCATCCAAACGTTGTAGGCCATAAGGAACATCCCCGCGAGGAAGATGGCACCACCGAGGAAGCGCACCACGTAACCTGGGAAGCTGGCATCCACGGATTCGGCAAAGCTGTAGGTCAAAGTGCCGTCAGTGTTCACTGCCCGCCACATCAAGCCTTGCATCAGGCCATTCACCCACATAGAAGCGATGTATAAAACCGTACCAATCGTGGACATCCAGAAGTGAATATCGATGAGTTTAACGCTGTACATTTCTCCGGCTTTGCGACCAAAGGTGAGCGGGATCAGGTGATACATAGCGCCAATAGAAATCATCGCTACCCAGCCCAGAGCGCCAGAGTGTACGTGACCGATGGTCCAATCCGTGTAGTGCGACAAAGAGTTCACGGACTTGATAGACATCATCCGGCCCTCAAAGGTGGACATCCCGTAGAAGGACAAAGACACCACGAGGAATTTCAAAATTGGGTCGGTGCGGAGCTTATCCCAGGCTCCGGACAAGGTCATGATGCCGTTGATCATGCCACCCCAGCTTGGCGCCAGCAGTACCAAAGACATTACCATGCCCAGGCTCTGGGCCCAGTCTGGCAAGGCAGTGTAGTGCAAATGGTGAGGACCGGCCCAGACATAAATGGCAATCAGTGCCCAGAAGTGCACTACCGATAGCCGATAGCTATAAACCGGCTGACCCGCCTGCTTGGGAACAAAGTAATACATCATGCCGAGGAAACCCGCAGTGAGGAAGAAACCCACAGCATTGTGGCCGTACCACCACTGCACCATGGCATCCACGGCACCGGCGTAAATTGAATAAGACTTGGTCAAGCTAACGGGAATCGCCAGACTATTAAAAATATGCAAGATAGCCACGGCAACAATAAACGCTGCAAAGAACCAATTAGCCACGTAAATGTGTTGGGTTTTTCGTCTTGCCAGGGTGCCGAAGAACAACACCGCATAAGCAACCCAGACAATGGTAATTAAGATATCGATGGGCCATTCCAGTTCGGCGTACTCTTTACTGCTGGTCATGCCCAGGGGCAAGGTGATGGCGGCAGAAACAATCACTAGCTGCCAACCCCAGAAGACAAAAGCTGCCAGTCCGTCAGAGACAAGCCTCACCTGACAGGTCCGCTGCACCACAAACAACGATGTGGCCATCAGCGCACAGCCACCAAAAGCAAATATCACCGCATTGGTATGCAGCGGCCTGAGCCGACCAAAATGGAACCAGGGAAGATCAAAGTTTAAAGCTGGCCAGGTTAGCTGGGCCGCGATCACCACGCCCACTAGCATGCCGACAATGCCCCAAACCACCGTCATGATGGAGAACTGCCGAACCACCAGGTCGTTATAAGTTGTTTGCACCGTGTTTCGCCCTCACGAGACTTAATTTCTGGCAGGATACTAAACCGTGCGGCAGTGCAAAACCTTGACTTGCGTCAGAAAAAGGCAAAGTTAAATTCTTTAGGAATCAGAATCTGCCGTTTTGGGTGATTCGGCTATATAGCCAGGTAAGAACTCGTCCCGTGAATCTTGGCCAGGCCGTCAGTGGTTACTATCATGAACCCCGATTTAGATGAATTTTTGGCATCATTGCCGTGATTTCTTTTCTCCAGACGGAGCGTTGCATTCTGCTTAAAAACCTGGCGGTAGCTGCGGGCCAGCGCGTCGCACTGATGGTGTAAAGGGGCGTATAATCGCCACTCATTTCTGGATGCCACAAGATGACTGATTACCGAGCCCCAACCCAGGACATGATGTTCGCTTTACAGCACCTGGCAGAACTTGACGCCGTCTGTGAGCTGCCAGCATTTCAAGACAGTTCACCAGAACTCATCGCTTCTGTATTAGATGAGGCCGGTAAGTTTGCCGCGGACGTGCTGGCGCCACTGAACCGCGTCGGTGATCTTATTGGCACGAAAATCGTCAATCGTCAGGTCCGCGAGGCCAGTGGTTTTGCCGAAGCCTACCAGCAGTTTATTGACGGCGGCTGGCAAGCCCTACCCTGCAATCCAGAGTTTGGCGGCATGGGTTTACCGGAATCGGTTGGTCTCGCCACCATGGAAATCTGGTCTGCCGCCAATGTGAGTTTCGCCTTATGCCCCATGCTCGGCCAGGGTGCTATTGAAGCGATCGAACATCACGCCAGCGATGCGCTAAAAGACACCTTCCTGCCAAAAATGATCAGCGGCGAATGGACTGGCACCATGAACCTAACAGAGCCTCAGGCTGGCTCTGATTTGTCACTAGTACGAACCCAGGCGACGCCACAAGGTGACCATTATTTGATTCGTGGTACCAAGATCTTTATTACCTGGGGTGACCACAAAATGACCGAAAACACCGTTCACCTGGTGTTAGCCCGAATGGAAGGTGCGCCTGCCGGCGTTAAAGGCATCTCACTGTTTTTAGTCCCGAAATTTTTGGTCAATGGTGACGGCACCCTCGGTGCTCGTAATGATGTTTATGCAGAATCGGTAGAACACAAAATCGGTATTCATGGCAGTCCCACCTGCGTCATGGGCTTCGGCCAGGATCAAGGCGCAGTGGGTTACTTAATCGGCGAGCCAAATGCCGGTCTTTCTTATATGTTTACCATGATGAACCATGCCCGCCTCAATGTTGGCGTGGAAGGGGTGGCTTTATCAGACCGTGCTTATCAACAAGCGGCTCACTACGCTAGAACCCGGGTCCAGGGTACGCCTGTTGGGGGTAGTGAGACCTCCACGATTATCCAACATCCGGACGTGCGGCGTATGTTGATGTTGATGCGCGCCTTCACCGAGGCGTCCAGGGCTCTGTGTTATATGACTTCCGCAGCATTCGATATTGCCCACAAGGCCGATGATCCAGCACAATCCGCCAGTTCACTATCCCGGGCGGAATTACTCACCCCCATTTCTAAAGCATGGTCCACCGAGGTTTCCCAGGAGGTCACATCCATTGGCGTGCAGATTCATGGCGGCATGGGTTACATCGAGGAAACCGGAGCTGCACAGTTGATGCGTGATGCGCGCATCACCACGATTTACGAGGGCACCACCGGTATTCAAGCCAATGATTTTATCGGTCGCAAGGTCATCAGAGATGAGGGTCAGGCGTTGTTTGAATTGATTGGCACCATGCAAGAAACCATTGCCGCCACAGGCAGCGCTTTTCCTGACATGAGTGATTCACTGGCAAGTAGCATTAACCAGCTTAAGGACACCACTGAATACATTCTTGAGCATCGAGAAACAGAAAAGCTGTTATCTGGTAGCGCGGCATTTAATTACCTGATGGGCTCAGGCACCGTCATTGCTGCATGGCTAATGCTGAAAAGCGCCCAGGTTGCAAGCGTTGAGGAGACAACCTTCAACACCACCAAACAGGCCACAGCCGCGTTTTACTTTGAGCATATCCTGCCCCGTGCCAGCGGCTACTTTAAGGCAGCGTTAGCCAGGCCAGAAACTTACATGGACCTGGACGAAGCCGTCTTTTAGCTTAACCCCCACACCTGACAATGACAGAACGCAACCCACCCTGAGCAGAGGGCGGTAGTTCGTCGACGCCCCTATTTTTATATCTCACCTTTGTGGCAGACCACACGGCCCTATGATTAACCGCTGCTCGCGGTTATCCGTGGGCAAGCCGTAACGGCGAGTAAAAGTGCGATTGGTCATATGTAAATCGTCTTTACATGGATTTTTTATATATAGAATATATTTTTATTTCTGAAAACCTCTAGTACACTGCTGCCATTACTTGTTTTCGTTGGACCACTGGCACGAGGGGACCTCAGGTGCGACTAAATAAAAAAACGGCATTGGTCACCGCCGCGGCGGCAGGCATCGGCCGGGCTACCGTGGCTCAATTCGTCGCCGAGGGCGCCGAGGTTCTTGCGGTTGATATCAACCAGGAAGGTCTCGATTCCCTAAAAGCAGAACATCCAAACATCCTCACCGCTAATCTGGATGTGACCAATACTAGCGCTGTCAATGATCTGATCAATGCCACAGAACCTTTCGACATTCTTTTTAATTGCGCCGGTTTCGTCGCTGACGGCGACCTACTCTCTTGCACCGAAGATGTTTGGGATTTCTCCTTTGAACTCAACGTCAAAGCCATGTTTTTGCTCACTAAAGCCGTATTACCCGGCATGTTACGCCAGGGCCGGGGCAGCATTATCAACATGTCTTCCGTGGCGGGTGTAAGCGCAGCCCCAGTGAATCGATTTGCCTACTGCGCCAGCAAAGCCGCGGTGGCCGGCATGACTAAGTCCATTGCTGCGGATTACGTCAAACAAGGTATCCGCTGTAACGCAATCTGCCCCGGCACCGTGGCAACCCCTTCTCTTGAAGACCGACTGAATGCTTTTGCTGATCCGGAACAAGCCCGCAAAGATTTTATTGCCCGGCAGCCCATGGGTCGCCTCGGTGAAGCCACCGAGATCGCCGCTCTGGCTACCTATCTAGCCTCGGATGAATCCGACTACACCACAGGTGTCACCCACATTATCGACGGAGGATGGAGTAACGGATAACGTTGCGACTTAAGCGAATGCCGCAAGAAGCCCTTAGCAAACGTAAAAACGACTACACCGCGCCAGCGCTGGAAAAAGGCCTGGATATTCTCGAACTCCTGGCCACGGAACCGGAGGGACTAACTCTCTCCCATATTGCCTCGAAACTGTCGCGATCGGTGGGTCAGATTTTTCGCATGCTCGCTGTGCTAGAGAGTCGAGGTTATGTGCAAACCGGGGCAACCTCAGATGTTTATCAGTTGACCCTGAAGTTGTTTGAGCTGTCGCATATGCAAACCCCCATCGCGCAGTTAACCCTGGCAGCGTCGCCTGAAATGAAACATCTGGCGCGGGTGACCGAGCAGTCTTGTCATTTGTCTATTTACTCCCAGGGCAAGGTGATCATTATTGCCCAGGAGAGTAGTCCCGCTG
>JBKAGC010000018.1:0-29600 GCA_046290215.1 Pseudomonadales bacterium | reverse complement strand
TATCAATACAGGCTGTTTCGAGCCCGAGTTGGGCGGTTCGAATCGCGGCATGATAACCCGCAGGGCCGCCGCCTATTACAATGACATCAAACTTGCTCATGACAGGATCTCCATTAAATATCGAGCAGAATGCGCGCGGGTTCTTCGAGGAAGTCTTTGATGGTAACCAGGAACCGGACCGCTTCTTGACCATCAATTAATCGATGGTCATAGGACAACGCCAGGTACATCATTGGCCTGATCTTAACCTCACCGTTAATCGCCATCGGCCGCTCTTGAATTTTGTGCATACCAAGAATGGCAGTTTGCGGTGGATTCAAGATCGGCGTGGACAGTAACGAGCCAAATACACCACCGTTTGAAATGGTGAAGGTACCACCAGTCATTTCCTCAATGGTGAGTTTGTTATCTTTGGCTTTGACGCCAAAATCACGGATCTGACTTTCGATTTCCGCCAGCGTCAAACTGTCAGAATCACGCAACACCGGCACTACTAGACCTCGCGGCGAGCCCACAGCAACGCCGATATCTTGATAGCCATGGTAAACAATATCGTTGCCATCAATCGATGCGTTCACAGCAGGGAAGCGCTTTAATGCCTCGATACTGGCGCGGACAAAGAACGACATAAAACCAAGCCGAGTACCATCATGAGCCTTCTCGAAGGCATCTTTATACTGTTGACGAAGTTCCATAATCGCCGTCATATCAACCTCGTTAAAGGTTGTTAGCATGGCGGCAGTTTCCTGGGCCTCTATTAAACGTCGGGCAATACTAGCCCGAAGTCTTGTCATGGGCACACGGCGTTCCACTCGCCCATCCACTAAAGGTGCACTGGCCGCATCAGCGGCAGGTGCTGGCGCTGCTGGGGTCGATGTCTTCTGCTCATTTTTGCTGGTTTCTACAGCCTTCAGCACATCTTCCTTGGTAACCCGGCCACCTTTACCGGTGCCGCTAATTTGGGTCACATCCAGTTTGTTTTCATTGGCGATCTTCTTCGCGGCCGGGCTAGCAACCGTGTCGGCAGTACTTTCTTCCTCCGCTGCTGGCTCACTGGCTGCCTCGGCCGGCGCTGCTGTTTCAGCTTTATCCTCAACGGCTGGCGCACTACCCGAGGCACCTGCTTCGAACTTCGCCAATACTTCTTCGGCCAAAACCGTTTCGCCTTCGCCTTTCAAAATATCAGTGACCACACCGTCAGCCGGTGCAACCACTTCTAAAACGACTTTGTCTGTCTCGATATCTACCAGGACCTGATCGCGTTTTACGGCCTCACCCACCGCTACATGCCAGGCGGCAATCTCTCCGTCCGCGATAGATTCCGGAAATTCCGGGGCTTTAATTTCAGTCATAGCGTTTCCTTAAATTACGACTCGATTGTCTTCTAACCTCGAGAATGATGAATTAACCGTGTAGTGCAGTGTTTACGAATGCTTCCAACTGCGCCAGATGTAACGACATATATCCTGCTGCGGCCGCCGCAGATGGTTCACGTCCGGCGTATTGCAAATTAAGTCCGGGGAAGATGGTATTCACGACCCGGCGCATATGATGCTGGCTGCTATACCAGGCACCCTGATTCATGGGTTCTTCCTGACACCAAACAGCGCTGCCAAGATTCGGATACATACCAACTATCTCTAGCATTTCCTCTTCCGGGAATGGATAAAGTTGCTCCACCCGAACAATCGCTATGTGATCCAGACCCTCTTCGGCACGCTTCGCCTCGAGATCATAGTAGACCTTACCGGAGCAAAGAATCATGCGCGTAATATCTTTCGGATCACGGTCACCGTGGTCCGCGATAGCGTTTTGGAAACTGCCGTCGCAAAGGTCCTCTAGTGAACTTATCGCGGCCTTATGACGCAGCAAGCTCTTCGGTGACATGACAATTAAGGGGCGACGCAGTGGCCTGATAGCTTGCCGCCGTAACAGGTGGAAAATCTGCGCCGGTGTTGTCGGCACACAAACCTGTACGTTGTGTTCCGCGCAGAGCTGCAAATAACGCTCTAAACGTGCCGAACTATGCTCGGGGCCGGCGCCCTCATAGCCATGTGGTAACAACATAGTTAAGCCGCAAAGCCGGCCCCACTTATGCTCACCACTGGTAATAAACTGATCGATCACTACCTGCGCGCCATTAGCGAAATCACCAAACTGGGCTTCCCAGATCACCAGGGTTTCTGGACTGGTGGTGGCATAACCATATTCAAACGCCAGCACTGCTTCTTCCGATAAGAAAGAGTCGTACAGCTTAAAGCTACCTTCTTCACCAATTTGAGTCAGGGGCGAATGTTCCAGGCCTTCTTTTTGGTCATGAAGAACCGCATGGCGGTGAGAAAACGTGCCGCGGCCCACATCCTGACCGGTAATGCGAATTTTATAACCTTGATCTAGCAAGGTGGCGTAAGCCATGTTCTCGGCGTAACCCCAGTTGATGGGGGTGGCACCGGCAGTCATTTTGCGGCGATCTTCGATGATCTTGCCAACCTGCTTTTGCAGGACGAAACCCTCGGGCATCACATCCATTTGCTGGGCAAGATTCTGAAAATCTTTTAGGGGGAAGCTGGTATCGCCTGCCGCCGTCCATTCATGATTCAGATACGGCCGCCAGTCCACGTACATGGAGGTATCTGGTTCAGTCAGGTAGTCCCAGGCAACGGCGCTGCCTTCATCCAATGCGTCGCGATAAGCATCAATGCGACGCAAATATTCTTCTTCAGCAATGGCACCTTCTGTAATGGCTTTCTCGGCAAAAAGCGCGAGGGTGGTCGGGTGCTTACGAATCTTCTGATACATGGTGGGTTGGGTAATTGATGGTTCATCACCCTCGTTATGGCCGCGGCGGCGATAACAAATGATGTCGATCACCACGTCCTTTTTGAACTCCATGCGGTAATCCACTGCCAACTGGGACACAAACAACACGGCCTCAGGGTCATCGCCATTGACGTGGAAAATCGGCGCTTGAACCATCTTGGCAATTTCCGTGCAGTAGCGGGTGGAGCGGGCATCTTCGCGACGACTAATGGTGTAGCCAATCTGGTTGTTGATCACGACCTGAATGGTACCGCCAGTATAGAAACCGCGGGTTTGCGACATCTGGAAGGTTTCCATTACCACGCCCTGGCCAGCAAACGCGGCATCACCGTGAACGTTGATCGCGAGCACCTTGTCACCAGGTGCATCTTTACGGCGATCCTGGCGGGCTCGCACAGATCCTTCGATCACCGGGGCAGCAATTTCCAAATGCGAAGGGTTAAAACCCAGGGCAAGGTGCATCTCTCCCCCTGGGGTCATCAAATTAGAAGAGAAACCCTGATGATATTTGACGTCACCGGAACCAAAGCCCGGGGTATAGCGGCCTTCAAACTCGTCAAACAGTTCGGCGGGATTTTTCCCCAGCAAATTAACCAGAACGTTAATCCGGCCACGGTGGGCCATACCAATGACCGTTTCCCGAACACCGGCGGAGCCGGCGCGGTGAATCAGTTCCGCCAGACAGGGAATAAAACTCTCGCCCCCTTCCAGACCGAAACGCTTGGTACCGGGATAACGTTTACCAAGATACTTTTCCAAACCTTCAGCGGCGATCAAACGATCCAGCAAACGGCGTTTAACACCATTACTGTAACTCGGATTGGAACGCGCTGACTCCATGCGCTGTTGCACCCAGAGTTGCTCTGCCTCGTCAGTAATGTGCATATACTCAGCGCCTACTGAGTCACAGTAGGTTTGCTCTAGCGCATCAATAATATCTCGTAGCGGCGCTTCGCTATTGCCGAAAAACAAGCCGCCAGTTTGGAACTGGGTATCAAGGTCAGCTTCAGACAGACCGTGATACTCGAGATCCAGTGCGGGTACAGGCACTTTTTCTTCGAGTTCCAGAGGGTCAAGATTGGCTTTTAGATGACCTCGGCGCCGATATCCTGAAATCAGTTCACCGACGGCAAACTGCTTACGCTCAAAATCGGAGTGAACGCTGCTCGCTGGCACTGGCGTGACGCGCGCCTGATTCTTTGCCAACAAGAGAAAGTGGTCACGAATGGTTGAGTGGGACAAGTCGTTGTTGAGCGTCCCCTCAACTCTAGGTAATGTCTGGAAGTAACTGCGCCACTGATCGGGCACAGAGGCTGGGTCAGCCAGGTACTGTTCGTATAGTTCCTCTACGTAAGAGGCGTTGCCACCGGAAATGTGGCCTGTACGCCACAATCTTTCCATGCTGCTTTCTTGCATTCGCTATTCCTTGCCTATCGGACCTGTGGACTCAATCAAGAGTTGCCCATTAAGCATATCACTGTCTGGGAATCTCGCCTGAAAACGGGAAAACCGCTACGGGTTCCGTCTTTAGGGCCTCGGGCGGATGATACAGGAATAGCGGGCCTCTGACATGATTTGGCAGAGGCTCGCGAGAAAAATTAATAGACGTTACACAGCCCGCTTGAGAAGCATGCTGCGAATATGGCCAATGGCGCGAGTTGGGTTCAATCCTTTCGGACAAACATTAACGCAATTCATGATACCCCTGCAGCGAAATACACTGAATGGATCTTCAAGATTGGCTAAACGCTCTTCCGTGGCGGTATCACGGCTATCGGCGAGGAAGCGGTATGCCTGCAGCAAACCCGCTGGGCCAATGAACTTATCGGGATTCCACCAGAAGCTCGGACATGAGGTCGAGCAGCAGGCACAAAGAATACACTCATAAAGTCCATCCAGCTTCTCACGCTCTTCAGGAGACTGCAGACGCTCTTGCGACGGTGGTGCATCTTTATTGATCAGGTACGGCGTAATCTTCTTGTACTGGGTATAAAACTGCTCCATATCCACCACAAGGTCACGAATCACTGGCAAACCAGGCAAGGGCTTAATCACCAGCTTATCGCGCTTCACAACCTCTGAAACTCGAGTCATACAGGCCAGGCCGTTTTTGCCATTCATGTTGACGCCATCAGAGCCACAAACACCCTCACGACAGGAGCGGCGATAAGTCACTGTCTCATCTTGCTCTTTAAGTTGCTCCAGCAGCTCGAGCACCATGGGGTCTTTACCCTGCAGATCGACTGAAAAGTCCTGCAGATAAGGCTCGTTATCCTTATCTGGGTCATATCGATAAACACTAACTTGCATTAGTAAACTCTCTCTTTTGGTTCAAATACGCCGTCTGGCAAATCCGTGTCCGTTTCCAGCAAGGAAGGCGCAAAGTTGACGTCTCGCTTACCTAGTTTCTTGGTGTTCGGGTTGTAGATGGAATGACACAACCAGTTCGCATCATCACGCTCCTGGTAGTCATCACGGGCGTGTGCGCCGCGACTTTCCTTACGGCCTTCCGCGGCAATGGCGGTGGCCTCGGCGATTTCTAACAGGTTATCCAATTCTAGCGCTTCAAGTCGTGCGGTATTAAACGCGCGGCTCTTATCGCTAAATGATGCTTTAGAGATACGCTCACGAAGCTCAGCCAGTTTTTCAATACCTTGCAACATTGTGTCTTCACGGCGGAATACACCGAAATTAAGCTGCATGGTAGATTGCAATTCTTTCTTAAGCTTAGCGACGCTTTCACCACCTTTTGACTCGTCCCAACGACGCAGGCGTTTGGTGGCTTCATCAAGGTCGCTGTCGGTAGGATCGTCAAAGTCGATACCCTGCTCCAGTACTTCCGTAATGTGCAAACCTGCAGCACGACCGAATACCACAAGGTCAAGCAGTGAGTTACCGCCTAGACGGTTGGCGCCGTGTACAGAGACACAAGCTGCTTCACCCGCCGCATATAAGCCCTGAACGATGACGTCTTCACCAGCCTCGTTTTGGGTAATCACCTGGCCATGAATATTTGTGGCTGTACCGCCCATCATGTAGTGACAAGTAGGTACCACAGGAATTGGCGCCTTCACTGGGTCGACACCGGCAAATGACTTGGACAATTCAGTGATGCCTGGCAATCTTGAGTGCAGAATCTCTTCACCCAGATGGTCGAGTTTAAGCAGTACATGGTCCCCATCAGGACCAACGCCGCGTCCTTCCAGAATCTCGAGAATCATAGAACGGGCTACCACGTCACGACCTGCAAGGTCTTTGGCGGTTGGCGCATAACGCTCCATAAAGCGCTCGCCATCTTTATTAATCAGGTAGCCACCTTCACCGCGGCAGCCTTCTGTAACCAGGACACCAGCACCCGCAATACCAGTGGGGTGGAACTGCCACATTTCAATATCCTGGACACAGTAGCCAGCACGTAGTGACATCCCCGTGCCGTCACCCGTGTTCATGAGCGCATTGGTGGTGGACTGGTAAATACGACCTGCACCGCCGGTCGCGAATACTGTGGCTTTGGCCTTGATATAGTGCAGCTCACCGGTTTCCATACAAAGGGCCGTGATACCAACCACAACACCCTTTTGGTTCTTAACAATATCTACCGCGAACCATTCAGAGAAAAACACGGAGCCGGCTTTCAAGTTGCCTTGATAAAGCGCGTGCAACAAGGCATGACCGGTACGGTCAGCCGCGGCGCAAGTTCGCGCTGCCTGGCCGCCTTTACCAAATTCTTTCGACTGGCCGCCAAAAGGACGCTGGTAAATCCGACCATTCTCTTTTCGAGAAAATGGTAAGCCCATGTGCTCAAGCTCAAACACCGCTTCAGGGCCAACGCTACACATGTATTGAATCGCGTCCTGGTCGCCGATGTAATCAGAGCCCTTAATGGTGTCATACATGTGCCAGCGCCAATCGTCGTTGGGATCCTCACTGGCAATGGCGCAGGTAATACCACCCTGGGCAGACACCGTGTGAGATCGAGTCGGGAACACCTTGGAGATAACCGCGGTTTTGCGCCCGGACTCTGCAAGCTGCAGTGCCGCTCGCATACCGGAGCCGCCGCCACCGACAATGATGGCATCGAATTCTAAAGTTGGAATATCAGACATTAATTAACTCCCCCAGAGGATTTTGACGCTCCAAATGAGGTAGACCGCCAGCAAAAGTACGCAACCAACCTGGTATACCAAGCGAATGCCATCGGCATTTGGACCAAAGTAGTGTTCACGAATATAGTCAGTGCCAAACGTCCACATACCAATCCAGGCATGGGAACAAGTGGATAAAATAGCGAGTAAGGTAAAAACCTGCATCCAGGTTTGTGAGAACAACGCTTGCCAATCAGCGTGGGTCATTTCACCCTGCAGTAACACGATGCCAACCAGCGCCACCGTGTAAGCAGCTAGAATAACCGCCGTTACCCGCTGGACAATCCAGTCGGACATGCCGTTGCGCGAAAAACTTGTAACTTGTGTAACCATAATCTGCCCCTTAACCCTGAATAACCCAGACGGCGGCCAATGCGGCCAGAATGGCTGAGAACAACAATGTCACCCGGGAAGCGAATTTGGATCCTTCCAGAGTCTCACCCACGCCGAAGTCCATAATCAGGTGCTTAATGCCCGCCACGAAGTGATAACCCAGCGCGGCCAACAAACCCCAGGTAACAAATTTACCGAAAGGCGATGCCATCATACCTTTTAACGTTTCAAAACCTGCTTCAGATGACAACGACATATCGAGGGCATAAAGGCCAAAGCCGACCCCGATAAATAGAATCACTCCCGTTGCCCGGTGCAGAATCGAGGCCAGCGCGGTAATTGGCCACGCGAATGCCGCCAGGTCGGACGGGTTCACATTGGTAGGACGATGATCATTTTGCAAAACAAATTTCCCTGTATGATTCACTCCCCGTGAGATTCTAGTGAACAACAAGCGAAAGGCTTCACTGGCCGCGGCGGAGCGAGAAAAATGGATTCTGTAAAGGGCTTGTATGATCCCTTGTACGGCGCGTAATCATAGATAGTTTACTTTCAAAAAACAAACCAGAGACCTCTCAAAAGCCGCAATACACAAGCCTTTACAAGCGTAGTTGGTTTTGGAATGATGGTCGCCCCGCTGAGCCCAGCGGGCAATTTCTAGTGCCATAGAAATACCAGATAACAGTACTGAATCCGTCAATCCGGAGAATATTTGATGACGCAAAAAGTAAGCATAACTATTGACGGCAAAACCACGGAATTGCCTGTCCTTGAAGCCACAGAAGGCAACAACGTGGTGGATGTCAGAGGCCTCATCAAAGAAGGTATCTTCACTTACGACCCGGGCTTTTTGAGCACCGCCAGCTGTGACTCTGCGGTCACGTACATCGATGGCGATGCAGGTATCCTAACCTACCGGGGATACCCTATTGACCAGCTTGCACAGCAGTCTAATCACCTGGAAGTTTGCTATTTACTCTTGAATGGCGAACTCCCGTCACAAGCCCAGTACGACGACTTCGAAGCGTCCATTAAAGATAAGTTAGCCGTGGATAAGACGTTCCAAAATATCTTCCAGGGCTTTACCCAGGGTGCCCATCCTATGTCCATGGTGGGCGCGGCCATTTCCGGTCTTGCCTCTCTGTACCATGAAGAAACAGACATCGCTAACGCTGATGATCGTATGACCACAGCCCAGCGCTTAATTGCGGTAATTCCTACCCTTGCGGCGATGGCTTATAAACACGGTAAGGGCGAAGCGTTTGTCGAACCCGACCCTTCACTAGGCTACGCAGAAAACTTCCTCAACATGTGTTTTGGCGAGGCCGGCAAACCATCAACGGTGAGCCCCACCATTGCTGCCGCCATGGACCGCATTTTCATGTTGCATGCCGATCATGAGCAAAATGCCTCAACATCAACGGTACGAATGGCCGGTTCTACCGACTGTAATCCATATGCAGCAATCTCAGCCGGTGTTTCTGCCCTCTGGGGACCTTCCCATGGTGGCGCAAACGAGGCCGTACTCGACATGCTCAACGAGATCGGCGACGAATCCCGTGTTGAAGAATACGTGGCGAAAGCAAAAGACAAAGACGATCCATTTAAGCTAATGGGCTTTGGTCACCGGGTCTACAAAAACTTCGACCCTCGTGCCACCGTTATGCAAGAGTCTTGCGAGGCAGTATTCGAAGAACTCGGTGTACAAGACCCGCTGTTAAAAGTTGCCCGCCAACTCGAAAAGATTGCCCGGGAAGATGAGTATTTCATTGAGCGTAAGCTGTACCCGAATATTGATTTTTACTCTGGTATCACCCTGAAAGCTGTGGGTATTCCCACTGAACTGTTCACTGTGATTTTCACCCTGGGTCGTATGCCCGGTTGGATTACCCACTGGAACGAAATGATGAGTGCACCTTACAAGATTGCCCGCCCTCGTCAGCTCTATCTTGGCCCAAACAAGCGCGACTACGTCGATATCAACGCCAGATAACCAGCCAAGCTTTTTTCTCTATTTAAGGATAATTATGAATATCACTGGGCAAATCGAAACCTCAAAAGGTACGATCAACGTCAATTTTACTGCCGATGAAACGCCAGTCACCGTGGCGAACTTCGTCAACCTCGCGCAACGTGGCTATTACAACGGACTGAATTTCCATCGCGTCATTGCCAGCTTTATGATTCAAGGCGGCTGCCCGCTAGGTTCTGGTACTGGCGGCCCGGGTTACCGATTTGAAGACGAGTTTGTGCCGAGTTTGCGTCATGACGCGCCAGGCAAACTCTCAATGGCGAATGCTGGTCCTGGAACCAACGGTAGCCAATTCTTTATTACTCACGTGCCAACCCCTCATCTGGATGATGCTCATAGTATTTTTGGTGCGGTTGCCGGCGCTGAGGATCAAGCTGTAGTGGATGCCATTGAACAGGGTGACAAGATTGTTTCGATCACTATTTCTGGCGACGTTGACGCCTTGCTGGAAAGTCAGGCAGAGCGCGTTGCAGAATGGAACGAAGCCATCTCTGAGCAATTCCCTAATTTGTAAGTAGTATTCCTAATGCAGCTATTGTGGCTGCTCAGTGGGCTGACTCACAAAGCCACACGCCTGCAACACTTCCTTGTTGCTAAAAGGCTTTTTTAAGAACGTATCCGCGCCGGCGTCTAGCACCCGGCGCTCGTTCTCTTCACTGTGATAACCGGACATAGCGACCACTTTGATATGCATGGTGTCCACGTCAGCCTTTAGTCGTTCACATACTTCAAAGCCATCCATGCCTGGCATCATAATGTCTAGCAGCACCACATCTGGCATGACCTTAAGTACCTTGCTGCCCGCCTCAAAACCGTTACTTGCACTTTCCACCAGTGCTCCCTCGTCACGGCTTTTGAATAGCTCAACTAGAAATCGATTCAGATGATCATCATCATCCACCACCAGGATGCTACGATTTGCTATCCCCTTAAGACGCGCCGCCATACCTTCCTTCACCGCAAACTGGCGCACCGCATCCATGCTAAATCGGCGATGACCACCTGCCGTGGTGCGTGCTTCCAGGCGTCCCTTTTGCGCCCACTGCCGGACGGTGACAGGCGAGACCAGGAGCAACTCTGCCACCTCATTAGGCGTTAGCCATTCTTTATTTCTGAGGTTACTTCGCAGCGTCACGGCTTGATCTGATCCCTACCGGTAATTGGTTGTCTGTCAATCTTCTAAGCGTAGCTGATAATTCCCAGTCTGCTTGTTGGCGAAAACGCAAAGGCAATGGCACACTGCGCCGATACAACAACAGGAACACAACAACGCTATGCGCGGAGTCATACTGGATGCAGCAACTCTTGGTGATGCCGAGTTAGGCGCCATTCTCGACAATGGTGATGACTGGCAGGTCTTTCCAGATACTGCCCCAGGCGATGTCCCGGAACGGATTGTAAATGCCGAGATTGTCCTCACCAACAAGGCCCCGGTCACGGCAGCCGCGATCAAAGGAGCGAAGCACCTACAACTGATTAGCATTATGGCCACAGGCACTAACAACATCGATCTTGATGCAGCTCGCGAGCGGCAAGTCACGGTTTGCAACGTTCGCGGCTACGGCAGTGCCTCGGTAGCGCAACATACCCTTGGTCTCATGCTTAACCTTGCCACCAATATGCCAGGCTACTTTAGCGACACCCAACAGGGCGCATGGCAAAAGCGGGGCCAGGCAACCCTACTGCACCGCCCCATCTTCGAGCTTGCCGGGAAACGTCTGGGTATTGTGGGCTATGGCGAGCTTGGCCAGGCGGTAGCGAAATTAGCAGTGGCGTTTGGTATGGAAGTGAAACTCTGCCAACACAAACAACTGCATGATCAGCAAAACCAGTTTGCGGTGCTCACACTAGATGAGCTACTGCCAGAAATAGACTTCCTGACCCTCCACTGCCCTTTAACCCCTGACAGTGAAAAGATGATTAACGCCAACACTTTGGGTCTCATGCCAAAAGGCAGCTACCTGATCAACACCGCACGAGGTGCACTCATCGACAATGCAGCGTTACTGGATGCCCTCCAATCAGGCCAACTCGCTGGCGCCGCACTGGACGTTTTGCCAATCGAGCCACCTGCCGACGATGACCAATTGCTTTCTGCGGGGATGCCCAACTTACTAATTACGCCCCACAATGCCTGGGGCGCAAAAGAATCACGGCAAAGGTTGATCGCGCAGGTTAGCGATATCATAAAACACTTCCACAAAAATCAGCCTTTTAACGTCGTCAGCTAAAACAGAACCCCAAGCTGCTTTAAGACCACCGCCTCACTGCGTGATATTATTGCAGCTCGTAATTCATGCAGTATTGGATATCACACTATGAGTTTAGAAACCTTCCGCAATGAAACCCGCGCCTGGCTAGAAGAAAACTGCCCAGCGTCTATGCGCACACCCATGGGCGACGACGAAACTGTCTGGGGTGGACGGAACGCTACCTTCCCGAACGAAGATGCCAAACTCTGGTTACAGCGCATGGGCGAAAAAGGTTGGACCTGCCCAACCTGGCCAAAGGAATACGGCGGTGGTGGCCTATCGAAAGAAGAAAACATGATCTTGCAAGATGAATTGCGGCGCATCAAGGCACGACCAGCACTAACCTCCTTTGGTATCAGCATGCTTGGCCCTGTGCTGCTTGAGTATGGGAATGAAGCACAAAAACAAGAACACATACCGAAGATCGTTCGCGGTGAGATTCGCTGGTGTCAGGGCTACAGCGAGCCAGGCTCGGGCTCTGACCTGGCTAGCCTACAAACCAAAGCGATTCTGGAAGGCGATGAATATGTCATCAACGGACAAAAGGTCTGGACCTCTTATGCAGATAAAGCCGATTGGATTTTTTGCCTGGTTCGAACTGACTTTAAAGCACCAAAACACAATGGCGTCAGTTTCATTCTGTTTGATATGACCGCAAAAGGCGTTAGCACCAAACCCATTAAGTTAATTAGCGGTGCCTCAGTGTTCTGCGAAACCTTCTTCGATGATGTTCGCGTCCCCAGGGAAAACCTGGTTGGCACGGTCAATGAAGGCTGGACGATTGCCAAGCGATTGTTACAACACGAACGAAGCATGATTTCCGGCATGGGTCTGGGTGGTAGCGGCAGTTCAGAACACTCAATGGAAAACCAGGCGAAAAACTACGTGGGCGAAGCAGACGGCAAAATTGCTGACCGTGAGTTACGCCATCGGGTTGCTGCACACAAGATGAACGGCGCTGCTTTTGCCCTCACTTTGCGTCGCGCCGCCGAAGAGGCCAAGGTTTCTACTGGCCCCTCAGCAACCTCGTCTATGTTTAAGCTGTATGGCACCGAGCACAACAAAGCTCGCTACGAATTGATGCTAGACATTCAAGGTACGAATAGTCTCGGCTGGGAAGGTGATGCGTTCACCGGGCGCGAGTTAAACACTACCCGTGAGTGGTTACGCTCCAAGGCGAATTCCATTGAGGGTGGCACATCCGAAGTGCAGTTGAATGTCATTGCCAAGAGGGTGCTTAACTTACCTGACTAACAAACGCGTTTGCTTGTCTAGTTTAGCTGTTTGGTTAAGATGGCTTTTTAATTACCTTGTTAAACTACGCGCGGCGAGATCAATACCCGTAACATTGAGCGGGTACATCTCGTCGTCGAGTAAGCGCCTGATCAGTTGGATCGAATCACTGTTCCACCATTCATCTCGTGGCGTCGGATTGAGCCAAACCACATGGCGAAAGTGTTCACGGATTTTTGCTAACCAGGCCTGCCCTGGCTCGGCATTGTAGTGTTCTACGCTACCGCCCTTCTCTAGTATTTCATGCCGCGCCATGGCAGCGTCGCCAACAAAAATAATCTTGTAGTCGGCAGAGAACTTTCTCAATAGATCCAGAGTTAACACTCGCTGATCATCACGACGCTCATTGTCCGTCCAGACTTTTTCATAGATAAAGTTATGGAAGTAGTAGTACTCAAGAAATTTAAACTCGTATTTCGCAGCAGCAAATAACTGTTGGCACAGCGTCACATACTCATCCATGGAGCCGCCAATATCCAACAGGAGCAAAACCTTAACCGAGTTGTGCCGCTCCGGTACTTCGACAATATCCAAGAGGCCTCCATTCCTCGCGGTGTTGGTGATCGTGGTGGCCAGATCTAATTCCCAGTGAGCGCCGGTGCGGGCGAACTTGCGAATCCGCCGCAGGGCTATCTTTAAGTTTCTCGTTCCAAGTTCGACATCGTCATCAAGGTCTTCGAAGCGTCGTCTAGCCCAGAGGGCATCAGCCTGTTGCCTCGCCTGGGTGAACGTTTCCTTAGCTCCCTCAGTGCCCTCATTAGATTCACCGTAACCTATATTACCGTCGTCACCTTCACCGCGTTCACCGCGATCGCCCTTCTCTCCTTCATGACCGTCATCACCTTCTTCTCCGCTGTCGCCCTCGTCGCCTGTTTCTCCTGACTCCCCTGAATCACCATCACCTGGTTCAGGACCTGGGTGGCTTTCGATGGCATTTGCAGACGGTTCCGCTGACTCGTCACCAGCAGCAGATTCTAGTTCTTGCGCTTGACCGGTCGGGTCCACTGGCTCACCCGGTACTCTGGGCACGGCATCTTTGCTTTCAGGATCATTCATGCGGGCAGCATGTTCCGCATCGAGCTTTTGCATGATCGCCTGATAGTCTTTTAACGCTTGTTCGTAATCAGCAGGGTCACGGTCTTGCTGGTACAACACTTCTTTGAGAAGACGCAGATGCTCCGTATCTTCAAATAAGCCCTGGTCTGGGTCAGCCTTTAGTCCCGCTAGAAAGGCAGCAAAGGCGACATCGTACTTGTCGTACAGGCGTTCATTCTTCACCAGGCAACAGCGACAAAGCACATAAAAATCATCGTAATTAAAACGAACCAGGCCTGACTGCAGTAGCTGTAAACAATCCAGCAACTCACCGGTTGAAACCGGCAACTTGTGATCACGTAGGGTCTGGAAGAATCTCAACAGCATCTTAAAGCTGCAACATGATCCCTTGCTGATATTGCTCTTTGCGACGTTGATAACTGGGCCGGTCTTTACTGTCCGGCGCCAGTTTAGCCAGTGCTCGCGACATCACTGAGGATGCCTCATCAAATCGACCCAGACGAGCATAAGCCGCTGCCAGAGAGTCCAGTCGAGTGGCTGATTCCTGGTCCTGTATCGCACGCAAGGCGAGTTCCAGGGCTGCCTCACCATCACAAACATCAGCCACAGGGCAACCCGCCAGCAACCAGGCTAGACGATTCATCGCACCGGCAACACCTTGATCCGCAGCAAGTTGATACCAGGTCGCAGCTTCAACATAGTCTTGCTCCACACCTAAACCGCGGCGATAGAGATACCCGAGGGCATTCTGCGCTTCGCCGTGACCCTGGATCGCGGCGATTTGGTAGTTTCGCTTTGCTAGCTCCAAGTCCTGGCGTACACCGCGGCCCTTTTCGTAAGCAAAACCCAGGTGATAGTTGGCGGCCGGGACACCAGTTTTACTGGCCCGAACAAATAGCTCGAACGCCCGCTTATGGTCCTGGGGTGCACCATCGCCGGTAGCATAAATCTCGCCCAGAGGTACAAATGCCATGTTGTATCCGGCCTTGGCCGCTTGCCGATATAACTCAAAGGCCCGCTTCGGATCGCGCGGTACCCCTTTGCCATACCAATACAAGTTCGCCAGGTTCACCTGACTGGCGGGAAACTGTTGTTCGATAGCGACCCGATAGAAGCCGGCGGCGAGTTCAAAGTCTTGATCGACCTGCTCGGCGAGCAAACCAAGATGATTTAAGGTCAAGGCATGGGTTGGATTAATCGCAAGCGCGGCTTCTAAATCTTGCTTTGCCAGCGCGTAAGCGTTGAGGAGACTATAGGCGATGCCCCGATTAGCAAATGCCACCACCGCCTGATCCGGAGTGATCTCCGGGTCTTCCAAAGCACCGCTTAAAATTCCAACAACCTCGCGGTAGTTCCCCTGCGCTGCTGCCTGCTGCGCCAGGCTAAAATCTGCCTCCTCTGCCACCAACCAGGGGCAATACAGACACACTGCAATGAAAAGCGCTCGCAACAACAAAAGATCGATGCCTTAAAACAAAAACCAACCATAACACCAAATTACCGGGAACATCTGCACCTCCCGTTAACTTGGTATACTTTCCCGCAATGTTACCAGCTTCACATCTGGCAACCATCATCTGGCAAGTACACCAGCAGCACAATAACGGATTATAAAGTGGCAGAAACCAGCGATGAGACAGTGGCGAATACAGGGCCTCAGGATAAGGATACGCTCCTCGGCGCACTGGTTTACCTGACCCGTTTTCACTTGCGGCCACAATCGGCGGCGAGTTTGAGTGCGGGTATTCCGTTGACCGGACAATTTGACGAAGCACTATTTGTCCGCGCCGCAAACCAGGCAGGGTTCAATGCGGCCGTTAGCAAGACACCTTTGGTCAATATCTCACCAGAGACTTTGCCAGCGGTGATTCTGCTCCATGATGATTACGTCATTCTTGAAGCCTTGCAGGCTGATGAAGCGATCCTTGTAGATCCAGAAGATCCCACCGCACAAAAGCGGATTTCTCGACAAGACCTGGAGTCGAGCTACCAGGGCGTCTGCCTATATTGCAAACCAGCCGCTACTACAGAGCAAGGGCAGGAACACTGGTTTTGGAGCACCATTAAGCTATCACGCAATATCTACTTTGAGATTCTTGTGGCATCACTATTGATCAATTTGTTCGCGCTGGTGAGCCCGCTCTTCATCATGAATGTTTATGATCGCGTGGTTCCCAACTACGCCATTGAGACGCTCTGGGTGTTGGCCTCAGGGGTCGCGATTATCTTTCTTTTCGACCTGGCCATGAAGATGTTGCGGGGCTACTTTCTCGATATAGCGGGAAAACGCGCAGACATTCTCCTCTCAGCACAAACCTTTGCCCGGGTGATGGATATTCAGCTCACAGCCAGGCCCAAGCAAGTGGGCAGCTTCGCCAACAATTTGCAGGAATTTGACACGTTCCGTGAGTTCTTTACCTCGACCACCCTGACGACCTTGATCGATCTACCGTTCGTATTGTTGTTTCTCATCATCATTTACAGCGTTGGTGGTTCGATTGTGCTGGTTCCGCTGATCACTATCCCTGTGATTGTGCTAGTGGGTATGCTGTTGCAAGCGCCACTCAAAAAACTCATCGAGGAGACCTTTAAGCAATCGGCAAAAAAACATGCATTTTTAGTTGAAGCACTAAATGCCCTGGACACCATCAAGAGCAATCGGGCTGAAGGACAAATGCAAAGTCGTTGGGAAGCCTTGACCGGCTCCCTGGCGAAACTTAGCCTCCGCTCGCGCTTGCTCAGTGCAACCGTGATCAACTTTTCTCAGATCCTGCAACAAATCAGCACCGTTGCAGTTGTGGTGGCAGGTGTCTACCTGATTATGGACGGAGACTTATCGGTGGGCGGTTTGATTGCCTGTACGATTCTAACCGGCCGCTGCCTCGCACCTATGGGCCAGGTGGCCGGTATCCTGACCCGCTATCACCATTCCTTAGCTGCCTACGACGCCATTAATCGTATGATGGCACTACCAGTTGAACGTCCTGATGATAAAAACTTCCTGCATAGAGATGCGCTCAGTGGCGCGCTCGAGTTTAACAATGTGACTTTCTCCTACCCACAACAAAAAGTCCCGGCATTGAAGGAGATAAACTTCAAGATTCGGGCGGGAGAAAAAGTTGGCATCATAGGCAAGATGGGTTCAGGCAAGTCAACGATTCTCAAACTCATCATGGGTTTTCACTATCCCGGAGACGGCGCGATCTTGCTGTCTGATACAGACATCCACCAACTTGATCCACAGGACATTCGCCGCAACGCCACATTCGTTTCCCAGGACGCCCAGATTCTGAGCGGCACCATTCGAGACAACTTGACTCTGGGTCAACCCTTGGCCTCGGATCAACAAATTCGCGAAGCCGCAGCAATCTCGGGACTGCTCACATTTGTTCAACAACATCCTGAAGGTTTTGACCTTCAAGTTGGCGAAAGAGGCAGCGCCTTATCCGGCGGCCAACGCCAGGCACTCCTGCTTGCCCAGGCGCTGTTAAGCAAGACGCCCCTGTTACTGCTGGATGAGCCCACAAGCAGTATGGATTCTACTGCCGAACTACATTTTCAACAGCACCTTAAGAACCTCAGCGACGATACCACGCTGCTACTCGTCACTCACAAAGCTAATATGCTGTCGGTGGTTGACCGCTTAATTCTCATTAACGACGGCAAAATCCTTGCCGACGGCCCCCGCGATCAAGTACTCAAAGACCTGTCAGCTAACCAGCGCACTGAACCGCAAGGGATAGTCCCCCGTGTTTAAACATAGCGAAACCGATCTGAAATTTATGCGTGAGACATCAGCAGCTTTGCTGGAACGTCCACCCTTAATCAGCCACGGTGTTTTATGGCTTACCTTGCTCATTCTCATCACAACTATCGTCTGGGCAAGTTTCGCCGAGATCGATCAAGTGGCGCGAGCAGACGGTCGCGTGATTCCCTCGTCTCAGGTTCAAACCGTCCAAAATCTCGAAGGTGGTATTTTATCAGAGGTTCTCATTAGCGCGGGTGATCAGGTCCGTGCTGGGGAAACCTTAATACGCATGGATGACACTCGCTTTGCCTCTTCCTACAACGAGGGTTTGTTTAGTGCAGATGCTCTTGAAGCGCGCATCGCCCGCTTACAAGCTGAAATTGCCGGGCAGTCCTTTGCCGCCCCAAAAGATGCTGAACAAGCGCAACTAGCCTTGTACTTGCAAGAAGTTAGACTGTTTCGTTCTCGACAAGATGAGCTAAATGCCGCTCTGGATATTTTACAACAACAGCTCACTCAACAACGTCAGGCTCTGGCGGAACTAAGAGCCGAACAAAACAAACTACAGTTGAATGCTGACCTGGCCCAACAAGAGCTCGATCTAACACGCCCTCTGGTTGACACTGGAGCGGTCTCCAAGGTGGAGCTACTCAGGCTGCAAGTGGCGGTTAATGAGGCTATGGGCCGGCTTAAAGTGAATGAACTGGCCATCCCCCGCGCCGAAGCGGTTGTGCGAGAAGCAGAAAACAAAATCGAAGAGCGTCACCGGCAGTTTCTGAGTCAAACCCAGGCCGAACTTAGTCAGGCAGAAACGGAGTTATCTCTATTGTCGATCACCAATGTCGCCTTACAGGACCGGGTCAACCGCACTGAAGTTCGTGCGCCGGTAGATGGCACTGTTAAGCAGGTTCTGGTCAATACCATTGGTTCTGTAATCCAGCCCGGTATGGATCTAGTAGAAATCGTACCGGGTAATGATTCGTTGCTGATCGAGGCCAGGGTACGTCCGGCGGATATTGCCTTCATTCATCCGGGTCAATCCGCCACGGTAAAACTTACAGCCTATGATTTTGCGATCTACGGCGGTTTGCCTGGCGTTCTAGAACGAATCAGCGCTGACTCTATTACTGATGAACGAGGTGAGCACTTTTTCGAGATTCGCGTCCGCACTCAGCAAAGTCATCTGGGAGATAGTGACAACCCGTTGCCCATTATGCCCGGTATGATTGCGTCCGTGGACATCATCACCGGCAAGAAAACTGTGATGGACTACCTGCTCAAACCACTGAAACGCGCCCAGGAAAAGGCTCTTTCAGAGCAATAAGAGCGGCCCCAAAAAGCTATTCTATGGCGCTTCTCAGTTCCAGAGCGATTTCTCGAAGCTTGTTTTTAATGGCTGCACCATGCTTTGGCCCCATGCGTAAAAGTTGTTTTTGCGCTGGGCTTAGATTCTCTAGCTGGGGATCTTCATATTCATACATCACCACTGGCCTCACCAACCGGGCTGGCTCGTTGACATCAGGGGTTTCCAACAGTCTACCTATGGCGCGCAACATTACCTGGTCAAAAGTACCGCTCGGATAGCCAAGCTCACCGTATGCTTCTGCAAACAGTGGTTTAAGCAGCAAGTAAAACTCCACCGCACGTTGCGTATCCAGCGACAAGAACACACTCGTCACCAGGTTGTATCGATCAAAGGAGCGTTCATCCATCACATAAACGCCATCCTCTATTTCGCGAACAATGATCTGTCCCCGGGGTGCCAACGCAGCGGCGGGTTCTCGAGCAATGGAGCCAGCGGCAACATTATCAACAAAGGCCACGGCTTTACGTACCAGCTCATCGGAACCAAGCCAGGCATTAATGCCTTCATGGCGGGTTAAGCTTACGGCACCATCACGAATAAGTTGATCGCTATTATCTAGCCTTGGCAAGACAAACCCCGGCTTTTCTTCCGCGACCTCAGGTTCCGGCATTGGCTCGGGAATCGGTTCCGGTTCAGGCTCTGGCTCAGGTTCAGGCGTCGCGATGGGCGCGGTGTTAACCGGCACGGTTTCACTCACCGAAACTGGCTCGTCGGGCTGGGAGGTAAAGTAGTAGACGGCGAGCCCAACCAGAGCAAGTCCGGTAACTACCAGGGCAATTAGTACAGGTTTATTTTCAGGCATATTGCAAAGAATCTCCTCTCCAGGTCATTTTCCTTTGATTCGACCGCGGAACTCAACAGCAAGCACCAGCCTTCCACTTTGTTTCCATCTTCAGGTGTGTCGCTGCACAGGAATACCTGTGGCAGCCTAAAACAAGTTGTTGGTGCAAATCGTGGGATATCAGGGAGTAGACCGGTGCCGGGAGACTTTGTTCCCACTATTGTTGCTACTATCGAAGAACAACCCCAGTCAGTTATTGCCGCTTTTACAAGGACCTGAGCGTTCGCCAATTAGGTAGATTTAAGCGAACAACCCGACAATCTCATCTTCACCAGGGTTGGTAATCACGCCCACTTCGGTAATCAGGGCTGAAACCAGCGCTGCTGGCGTCACATCAAATGCAGGATTAAACACGGGAGCATCCTGGCGACTAGCGAGGGCACCGGCAAAGCTGCGCACTTCATCGGGATTTCTGCTTTCAATGGCGATCTCAGCCCCGGTGGCAGTATCTACATCGATGGTTGAAATTGGGCATGCCACATAAAAGGGAATGGCAAAATGCTGGCAAAGGATCGCCAGGTTGAGCGTGCCGATCTTATTTGCCACATCACCATTTCGTGCCACACGATCACAACCAACAATCACAGCATCAACTTTCCCCTGGGACATCACGTGGGCGGCCATGTTGTCTGTGATCAATGTATACGGTACGCCAGCACTGGCGAGTTCATAGCTGGTTAATCGCGCGCCTTGCAACAAGGGCCGGGTTTCATCTACGAAGACGTGAAGTTTTCTGCCCTGCTCATGGGCACGATAAATTGGTGCCAGCGCCGTCCCATACTCTGAGACAGCCAAAGAACCTGCATTGCAATGGGTTAATAAGTTCGACCGACCTTCAAGCAGCGGTGCGCCATGATTGCCAATAGCCCGGCAAGCCAATCTGTCTTCGTTGTGGATGGTTTCTGCTTCTGCACGTAACAACGCGAGAGGCACCTCCCCTCTGGATTCATTGGCGGCAGCAACAGCCACTAGCCGATTGACTGCCCAGGCCAAATTCACTGCCGTGGGTCGCGCTGATACCAGATATTGCGCTCGTTCCTGTAATGCGCTGAGCGCCACTGGACCTTGCCAGTCAATCACCATACCGTAGGCCGCGGCAATGCCAATAGCTGGCGCACCGCGAACCTTGAGCGCTTGAATCGCCGCAAACACGGTGGCCACGCTGTCGCAATGGAGCATCTTGGTTTCGTGAGGTAATAAGGTCTGGTCGAGCAACCAAAGCTGATTGTTCTCCCAGACCACAGAACGGGGTAATGACATGTCAGTTAGCCGGCGCGGAGGCTCTTCACCATATCAAGGCGGGTTTCATCATCAACGAATGTGAAGCCACCGTTCATACGACTGACAAAATCGCTATAGCGCTGTTTAATGGCCGGTACAATTTCCCCGGGCTCGCCCATAACACCCATGGTGTTAAGCATTTCATCGGTAATAAGTTCGCCCATTTCCTGCCATTTACCCTGCTTTGACATGGCATTGAGCTCAGGTTGTAGGTCGCCCCAACCGTGAACACCCAAGACGCCTTTGTAGGCTGGCGTTGAACCGTAAAAGGCGATGCGGTTTTTCGCTTCGAGCTTGGTCGCGTTGAAGGTTTTCTCATCCTTACCGGAGATTAAAAACGGCGTGTAAGAAATTTCAAAGTCGTCCATGCTTCGACCAGAGCGCTTTAAGCCTTCTTCTACCGCCGGTAGTGTCACTTCACGAATGTATTTTTCATTACTGAAGGGGTGAATAATCAGGCCATCGGCAACTTCACCAGCAACCCGAGTCATTACTGGCCCCACCGCTGCCAGGGTCACTTTCGGTGCACCATACTCAGTGTTTTGCGGAGTAAAAGCCGGCGTCATCAAGGTGTGGTTGTAGTATTCACCTTCAAAGTTAAGCGGTTCACCTTCATACCAATTCGCCCAGATTGCACGCATGGCAGAGATCAACTCCTTCATCTGCTTTGCCGGTGCCCCCCAGGGCATGCTAAAGCGCTTGGTGATGTGAGGTCGAATTTGTGATCCAAGTCCCATGGTAAAGCGATACTTTGAGTAGGCATTTAGGTCATGCCCCAGGTTTGCCAGAACCATTGGACTTCGGGCGAAAGCCACCGCAATACCCGTTCTCACACCAATATTTTCACTATGTTCCGCCGCTAACATCAAAGGAAAGAAAGGGTCATGGTTCATTTCAGCGGTACCTGCGCTGTCATACCCTTCCGCTTCTAACTTCTTAATGTGATCCGGGATTTTGTGCCAGTCCTGAGTTAAGTGCGAATCAACGTACATGTGTTTCCCCTCTATCAACTTAAAATGATGAAATTCTTCCTAAACCATACCGATTTTCACCGGTGGCTACCATCACTGAGCAAAATGCTTATCTGGCAACGCGCGTAGCTGAGCAGCGGCGCCATCGGGGTCCACATCATTGAGGAAGTGCCCCCCGCCTGTTTCCACACCGGCAAGAAACTTTTGCAGGTTTGCTTGACGCATAAGTGGATGAATTTGGATGTGACAGTGATACTGACCCTGATAATTGCGGGGCGCTTGATGCAATACCAACATGTAAGGAAAGGGTTTTCGCCAGAGGTTATCGAACCGCACCAGCGTTTCCTGCATCACTTTCGCCAGGCTCTTGAGTTCTGAGTTCGAGAGTTCGTACAAGTAGTTGTGTGATTGAGTTGGCACAATAAACGTCTCAAACGGGAAACGCGAAAAGTACGGTAAAAAGCTTAAGGCGGCATCATTCCTTGCCACAAGCCGTGAATTGGTTTCAGTTTCACTGGCAATAATATCTGCCATCAAATGACGACCGGTTTCTTTTAGGTGCGCTTCCATCGCTAAACGCTCGAGTTCTAAGTTTTTAAACTCAAAGCTGGCTGCGTAAATCTGGCAATGGGGATGGGGATTGGACACGCCAATCACCTCACCCTTGTTTTCAAAAATCAGCACCTGTTCGATATTTGACTGAGTGAGCAACTCGCGAGTTTGCTCGGCCCAGGTAACAAGCACCTGTTCGTGGCTGGACAAGGGTAGCTCAGCGAGGGATGTTGAATGATGCGGGGAGTAACACATTACCCGGGTCGTACCCGTCGCCCTGGCGTTTTGATAGATACCTGGCGCTGGCTCAAGTTCGACCGGCGCATCAGGACTAAAAGCAGGATGATCATTGGTGAAAACAAAAATACCTTCGTACGGCTCGTTTTGCCTACCAGACACCCGGGTATTCCCGGGGCATAAATAGCAACTGGCATCAAAGGCTATAGATTCTGGTTCCGCAGCCTGGGTATCCGCAGAGGACCAGGGGCGTTGATTGCGGTGACTGGTGATGGTTACCCACTCTGAGCGCAGGGGGTGCCAACGCCGCTCCCAGGACCCTTTTATGCTCAGGACACCGTCCTCGAATCCTGGGCACTGGTTAGCTCACCACCAGGTAATTCACTAACAAAGTCCACATGGCGCATTAAGGTGTATTGATAAGCCTCCACCAGAGCATTCCAGCTGGCTTGAATAATATCTACATTGACACCAATGGTACCGAAGATTTCACCCTCAAAGCTGTGCTCAAGATAAACTCGCACTTTGGCGGCAGTCTCTTGTGTATTGTTGATCACTCGTACCGAATAATCTGTTAAATGCAAATCCAACAGCGTTGGAAAGGGTTCTACCAAAGCTTTAAGTAGCGCTTTGTTTAAAGCATCTACAGGACCATGACCTTCTGCGGCACAAAGCTTTACATCGTCGCCAACGCGAACCTTAACGCTGGCCTCAATTAGGCCATCAACGTTACCCTGGTCCTCGTTAGAGGGGCTATAAATCCGATAATACAAAGGTTCAAACTGAGGCTTGTAGCGCCCGATATGTCTTCGCACCACGAGATCAAAGCTACCATCCGCATTTTCGTAGGAGTAACCTGCGTGCTCTTTATCCTGGACCTCTTCAAGGATGGATTTCACCGCATCGCTATCCTCAAGTTCAGAATAGCGATTCGCAAGTTTGGCGCGTAAGTTCGAGCCACCGGAAAGTTCGCTAATGAGAATCTTGCGTGAGTTACCGACCAGCTCCGGATCGACATGTTCGTAGGTTGAAGGATTACGCTGCACCGCACTGACGTGCACACCACCCTTATGCGCAAAGGCGGAAGGACCCACATAGGGCTGACCCAACGGACCCTGGATATTCAGATACTCCCAGACAGTCCGGCTAAGGTTGGTTAAGCCTTTAAGGTGCCCTTCCGGCACACACTCGTAACCCAACTTAAGTTCTAGATTCGGAATAATGGAAGTCAGGTCCACGTTACCGCAGCGCTCACCAATGCCATTAATGGTGCCATGGATTTGAATCACACCCTCTTCAATTGCCCGAAGTGTATTGGCCACGCCAAGGCCGCCATCATTGTGAACATGAATGCCTAACTTGATGCCAGGTATTTCTTTACGAACCTCGCGAATCGCGTGGGCCAATTCATGGGGCAAGACGCCGCCATTGGTGTCGCATAAGATGACTCTTTGCGCGCCAGCGTCCACGGCACTTATCAAGGTAGCCAGGGCATAACCCGGGTCACTCTTGAAACCATCAAAAAAGTGCTCAGCATCATAAAATACTGGCTTCCCGGTGGCTTCTGCCAGGTGCCCCACGGAGCCGGCAATCATTTCCAGGTTCCGGTCCGGTGATACACGCAAAGCCTGTTCCACATGCAGATCCCAGGTTTTGCCAAAAATACAAGTGACATCTGCATCCGCTGCAATCAGTTTGCCCAGGAAAAAGTCGTCTTGAGGTTTAACATCAGAGCGATGAGTCGAACCAAATGCAGTAATTTTGGAATGAGATAACTGCAGTTTCTTTGAGCGGGCAAAAAACTCATCGTCCTTGGGATTGGAACCGGGCCAGCCGCCTTCGATAAAGTCGATCCCCATAGCATCCAACGCCACAGCAATATCGAGCTTATCGCCAAGACTCAGGTTGACGCCTTCTCCCTGATTGCCATCACGGAGGGTGGTGTCATAGATTTCAATCTTTTTCCGAACCATAATTTTGTTCGCGCTCAGCTTACGCGTAGCCTAATCTTTGCGCGGTAACCTTAATCTCCTCGTTTGCCTGAAGCAAGGTATCCAGCGGATCGTAATTGGCCGCCAAAAACGCCTCCCGACTACTTTCTTTCATGGTGATCGGGAAAACCTGATTCGCGCACACCACCTGCATGGCCTTAAGATCAATGGTCAAATCTGCATCTGGCTCATTTGCGACGATTGCAGCTAACTGACCACGGGCCTCTTTCTCCATCACCACGCAAGGAATACCCAGGGTTGTGCAGTTACCCTGGAAAATCTCTGCGTAACTTTCGGCAATAACCGCGCGAATGCCGAACTTTTGGATCGCTTGCGGTGCGTGCTCACGACTGGAGCCACAGCCAAAGTTAGCGTCAGAGATTAGAATCTCTGCGCCCTTATGCTTAGGATCATCCAGTGGGTGTTGTTTCGAATTTCCCTCTGAATCAAAACGCTCATCGTAAAACAGCGCAGGACCTAACTCGTCAAAAGTGACGCACTTTAGAAACCGGGCGGGGATAATCCGATCAGTATCAATATCATTGCCGGGCACATATACGCCGCGACCGTTCAACTTTGAAATTTCGTTGCTGTCCATAGTGCCTCCTTAAGCGATGATTTGAAAAACGTCACGAGCATCGGCAACGCTGCCTTCAATAGCAGAGGCCGCCACCATAATTGGGCTCATCAAAATCGTCCGGCCAGTGGAAGAACCCTGGCGGCCGACAAAGTTACGATTCGAACTGGAGGCGCACACTTGATCCCCTACCAGCTTATCCGGATTCATCGCCAGACACATAGAACAGCCAGGTTTACGCCATTCAAAGCCAGCTTCAGTAAACACTTCATGTAAACCCAGGGCGCGAGCCTCAGCATCCACCTTTTCGGAGCCAGGCACAGCGATCGCCTTCACATGCGCCGCGACTTTTTTACCTTTGATCACTTCCGCTACCGCCTGGAAGTCAGATATCCGGCCATTTGTGCAGCTACCAATAAAGGCCACATCAATCCTGGTGCCTTGAATCGGGGTGTTAGCCGGAATTTGCATATATTTCAGCGCGTCATTCACCAGGTCTTTTTCAAGACCTTCCACAGCATCAGGATCGGGTGTGGATTCCTTGATAGAAATAGCTTGCCCTGGAGTGATGCCCCAGGTCACAGTAGGGGCAATATCCGCAGCAGAAATTTGCACCTCATCATCAAAGGTTGCGTCCGCATCACTGGCATAGGCCAACCACTTTTCCGCTGCAGCATCAAAATCGGCACCACTGGGGACTCGTTCCCGGCCACGCAGATAATCAACGGTGGTCTGATCCGGATTGATGTAACCGCACCGGGCGCCACCTTCAATGCTCATATTGCACACGGTCATGCGTTCTTCCATGGTCATCGCTTCAATGGTTGAGCCGGCATATTCATAAGCGTAACCAACACCGCCGTTCACACCCAAAACCCGGATGATATGAAGGATAACGTCTTTGGCTGTGACACCAGGAGCGAGATCACCGTCTACTCGAATGCGGCGAACCTTTAACGGGTCCATGGCCAGCGTCTGGCTGGCAAGCACGTCACGCACCTGGCTAGTGCCAATCCCCAGGGCAATACAACCGAACGCCCCGTGAGTTGAGGTGTGACTATCCCCGCAACAAATGGTCAAACCCGGCTGGGTCAAGCCAAGCTCGGGGCCGACAATATGAACAATGCCCTGACTACCAGACTCCGGCGGAAAGAATTCAATGCCATGCTCTGAGGTCGCGTCACTGAGCACCTGAATCATTTTTTCAGCCATATCATCTTGCAGCGGCCGTGATTGATCATCCGTTGGAATAATATGATCCACCGTGGCAAATGTGCGCTCTGGGTAAGCGACCTTTAGACCCTTGTCTTTTAGCATGCCAAAAGCCTGTGGGCTCGTGACCTCATGGATCAGGTGCAAACCGATTAGAACTTGATACTGGCCGCTGTCTAGTTGGCGAACCACATGGTCATCCCAGACCTTTTGAAAGAGGTTTTTCCCCACGGAAACTCATCCCAGTTGTTAAAAGCGAGGCGGGATTCTAGCACTTTTAAAAACCATGAGAATTCCAATCCGGAATCGCGACAATTACCCCATACTTGAGCGGCGAAAATGGCCTCTCGGCCTGGGATTTAAGCTAGGATTTGCGACTATGTTCGAGGACCTGCCGGGCCAGTTTGGAGTTCGGTAACACCTCGTAAAATGGCGCTCCGCTACGGCCAGTCACTGAACCTTCAGCAAACTGCCCAGTGACGCCCTCTCGGATCACCAACTCGCGTTCTTTACCCTGAACATCAGGGAATTTCCCAACGTACATGGTCTCCGCTGCACCGCTCACTTTAAGCTTGAGCTTTTTCATCGGAATCTCGCTAAGTAACTTTTTGAACGCCGGCGTGTCGAGCAAAATACCGTTTAGGTTGTAGTGCAGGTTCTTTTGCCCTTTGTCGCTCTCGGAGGGATTAGTGAGCGCCAGAACATCCACGTTAAATACCCCTTCATGACTTTGCCGGAGCTGCCAGGAACAAGATGAAAGGCGGTCGGCAGTACCTATGGCAGATGAAATCATAATCGGCCGATCGCCATCGAACAGGAACAACGGCTTATCATCTTCAAAACAAATACCAATACCCACTTCCAGGCCGGGCAAGCCAGTCTTTGCGGAATGAGCATTTTTCGAGCTAACAATGTCCAGTATCTCCTTGGCCATACCGCAAGCACGGGCCACGGCATACCAGTGATTGGGTTCGTTGTCCTGCTCGTAGATACCAAGTATCACCGCATCCCCTTCAATAAACACCTTGACGGCGCCGTACACCGCAAGCCGCTCAGTGATAGGTTCGAAAAAGCGTAAACTAAAGTAGGATGCCGGATTGAGTTCCTTTTTTAGCAGCTCCCGGGTCACTGTGGTGGACCCTCTTACGTCGGCCTTTAAAATCACATGGCGAACAATTTGTGGCTCGTTGTCCTCCTGATCTTTGAGTTCAGATCGCCTTAACAACTCGTAAAGCTTACCCCCCGCTTTGGCCAACTGGATGGCCTCCGGCTCAGTAATCACCTGGATGCGATTCAAAGCCCGATGGGCAAAACGAAAATACTTAAGGTGTAACCGATAGCGACAAAGGTCACTTAAGATTCGCAGGAAATACTCTTCTCCTTCATCGCGAATCAGCCTCGGCAAGGTCTCCGCCACGCCATCGAGACGTTTCAACAAGGCTTGAGTACCTTCCTGGTTAGCATCCAACCTGGCGAGAATTTTCTTGGCGTCGTTGCCGGCAACGTAGGCGCACGCCAGGCGTACGTCCATAATTTGCTGATCCTTTAAAGACCAGTCACCGCGCAATTGATAACAAGCAACCGCCTCCCTGAAGGCCAGATCGTCGAACATTTTCGCCTTGAGGTCAGCGCAAATCTTCAGCAACTTCTTCAAATCGGACTTGAGGTCCCACTGCCCTTTCATGCCCAGATTGTCTTTTAAGTCCTTCAGCTCACGTTCTTGCACCACACTGTCAAACAGCAAACGAATATTGCCAGGATGCTCTAGCCAGCTATAGGTTTCATGTAATTCCGTGCTCTGGTCTTCGCTGGCGCCAAGAATATCTTGCGCGTTAAACAAACCATGCAAGGTGTCATACACCTCGGTTTCCTCAATCTTTGTGGTGTTTTTAAGCGGCACCATTTCTAATTCTGGAAAGGCCTCTGCCAGTGTATCTTCCAGGCGCAAATTGATCGTTGGAAAGTCTTTACCACCATTGGGCCAAAGGGCGTAAGACTCTGCGAGCAAACAAGTATCTGACGGTGACTCGGCGCACAACATGGGGTTAAACAACACATTTAACAACTCACCCGAGTCGTTAGGGGTAATTTGTTTGCGCAGATCTCTGAGGGCATTCTCTTGCCTTTGCACCTGCTGCATGATGGCCCGATTGGCCCGATACAAATACACATCGTAGTGGCGACGAAACCAGGCAAGCTTTTCTTGGGTCGCGAGCAAACTACGGGATCCAGCATACTGCTGCTGTCCTACCTGCTCTTCGATGTTTTCCAGCACACCCTGCAGTTGCGCACGGATATCTTTTAGCAAAAATTTGATGATACCGAACTGCAAAACCTGCAATTCTTCAGGCACCAGATCCATTCGAGTACGATGCAAACTGGTGGTCATCATATCTTTATAGGCTTCACGAAAATCGTCCAGATCTTCGCTATTAGGAAACGGCCGATTGCCGGCGGAAATGCGCTTCACAACTTTGCTGATGAGTTCTCTAGCATGCAGAACGAATGCATCACTCAGGCGCACATCAATATGATAGTTATCAATACCGCGACTCAGTAACCCCGTATTGAGGACGCTTTCTGCTGGCACCTGCACGCTGGCAAGCAATTGTTCACGGGCACCGGTATCTGCCAACTTACTCTCCTGACCTTAATAAGTTGCACCCCACGATAACCACTCGCAGGACATTGAACCCGGCAAGTATAGACAATTATTGGATCAAATTACTGTGACAACTTACCATATTGGGTAATCCCCAGATAAAACGTCGCTGGGCATTGGAGGGATATGAATTTACTCGACCCAACACCAACGGAATTCACCACAGAACGCCTCTGGATACGGCGTTGCGACCCGGTGTTTACCGATGATCTGTATGCTGCCGCTGTGGCG
>JBKAGC010000017.1:0-29734 GCA_046290215.1 Pseudomonadales bacterium | reverse complement strand
GGAAGACCTTGCACTAGAGGTTGATCTAGCGGAGAACGGCGAACAAGCCCTGAAAATGATTGCCGAGCATCGCTATCGATTAGTGCTCATGGATTGCCAAATGCCGGTTATGGATGGCTACGAGGCAACCCAGAACATTCGCCGTGCCCCTCACCTCAAAGACCTCCCGGTTATCGCCTTAACCGCTAATGCCATGCTCGGCGACAAAGAAAAATGCTTAAACGCCGGCATGAGCGACTACCTGACCAAGCCGCTCGACTTTGCAGAATTAGAAGCAAAGCTACAGCAGTGGCTACTGGTCAGTTGATTGTTGAATCGCTCGCCGGGTGATACCAAACAACTCACCTGGCTCGTTAGTAAAAATCAACTGCTCGTCATCCTGCCAGGCTATCGCTTCTACTTGCCCTGTTTGGCGAAAATCTAACTTAAGGCGGTGAGATTCACTAGCAAACCAATCATCACCTTGTGTAGGCCGTTTGAATAACCAGACATCGGTGTAACAAAGAACCGCCAGCCATTGCCCATCAGGTGAAAGATCCGCCGCGGTGGCCACGGCCATTTCGCTATGGGTACTCACTTTCACCAGTTGATTAACTTGATCAGTATGCCAGGTATCCAGGCGATAAAGGTTCGCGCCCCGTTGCCAGTCACTAATCTTGCCTGGTTGGCGATGCTTGGTAATAACATAAGGTACAGCAGCATCCACAAACAAACCTTCCGAATCAAAGTGCCAGTTCTTAGCTGGGAAACTGCTTTGTTCTGGGTACTCAACAGGATAGTACTGAAACGTCCTGACATTAGTGATGGCTGCTGGGTTCGGCTCGCGGACCACATACAAACCCAGGTCGCGCCGGGCATTGCCATTGTTGCCAAGATCCGCGATGTAAATTAGATCACCTGACACCGCGATATCTTCCCAATCCTGGTTGGCTGCCACCAGCACCGGCATACCTGGCCAGTGTTGGTCACTGTGCCCCGGACCGATGGTTTGTTTTCTAACAAACGGCGGCACAATCACCGTGCCATCGGCATTGATCGCAAACAATCGGGGTGTATCTCCACTATCGTTATGAATCCAATAGGTATCCCCATAGGTGCGGCTCTTCACAATGCCGCTGACCTCGGTAATGGGGCCGTGGCCTATCTCACCAATTTTCTTTACTGGATTGTCCGCCAGAGTTTGCAAACTCACGCAGCCCAGCAGAAACACAAATAGTCGCATCATGATACTCACCACCCGATCTTTGCCCCGCATTATGCGCGGTTCGCGGTTAGGGTCAACGCCACTGGTGTTAAGTTTCACAAACTTTATCTACTGAAGTTATAACTTTAATTTTTAAAGTATCTAAGATAGATTAAGCCCTCAACGCCAGGATGAATAATAAATGGACGACCGCACCCGGGAACTGATCACCGCCCCACCACTACCATTGCTGGCGAAAATGGCGACACCCAACAGTGTGGCGTTCTTTATTCAAGCTTGTGTCAGCATGACTGAAGTGTGGTTTATTGGCCAACTAGGCACCGTGTCGCTGGCCGCCATTGCCCTGGCCTTTCCGCTACTAATGCTGACCCAAATGATGTCAGGCGGCGCCATGGGCGGGGCCGTGGCAGCCGCTATTGCAAGGTCCTTAGGGGCAGGAGATATAGAGCGAGCCGAGATGCTAATCTGGCATACCCTGGCCCTGGCAGCGCTTGGCGCACTGAGCTTTTTGACTTGTTTTTCTCGGGCAAATGTTTCTGACGCTGCTTGGCGGCACAGGCGAGGTTATTGAAGGTCAGCTGCCGCTTTCTGGTGCTGTTTTCTGGCGGTATTCACTCTGGCTGATGGCACGTAAGCGCTATCTACAGAGGCATGGGGGATATGCAATTCCCGGCACTATTGATGATAGTAAGCGCCGCCATTCAAATTCCGCTTTCGGGCATTCTGGTTCTGGGTGCATTTGGTGCGCCGTCGTTAGGTGTGGTGGGCGCTGCAGTGTCTGCCGTGGTATCCGCAACCGTCATTGCTGCCATCATGTTAGTTCGTCTGATGTTTGGTCAAACCACCATCAAGTTACGCTGGAGCCGGTTCGGCTTCCGCAAGGATTTGTTCGACGCGATCTTAAACGTATTTAAACCAGCGGCATTGTCGCCGCTGTTTAGTGTTGCCACCATTTTGAGTCTTACAGCGATTGTAAGTCGTTTTGGCGAGCAGGCTCTAGCGGGTTACGGCATTGGTTCAAGGATCGAGTTCTTGATGGTGCCCTTGGTGTTCGGTCTTGGCGCCTCCATGACTTCTCTAGTGGGCATGAGTGTTGGCGCAAACAACCTTGATCGCGCCCTGCAGGTGGCGCGCACCGGCGGGCTCTCGGCATTTGTTCTAGCAGGCGGGATTGGGACATTGCTGGCCCTGCTCCCGGGGCTCTGGATTCCGCTATTTACAGACAACCCAGAAGTCATTGCGGTGGCAACACGCTATATTCAAATCGTTGGTCCTGCCTACGGCTTCTTTGGTCTGGGTTTGTCGCTGTATTTTGCCTCCCAGGGCGCCAGCGCCATGGCCTGGCCAGTGGTGGTGACCTTCGCCCGGTTTGTCATTGCGGTGGGCGGCGCCATACTATTAGGCTTCATATTGAACTTCGAACTAACGGGTATTTTTATTGCAACCGCACTGGG
The DNA here is from genome assembly GCA_046290215.1 of Pseudomonadales bacterium. GTDB lineage: Bacteria > Pseudomonadota > Gammaproteobacteria > Pseudomonadales > Azotimanducaceae > JAHRVQ01. The sequence goes on along the minus strand of JBKAGC010000017.1, from coordinate 27,076 downwards.
CATGTTGATGTATGGCGGCGGCATCTCTCTGGCAATCAAGCTGGGGGCGTGGCACAAATGACTCTTGAGGTGTAACGATGACCGACAAAACAGCGCAACGTGACTACCGATCTTTGTGCCCTATCGTCAGATCCCTAGATCTGCTCGGTGACAAATGGACCCTGGTCATTATGCGGGATGTGCTTGTTTTCAAACGCCACACTTTTGCGGAGTTTGAACAATCCGGTGAAGGCATTCCTACCAACCTGCTTTCTAGTCGTTTGAAAAAGCTGGTCGAACTGGGCTTTTTAGAGAAGGTGTTATATCAACGCCAGCCAAACCGCTATCGCTATGAAGCTACCGCAAAGGCGCGAGATCTTCGTCCGGTACTGCGCAGCCTTGGGCAATTTGGTGAGAAGTATTTGGGTGGTCAAAAGCCACCAAAGTCGCGCGCCTGAGGGCTACTCTGGCGCGCCTATACTTTAGAGTTACGCGCCAGTATCTAAACCAACAAGTTGGGCTGGCGTGAGTTGCAAGGCGGCAACCACATCATTAAAAAAGCTAACTTCCATATCACTAGTGCGTCCGTCGGACTTAATAACATCCGTCAAGGCATGAATCACATTGACTCTATCGGTAATGGTGAGTTTCTTCGCAGACTCGCTTAAATAACGAGTCAGTGGCGCGCTTTCAAAGATCGCTGACTGTGCAGCCACGCGCACTTCAGCAGCGGTAAAGTCTTCTCCAGTGCGTTCTTTTAACACTTCGCGCACTCGCTCAACCTCGACATTTTGGATATTGGTGTCGGCTGAGGTGGCACGGGCCAAAGTCATAAACATGACTTCTTTGTTGAGTTGAGCCAACTCTTCTGCCGTTGGTTCAGATCCCTTAAAAATCTTCACCACACTATCCAAATTTAAAATCGCCACAATATTCTCCTGTTATATTTTTACGCATCCAGACAAAACACGACCCAGGTTACACCTGTGCCGGAAATTTCCGGTGATCGATGCACCAGACCGGCGCCATGATTCTTCGGGTCACCACGCATGATACCAACCCAAAAGGCATCAAGCTGCTGTGGTTTACCAAAGCGGATGATTTCCTCGTTCGCAGCATAACGATGTTGGGCGCTACGATCTAGCTACCAGGCCCTGCAGATCAGCAAAAACCCAAGGTAGCGTTCGCAATTGAGCCTCTTTTGCACGAACACTCTATGAAGATCAGGTAAAAAAACGGGATCACTCAAGCAATGCCAGGGCGTGGTCCACAATAGCGCGCCCAAAATGTTGCGCGGCTTCTGGTGCCACGAGGAAGTAAAAGCTTGGCTCCACCAACTCAAGCTCGAAAAGCACAAAGGTCGAGTCTTGCATCAAGCCGTCGACTCGCGCGTATAGCGGTACATGGTCCAGACTTTCTAGTACCGCCTGAGCAGCCTGAACCATTTCTGTTGCTGGCGTGAGAGGTAGGTTACGCCCGCCAAAAGCCTGATTGATACGAAACTCCCCTGCCTGGGGCTGCTTTAAAATCGCGTGAGAAAATTTACCGCCAAAAAAGCACAAAGAAGCCTCTCCCGCGGCAATCTCCGGCATGAACTCCTGGATCAGCCACTGAACATTAGTTTCTTGCGCATCGGGTAACTGATCGCCGCGCTGCACCTTAACCACACCCTGGCCGCTGGCGCCCACCGTAGGCTTCACCACTGCCGTGTCCACATCCCACTCAGACATCAATTGATCAAGGTTATCACCCGGTTTGAGAATTTTAGTGCGAGGAATATTCACACTTTGCTGCGCGAGATCCAGCAAATAGCGCTTATTGGAATTCCAACGCATCAATGACGCCGTGTTAGCCACAGGCAGTTCGGCCACTGCATCTAACCAACGCGCAAACTCAGCCGCACGCCGGGGGTAATCCCAGGCAGAACGCATCACAATCAGGTCATAATCGTTCAGACTACTAACCGGCTCTGTCCAGGGAATCGCCGTCACTTCATGACCTTCTCCTATAAGCCAATCCGCAACCAGGGCATCATTTTTGGAATAGCTGGCTTGCCCTTCATATGTGACAAAAACAAATCGCAACGTTTAATCTCGGCATCAATACGGGCTGCAAACCATGCGCGAGTTAGCGCTTTTATTCAAGCAAGATGACAGAGCAGTTCAATCCATACCTAACCATTTCTTTAGCGCTAGTTAGTTCCTTACAGGGCCCGCCGCGGAGATTGATCTCATCATGGCGCTTGCAACTCTGCTTACGCTTCCCTCATAATTCATTGTAACGGTGCTCGAAAGAGCTAAAAGGGAACCCGGTGTAGCGATTTGTTTCGCGTGATTCCGGGGCTGTACCCGCAACTGTAAACGACGAGCTACTTGCAATAACCACTGAACATGACTCGCTGCACTTCTACGAAGTGGATCGGGGTTCGGGAAGGGGCAAGCTAGTGATGACCCGTAAGCCAGAAGACCTGCCGTTACGTCGCTCGTCCGGAACCGGGAATAGTTTTTGGGACAGGAAGTACTTTCCTTAGAAGCGACAAGTGTGTCCGCAGAAGCGGGCGTGTGTCGCTAATTTGGTCTTGCCAATTATTGAGTCTGCGAGACCCAGCAAGGAGAGTTCTATGTCGCGTTCGCGATTTTTTCGTACAGCCCCAATTTTCAACACCTTTTCATCCAATGCTTTGGTTTCCGCAGTGTTTGCTGCCGGCTTGTCCGCCACAGCAAGCGTTGCTCTGGCCGATGAGAAACGCGCAAGTCAGATCGAAGAAGAGATTGTTGTCACGGCCTTTCGTTTGCCCACTGACCTCGACAAAACCGGCACCAGCATTTACCTGCTGACAGCTGAGGAGATGAAGCAGCGTGGGTTTGTTTACCTAACGGACGCACTAATGAGCGTCCCAGGCGTGAGCATTAACCAGAACGGCCCATTTGGCGGCCAGGCCTCAGCGCGGATTCGCGGTGCTAGCACCGGGCAAACACTGGTATTGCTGGACGGCATTGTGATTAACGAAAACAGCACCCCTGGCGGCGGCTTTGATTTTGGCACCATTGAGTTAGGTGACATTGAACGCATTGAAGTGCTGAAAGGTTCGCAATCCACTTTGTGGGGCAGCGATGCCATTGGCGGCGTGATTAATATTGTCTCAAAGGCGCCTTCACAGAACCTGAGCGGCGAAGTGGGCAGCACCTTTGGTAGTTTTGGCACGGCCCAATATCGCGCTGCAGTTAGCGGCGGCAATCAAGTTGCCGATTTTCGTCTTAGCTATAGCGACACCAGCAGCGACGGTATTTCTAAAGCTGACGAGGATGACAACAATCCGGAGGAAGATGCTTACGATGCGCGAACCTTGTCTGCGGCGCTTGGTTTCAATCTACCCGGTGATGCACGCTTACAAATCCACCATCGGCAAACCGATACTGACTCAGAGTTCGACAGCTTCGGTAATGCCACCGGTGTTCAAGACGGTGACGAACTGAGCAAAGTAGAACGCCGCACCAGCCAGGTTCGCCTTACTGTGCCAGCCTTCGATGGTCGCTTAACCAATACACTGGTTTATGGCGAATCTAAAACCGAGCGAGATAGCTTTACAGGCGGCGTTTTTAGTTCTGGCTCAGAGGGCGAACGAGAAGTGTTCCAATATCAAGGTGTGTACACCCTCAGTGATAACCAACAGCTTAGTCTTGGCTATGAGGATGAAGACTCCGAGGCCAATGGCGACGATAGCGATATCCAAGGTATTTACGCGCTCTACCAGATCAGCCCGGTGGACACCCTGACCCTGACCATGGGGTTACGCCGCGATGATCACAGTGAGTTCGGTGCAGAAACCGTCGGGCGCATCAGCGCAGCCTGGACATTTAGTCCTGCTTTAAATCTACACGCGAGTTGGGGTGAGGGCTTTAAAGCCCCAACGATTTTCCAAACCACTTTCTTCTGCTGCGGCGCCACTGCGCCCAATCCCGATTTAGTGGCGGAAACCAGTAACTCTTTTGATGTCGGTTTTGACTGGCGCTTCAATGAGCGCGGCCGCTTCGCCATGACCTACTTCGACAAAGAGGTAGAAAACCAAATCGACTTCTCGTTCGCCGTGGGTGGCTATGAAAACATTGCTGAGGTGGACGCTAAAGGCGTCGAGTTGATTTTTGACTACCAGTTTACTGAGACCGTTGCGGCCAGCACCAATCTAGCCTACACCGATAGCGAGGATATCAATGGTGACGAGCTTATTCGCATCCCTGAGCTTACTGCGGATCTAAGTCTAAGCTGGCAAGTCGCAGCGAATCTACGTACTAGCCTGGCGGTGATTTATAACGGTGATGAGGAAGATGCTCGCGGTACCGTGGATAGTTGGACCAGAGTTGATTTATCTGGCACCTGGCAGCCACGAGAGCATATTGAAGTATTTGCCCGGCTGGAAAACCTTACCGATCGCGACTATCAGCAAATCTTCGGCTACGGCACACCAGAGCGCTCTGCTTACGTAGGGCTTAGCTACAACTTCTAAATGAAGACCACACGCCCACTTAAGTTTTTTCTCGCCTTCATGGCCTGGGGACTAAGTTGGGCGTGTTATGCCGGACCAAACCAGACTAACGCGCCAATCAGGGCGGTTAGCCTCGACTACTGTGCCGATCAATTTACTCTCGCCCTGCTCCCCAAATCACAAATTGCTGCCGTGTCGATAGATGCTGATAAAAGCTACTCATACATGCGTGCGGCGGCCAAAGACTTACCCCAGGTACGCGCCAGTGCCGAGAACGTCCTGGCTTTTGAGCCAAATCTAGTGGTGCGCAGTTACGGCGGTGGCGCAAATGCCGGCGCCTTTTATGAGGGCCTCGGCATTACCGTTGTGCAACTTAACTACACCAACACAATTGCCGGGGCGCAGAAGGAAATCCTTAGAATCGCTGAACGCCTCAACGCTCCGGCTACGGGAGCGGCCCTGGTCAAAGACATGTCTACTCGCCTGGCGCAACTAAAAGGTCATCCAGCGAATCAGCCAGAGACAAGCTCAGTGATGTATATGACGCCGGGCGGTGTCACCAGCGGCAAGCACACCATGATGGACGAACTGATAAGCGCCGCTGGACTAAAGAACTTTGAACAGCGCGCGGGTTGGCATCCACTTCCCCTTGAAGCATTAACACTGCGACAACCAGAACTGGTGGCCGTGGCGTTTAATGACGGCGATCATCAACATTACTGGTCCGCGGCGCGCCATAGTGTATTGCGCCAGCAGCTTCAACAAAGCAAAACCATTCAACTGGACGATGCCACCACCGCCTGTGGCGGCTGGTTTCTCATGGATGCCATAGAACGGTTGTACGAGGGCGCAGGAACGTGAACACAACTCGTCTCATTGGCCTGCTTACCGCTTTGAGTCTCGCAGCGATTGTCGCAAGTCTTTTGCTCGGCCCGACTCCAATTCCCCTTGCCCGCACCTTGCCAGCATTGTTTGGCTCAGGCACAGCGTCGGATATTGCCATTATCCAGTCGATTCGTTTGCCCCGGGCAATTGCTGCTTTTCTCGTGGGAACCATGTTGGGTATAAGCGGCGCCGCTTTACAGGGATTGTTACGCAATCCGCTGGCAGAACCCGGGGTGCTCGGTGTCTCTGCTACCTCGGCCTTATTTGCCACCGTGACGATTTACTATGGCCTGGTTAGCCTCTCTAGTTTTATCTTGCCCCTGGCAGCCATTGCCGGCGCGATACTCGCAACGCTGTTTTTGGCGGTTGCCGCCCTGCGAATTAGCTCCGTCGTGGTGCTAATTTTGATTGGTGTGGGTATATCTAGTTTAGCCGGCGCGCTGATGAGCTTACTGCTGAACCTATCTCCCACACCTTTTACCTTAAGCGATATGGTGAACTGGACCATGGGCAGTGTTGCCAACCGCAGTCTTGATGACCTACTCCTGGCTGCGCCCTTTATGCTGGCGGGCGTGCTATTGCTTGGTCTGGCGCGTCGGCCTATTTCAGCCTTATCCCTGGGTGAAGAAGTAGCCAGCAGTGTCGGGGTAAATTTAAGTACCGCGCGGTTGTGGGTTGTTCTGGGCTGCGGGCTTTGCACTGGCGCTGCGGTATCTGTTGCCGGGGCCGTGGGTTTTGTGGGCATCGTTGCCCCTCACCTGATTCGCCGCCATGTGAATTATGATCCCGGTAGAACCCTGGTCCCCGCGGCGCTTCTGGCAGGCTTGATACTGGTGGTGGCCGACACCTTTGTGCGCTTGATGCCCACCACACAAGAACTCAAACTTGGTGTGGTTGCGGCGTTACTCGGCGCGCCAGTGTTTATTTACATTGCCACCCAACGCATGCGGGGTGAGTTCAAATGATCCAGGTAGAGCAGCTCAGTTTAAAACTCGAGCGCGCGCAAATTCTCAATGACATCAACTTTACCGCGGCCCCGGGGGAATTGGTGGCCATACTCGGGTCGAATGGCGCGGGTAAAAGCACCTTGATGCAATGCCTCGCTGGATTACAAACCGTTGACAGTGGCTCGATCGAAGTTGGCGGTAAGCCGCTAGAATCCATGAGCGCCACGGAGCGAGCAAAGAACCTTAGTTATTTACCCCAACAGCGTCCCATCGCCTGGCCGATTTGTGTTGAGGATGTGGTGGCACTAGGCCGCTATGCTTATGGTGTTCATCCAGGGCGGCTTAGCGAAACCGATCAGCAAATTGTTGATGCGATGTTGGCCTCATGCAATCTTAACCATTTAAAGCATCGCCCTATTGATACTCTATCTGGCGGCGAACAAGCGCGGGTTCATTGCGCGAGAACCTTTGCCGCCCAGGCGCCGCTGGTATTAGCTGACGAACCCACTGCCTCCCTTGACCCGAAGCATGAACTGGAAATTATGATGTTGTTAAAAGGCTACGTCGGCAAATCCAGTACTGGGATCGTGGTCAGCCATGACCCTGCCCTGGCAGCAAGATTTGCCTCGCGGCTGATTTGGTTGAAGTGCGGCATGATTGTGGCTGATGGCACGGCCGAGGAAACCCTGACACCAGAGCTACTTGGAGAAGTATATGAGATCGAAGCGGAAGTTAGCTTTGCTGGCGCTTACCCTTCGATCAGTATTCATAAGCCACTCTAAACCTGCCAGAGATTACCTAACGACCTTGTAATGTCTTAACTTCGGCTTCTAATTCAGCAATACGAGCATCTCGTTCCTGAATCGCGGCCGCCACATCAGCCGCCTCAAAACGCATGGGAATGTGCTGCCGGCAGTTGAACTCAAGCAAATTGACCCGAAAGTAAATGGCTTGCTCTGGTCGCGCCTTATAGTTCTCGGGCATTAAAGACTGAATAATGTGACTATCGTCTTCCACCACGTGGGCTTCGCCCCAGATTTTGAGTCGCCGTTGATTGGTGTAGTCCATCAGGAACATAAAGGCTTTAGGGTTGTCCGCGAGATTACCCTGGGACACAAACTGGCGATTACCGCGAAAGTCCGCAAATGCAAGGGTGCGATCATCAATGACTTTGAGGAAACCCGCAGGTCCACCGCGATGTTGCATATAAGGTTGCCCTGCGGCGTTGGCGGTAGCCAGATAAAAGCTTCGCTGCCCGGCAATAAAAGCCCGATGATCCGCCGTTAGGGTATTCCCCCAACTGTCATTGTCTGCCATGTTTTGGTAGGCCTGCCGCGAACCCTTGCGGGTTTGTATGGCCTTTACCGTATCCGTGAAGGAAATATCGATGACTGATTCCATGATTATTTGCTCGCTGGCTCTCATTGATAGAAACGCATTTTCCGTATTTTATTTTCTGTAAGAATAGTTATTTTAATTAATTAACTATTTCAGTTAACGTAACAATTTATCAAGATAGATATCCGGGCTCACATTGGACCGTTTTCAGGAACTAAACATTTTTATCGCGGTGGCAGAAGCCACAGGCTTCGCCGGTGCTGCGTCAAGGCTTGGCCTCACACCGCCCACGGTAACCCGAGCGGTGGCCTCGTTAGAGACAAGACTGGGCGTTAAACTGTTTACACGAACTACCCGCTATGTGCGCCTAACTGAGGCGGGCGAGCAATACTTGCTACACGCGCGGCGCATCACCCAGGCACTGGCGGAGGCAGACAACAGTGCGATTGGGGTGCACAGTCAACCCACTGGCAATTTGACGATTACAGCACCTGTGTTATTCGGTAAACAATACGTCACACCAGTGGTGCTTGATTACCTACATCAATATCCCGACACTGAAGTTTCTCTGGTACTACTTGATCGAGTCACCAACCTGGTGGAGGAAGGTTTCGATATCGCGGTTCGCATAGGTGATCTTGCTGACTCCAGCATGCGAGGCATCGCTGTCGGCGAGGTCAGACGCATTGTGGTGGCATCACCGCGATACCTGCAAGATCACGGCACCCCAAAAACACCGGGTGAGTTAAAGCAGCACACTACCATCAACGTGAGTTCAACGTCTGGTGCAACCAGTTGGCGCTTTAAACATCGCAGCAAAAACCAGTCAGTGCGCTTAAACGTCAGATTGAACACCTCTAGTAACGACAGCGCCATCAGCGCGGCCACCGCAGGCTTCGGTTTAACGCAAGTACTGTCCTATCAAGTTGCAGATGCCCTCAGATCTGGCGAGCTAGTGACCGTGCTGGAAAAGTTTGAACTGGCGCCATTACCGGTGAGCATCGTGCACAGGGAAGCTCGCGCACCTTCCGCTAAAATACGTTGTTTTGTGGAACTGGCCGTAGAACAATTACGACAACGGCTTACTGCCTAGGGATCAGCTTCCACCAACCCTGCCTGGGCCAAGAGCGTCACCAGACCAATTTGCATACTCAAATAAGATTGAACGTTTTGCCACCATTCATCTGGCGAGTGGGCATTACCACCAATACCACCACGACTCATGGTCACAGCGGGAATGCCTTTGGATAAAGGCAAATTGGCATCGGTGGAAGAAATGCCTAATACCGGTTGAATACCAAATGCTCGAGTCGCAGCAAGAGCTTGTTGCACCAGCGGATCATAAGCATTGCCCGGTGCGGCTGGCCTGGTACCCACTCGCTTTACCTCCACCGTCAGTTCTGGACCAATGTCACGACCAGCGTTTTCTTCTTCTAACGCTTGCGCTACAGCAGCTTGTAACACCGCATCAATTTCATCGAGGCGATCCTGACGAATGGAGCGCATATCAATCTCGGCCCAGGATTCAAAGGGGATAGAGTTAATCGAGGTGCCGCCGCCAATACGCCCAACACTATAAGTGGTTTTTAGACCAGTGGCGGTCACCGCCGGGGCGTTTTCATCAAAAATCGCAATTGCCCGGGCCAGGGCATGGTGCGGATTGGCAAGGCCGAAAGCGCCCCAGGAATGGCCACCGGGACCACGAAACGTGACCCGATAGCGATGTGAACCCACTCCGCCATAGACAATTCGCGCCGCACTTCCGCCGTCTATGGCAATCAAACTATCAATCTTGTCGGATGCATCATCTCGAAACAGATGTTTGACGCCGCGTAGATCACCCAGCCCTTCTTCACCCACATTGCCAATAAACCAGACATCTGCTTCGGTTTGTAGCCCGGCATGCTGCATGGCTTTTAGCACACCAAGGGCGTTTACCAGACCTTGTGAATTGTCACCAATGCCCGGCGCATACATACGCTTACCTTCAAAGCGCACTGTGACATCGGTGCCAGCGGGGAATACCGTATCCAAATGAGCACTGTACGCAACGATCCGTTTGCCCACCGTGCCGGGACGTACGCCAATGACATTGCCCACCTCATCAATGCGAACTTCTTTGAGGCCAGCTTCTTTCAGGAGCTCAGCAAAACGTTGCCCACGGGCATCCTCTTGAAACGGCGGCGCTTCAATTTCAGTAAGCTCAACCAGCAGCTTTAACGCGTCGTCTTCAATGGTTTCAAGGTAAGTTAGCGCCTCGCTTACCTGCGAGTGCGCCTTGATCTCTTCTACCGTGGCTAGATGATGGTCTTGAATAACCGGCTGAGCACTAAGCCCAGCGCCGAACGCCATGATAATCACGGCAATGAGCAGCTTCATGGCGTTTCCATTAATGCAAAGCTAGAGCCTAAAACATTCGAAAACGCAACGCCAACCTCGTTAGCCTAAATCACCAGGCTGCAGAAACTTAGCACCAGAGTTTAGAACCAGAGTACTGTTCTGCGTTACTTCCGGTCTACGGCACCTGCAGGCAACAACTTACAAAACCGCTTCGAAAGTCTCGAGTTGTGGATGACCAAGATAAGTCCCCTTCGGAGCACTGGTTTGGCCGTGAGCTTTGCGAAAGGCTTCGGATTCAGTCCAGGCGGTAAAATCTGCTTCTGAGTCCCACACGGTGTGCGAGGCATAGAGCACATAATCGTCAGTCTTCGGACCTTTCAAGAGGGAAAAGGTTTTAAAGCCTGGTACTTCCGACAGGAAGGAGTCGCGCTCACGCCAGATTCTCTCAAAGCCTTCTTCAAAGCCGTGGGCGATTTGGAATCGATTCATTGCCAGATACATAGTTTTCTCCTTTGTGTAACGGGTGTAGTGGATGTAATAGCAGTGTTAGGTATGAACAACCATTCGGTTGAGTTGGGTATTGTGTTCAACCCTGATGGGGGTTTGATACACGTCTGAAAGTAACGTTTCATCAAGCACTTGCTGCGGTGAACCCGCTTTAACTATCTGGCCATAGCGCATCAGCACGACACGATCCATAAAACGCGCGGCAAGATTCAAGTCGTGCAACACAATCAAAACCCCAATGTTTTGCTCTTTAGCCAATCGCAATTGCGCCAACAGCATGAGTTCATGGCGCAAGTCCATGCTGGCAGTGGGTTCGTCTAAGAGTAAAAATCTCGCCTCGGGGTTTTGACCGGGCGGGCGCCAGAGCTGCAAGAGGTTACGGGCAAACTGCACCCGCTGTTGCTCACCGCCTGATAAGGTATTGAAAGCTCGATCCAACAGATGCTCTAGTTCGCATAAATTAACCACCTCGGAGGCGGCACGCTGAAAGTGAGTTTGGCTTAATATCCGCCCTTGCACCCACCCCATCTTAATGATCTCTCGCACCGTAAACTCAAACACCACGTGAACTGCCTGAGCCATCACACTACGCTGCATGGCGAGCTGATCAGGACGCAGTGATTGGATATCCTGACCTGCAAGCGTTACTTTGCCTTGATCAGGTTTAAGCTCTCCCGACAGCATTTTCAGCGCCGTCGACTTGCCTGCGCCGTTAGGCCCAATTAAGGCAACAACCTCACCGGGCGATAGGGTCAGATCAAAGTTCACAACCAGGGGCTTGCTGCGGATGCTATAGCTTGCGTCATTAATACAAAAGGTCTGTAACTCTGTCATCGCTTTGCAGCCCTCGCGATTAGCCAGAGAAAAAACGGTGCGCCAATGGCATTGGTCACCAGACTTACCGGTAGCTCTTCCGGCACCATCACCGTACGTGCGGTGAGATCTGCCAAGATCATCAATGCCGCACCAATAAGCAGTGATCCGGGTAATACCACGCGATGACTTGAACCTAGTAACAAGCGAGCAAGATGCGGCACCACCAGACCAACAAAACCAATAATGCCAGTCAAAGCCACCCCGGCACCCACGGCGGCGGCTGAGCAAAGAATCATATTACGTTTGGCTCTGGGCACATCGACGCCGAGGAAATAGGCCTCAGCTTCGCCTAGTTGCAAGTGATCAAGATTGCGCATCTGGGTTAAGAGAAACAATGAAGTGATTAACATCACAGCAACCGCGGGTAGCACTGTGCCCCACTCGGCGCGACCAAAACTACCCATTAGCCAGAAAGTCAAAGTTCTAAGCTGCGCGTCATCACTGATGTATTGGAATAGACCAATGATCACCGCGGCCATGGCATTCATGGCGATGCCCACTAGTAAAATCGTTACAATGTTGAACCGGCCAAAGTAAGCAGCAAAACTGTAGAGTAAAAACGTCACCAAAATCGCGCCAAGCATTGCTGCCACAGGCATCGCATAAGGTTGCACACTCCCCGGAATCGATATCGCGGCACCCAGTACAATCATGGCAATGGCGCCCACTGCAGCACCACTAGAAACCCCAATCAGACCAGGATCAGCAAGGGGATTGCGAAACAATCCCTGCAGTACCGCCCCCGCCAACGCCAGGGAGGCACCGACAAAACCGGCTAAAAATACCCGGGGCGCACGAATTTCAGAGAATACAATTTGTTCAAGCTCACTGGCCTTACCCAGCAGCAAATCTGCTAACGGTATAGCAACGGCGCCATTGGCTAAACCCACGCAAATGGCCAGCAGGAGCAACCCAGCAAGACCAACAAACCTTGCATTAGGTAGTTCCAGCCCACGGCTTACATTGTGCGCCACACTAATCTGCACTACTAGCGTTCACCTCTGCCAATTGTGCAGCAGCTTCCAGGGTACGGGGGCCAAAACCCAAAAGTGACATACCATCCATTTCAATCACCCGACCCAACCGGCCCGCCCGGGTTAAGCGCACACCTGGACTCTGGGTAATTTTGTCCAGTCCACCTGCGGTGCGGACGGCACGATGAGTCACAATCAGGTAATCCGGATTGGCCTTGATCATGCTCTCGGCGGAAATGGGTTTCCAGCCACTGACATCAGCCAGAGCATTGTTGAAACCCGCCATCGCCAAAATACCATCACCTGAGGTGTCAGCACCCGCGGCAATCGCTGCGCCTTCCTGATACAAAAGGATGATTAGTGCTGTTGGGCTATCTGTGCGTCGCTCAACATCTGTGAGCCGAAGCGCCACGTCATTTAAACTCTTGCTTGCGCTTGCCAACTTCTCCGGTGCCACATCAAGAATCCCCGCCACACAGTTTACCTTGGCGCTTATACCCTCGACGCTAAATTCTTCAGGCACACGTACCCAATCGATGCCTGTTTGCGACAATTGCGACAGGACCTCTGGCGGCCCCATATCATCCTCGCCCATCACCAGTGTCGGTTTAAGTGATAACAAACCTTCTGTTGCAAGTCCGCGCACATAGCCTATTTGCGGCAGTTGGGTGGCTGCAGCCGGGAAGTTTGAAGTTCTATCCACGGCAATCAACCGATGCTCCTCGCCCAAAAAGTAGATAATCTCGGTGATACTGCCACCGGCAACGGCAACTCTCGAAGCATCCGCCGCGGGGGTCTGGCAGTTCAGCTCGGCGCTCACCTGGAACGCCGAAAACCACAAGACGAGTAAAAAACCTGACTGCTTGAGGAAACTCATTAGATTTCTAACCGCAAATCAATTCGCGCATTAATGCCTGGCTGAGAAAACCGTTCTACCGCATCAACACCCACGCCCGCAGTATCTACCCAGCGGACATACTCTTTATCCGTGACGTTGAACAAACCAAAGTTCACGCGCAGAGAATCTGTCACCTGCATATAACTCAGCAGATCCAGGGTGCCATAGCCGTCAGTTTCAGCGCGGCCGCTGGCGGAATTGATATCTGATTGATCCTTGCCTTGCGCCAGGGTCCAAATCACATCACCGCCCCACTTACCTGAAGGGGCATTGTAACTAACGCCCAGTACAGCGCTTAATGGCTCAATGGAATCTAGAGGCTCGTTCGCTACCGTGTCTTCGCCATCTGCATAAGCTACCGCGAACTTAAATGCAGCACCTGCCAGGGCTTCATTGAAGTGGCCTAGCTGCAGTTCACCAGACACCTCAACACCATCGATTTCTACTTCATTTAGGTTCACAGACTGGAAGGTTAACAAGCCGTCGGAGGGATCGATGCCTCCAGTTCCGGAAAACTCCGGTGCTGTTGCCAACGATTCAATAAAGTCCTCATAGTCGTTTTGGAACACCGCCACATTAACGTTACCCCAGGCGCCCCGGAAACGTGCGCCTAGTTCAATGCCCACACTAGTTTCGGACTTCAAGCCAGCGTTAGAAATGGTTTTATAGCCACCAATAAAGTTTGTAAAACCGACGTTCACATCATCATAGGGCGGCGCACGAAAACCTTCACTTACATTACCGTAGACGGACACGGTGGGTGAGATCTCGTATACCGCGGCAATTTTCGCGGTCACCTCAGAATCTGCAAAATCCTCAGGTGCCGGTGCGCCAGGATTACCCGCCAGGAAAATTGCATCCGCGCTGGCTTCTGCCTCAAAATCATCGTAGCGAATACCCGGTGAAACCGTTAAACGACCATCTAACAACTCGATTTCGTTCTGAATAAAAAATGCCAACTGGTCAACTTCCGTTAGCGGGAAGTCTCGAGTTGGCAGAGGGGAGAACTCGGGAATATTGACGCCGGTGGCTGCATCAACAGTGCCGCCGTTACGCAAGGTCTTGTTTTCTGTCTGGTAGTAATCCACGCCGTAAACTAGCCGGTGCACAACATCACCCGCCTCAAATGATTTGTGTGCGGTTAGCAACACGCCGTCGATTTCTTGCTCAAAGATTGAATCACGAGTGCGCAACTGCGCGGTTGCAGTAGGACCAGGTGGCAAGCGACCTTCCAAGGTTAGCTGCGTGGTTTCTGAATCCTGGGTATAAGCTAGCAGCTCAAACTTATCTAATAAGAGATGCTCGGCATCATAGGTATAACTTAATGAGACCCGGGTGCGCTCTTTCTCATCCTCAGAATCACGCGACGTGATCAAGATACCGCGACTTAAAGAGCCATAGTCTGAAAGTAACCGGGTGTCCGTTTCATTCTGGTAAGTATCAATACCCAATTCGAAGCGATGGCTGTCACTGGGTTTGTAAGTAAACTTGGCAATGGCGCTATCCACTGTGATGTCTTGCGGATCGGCGTCTTGACGAGTCACGCCAGTGCCACCCAGGCTACCAGAAGTTTCTTGCTCCTGGCCGTCGCGGCGACTGAGATTCAACATCGCGGCAAAGGTTTCATTCCCAGCGGCCAGTGTCGCAGCCGTTTGCAAGGTTTCATCAGCGCTGGTGTAACCCGTCTTAAAACTCACATATCGCTCATTGCCCGCTAGATAGTCCGCTGCGGTTTTAGTGCGCAGGGCCACAACGCCGCCTAACGCATCACTACCATAAAGTGAAGAAATCGGGCCACGCGCAATTTCCGCCTGGTAAATGCTATCCACATCTATGAAGTCCCGACGCGCCGACAGAAAAGGCCCGAAGGAGAACTCATCCGACACTCTCACGCCATCAACAATAGTTAACACTCGATTACCGTCGATACCACGGATGTTGAAGCCACCAAGACCAAACCGATCACCCGTGCCGCCCACGGAAATACCCGGTTCAAAGCGAACCAGATCAGATATGTTTCGCGCCAGTTCACGCTCAATATCTTCTGCGCTTTTTACCGTAATGGTGGCCGCCACATCACTGAGCGCTCGCTCAGTTCGGGTGCCGACCACGGTAATGACATCGTCAACTTCTTGTTGAGAAGTGGGTTCAGCCCCGTGGAGCTGACTAGAATGAACCGCTAACAGCAGCGCCGCTGGGATTAAGGGGAGGTAACCTTTCGTGTGCATTTGATGAGTTCCGAGCCAATAACGACGCGAAACTTATCGTAATAATTTATTATTTGCAAATACTAATTATTCTCATTTGCATTATTGTATGTATTTAAGCGCGCTAGTAAGATGGCTGCTCTGTCCTTTTAGTAATGCACATTCTCCTATGACTTCCATTAAACACTATGTACTTCACCCGGGTTTTCTGGTGATGTTGACACTTTCCTTGCTACCAGTCTCGTTGCCAACCATCGCAGAGCAAGAGCAGCAAACACAGCACCAATTTACTTATGCATGGCCGTACCTGGATGCCTCGGAAATGAAACCGCGAGGCGGAACTACCAGGGGTACAGAGCTGACGCTGGCAACCGAGCCAGGTGCGCGCTGGCAAGCTTTGCAGGCAGATAACATCACGCCACTGGAACGAGATCGCCGCGCTATTTTGGCCATGGCGGGAGCATATCGTGCCTCTTTCGATTTTCTTGAAACCGCAGGATTTGAGCTCCCCTATACCAACCAACGACCTTATCAAAGTTGGGGCACTGAATATGTTTACGTCATCCAGGATGACCCTGAGTTTATCTCTTTGCAGCATATTCTGATGATGCGAGTTCAGTTAGACGATGGTTCACAATCTGAACCGATGGTCATCAAACACTGGCGCCAGGATTGGACCTATGAAGACCGGAGTTTGCACGGTTATGTGGGTCACAACACCTGGCAGCAAGAAAAGCTCGGCCGTAAAGAAACTCGCGGCACCTGGTCCCAGGCTGTCTATCAAGTGGATGACTCACCAAGATATGAAAGCGTTGGCAAATGGATTCACCTGGCAAACTATTCTAGCTGGCAGAGCCGAGAAACCTGGCGTCCCCTGCCACGCCGCGAGTTCAGCGTTCGCGATGATTACGATGCTCTGATTGGCACCAACCGCCACACCATAACCCCGTTAGGCTGGATACATGAGGAAGACAACCTCAAAGCAGTGATCAATCCAGAACACAAAATCGAAAAAATTATTGCCAGGGAAGCGGGCTTTAACCGTTATGAGCGTATCGAAGGATTCGATTTTTCTGCTGGCGATGAATACTGGCACCGCACCGCGCCATTCTGGCAAGACGTGGTTCAATCCTGGACGAATATGTATCGCGACCATGACAGGTTTTCCATCAAATCAGAGGTGGACGACAATAGCCTGATTGGCGAGATGTTCGGCTATGCTGCCAGGATTAGCGAAGACTATGACAGAGCAGCTGGTCAGGCATTTATCGAGCGTACATTTGAGAAATTTGTTGAGGGACAATAACCATGTTACTTATCGATGATAGCCTTGCAGTGATCACTCATATGAACGAAGACCATAGTGATGCTGTATTAGTTTATGCCCAGGTATACGGCAATCTGCCAGCCGCTAGGTCGGCTCGCATGGTTGCCATGTCGAGCCAATATATGGAGCTGGAGGTAGACTCAGGTGACAGCCGCGAAGGTCTGCGCATTCACTTCGACAGCCCGGTAAAAGATCGTACTGAGAGTCGGATCAAACTCGTTGAACTGTTGAAACTTGCCAGAGCTGGCAACCCACCAACGCTGAAAATTGAAACAATCACTACAAGTTGATGGAAAACTGCAAAACCATCTAAACTTAAAGCGACTCTTTCGGTTCGAGCCAGACTCGAATGTTGCAGCATACAAAACGGACTTTGCTAACGCTTGGCGGCCTACTTTCCCTGGGACTAGGGATCGTTGGCGCTTTCCTACCGCTGTTGCCGACGGTACCTTTTGTATTGCTCGCGGCATTTTGCTTCGCAAAATCGTCTGAGCGCTTACATACCTGGCTAGTTAACCATCGCGCCTTTGGCCGGATTATTCGTGACTTTGAAGCCGGTAACGGTATCCCGCGGCGGGTTAAGGTCCGGGCGATTAGCCTGCTCTGGATCAGCATGGCCATTTCCGCCTGGATTGTTGCCCGGCCTATGCTGTGGGGCATCCTCGCGCTGGTAGGTACGTGCACTACTATCTACCTGTGGCGTTTGCCGGAGCCAACCGCTGGCGACGCTGCTAAACGTCTCGAATCTACTTCTTAAAACCGCACCGCTGGCGCTTGCCAGCCTCTAGTAAGTTGGCGATGATATTTGTCATCTAGCGATCAGCATTAATCGGTATATAGAGGGAATAGCATGTCTGAAGCAGTGAAATTCGATAAAGAAGCCTTACGCCAGAAGTATCGCGAAGAGCGGGATAAACGCCTCCGCGATGACGGCAACGAGCAATATGTAGAAATCACCGGTCAACTAGGTCATTACCTGGAGGACCCCTATGTGGAATTTCAGGAACGCGAGCCCATCAACGACCACGTCACCGTGGCCTATATTGGCGGCGGTTTTTCGGGCCTGGTTGCTGGCGCTCGATTAGTTGAAGCCGGAATCAAGGACGTTCGCATCCTGGAAAAAGGCGGCGACTTTGGTGGCACCTGGTATTGGAATCGATACCCCGGTGCCCAGTGCGACACGGCAGCTTTTGTTTACATGCCACTGCTAGAAGAAACTGGCCATATGCCAACAGAAAAATACGCCCACGCACCAGAGATTCTTGAGCAGTGCCGGGCAATTGGCCGCAAGTTTAATCTTTATGATAACGCCCTATTCCACACCCAGGTGAAGTCGTTAGAATGGGATGAAGCAAACAGCGTTTGGAAGATTGAAACGGACCGCGGTGATAACTTTACCGCGCAGTTTGTGGGCATGGGCACAGGTCCTTTGCACGTACCAAAACTACCGGGCATTCCAGGCCTGGAGGATTTTAAAGGTCATAGCTTCCACACCAGCCGCTGGGACTACGATTATACTGGGGGTAACCCCGAGGGCGCGCCACTAGAAAAGCTAGGAGACAAACGCGTCGCCATCATTGGTACCGGCGCTACGGCAGTCCAGTGTATCCCGCATCTCGCCAAAGCCTGTAAAAAACTCTACGTTTGTCAACGCACACCTTCATCAGTGGACGTGCGCGATAACCATGACATTGATCCGAAGTGGTTCTCCAATATTGCCACGCCGGGCTGGCAAATGCGCTGGATAGAAAACTTTACGGCCAATCAAACCGGCCAACCTGCGGAGGAAGATCTGGTCAACGACGGTTGGACAGACATTTCCAAGCGAGTTCGCGAGAAGATCATGAAGTTGCCACCTGATCAGATGACGGTTGAGAACATGATGGCAGCTTATGAAGATTCCGACTTCGAGAAAATGGAAGAAATCCGCGCCAGGGTGAATAAGGTGGTTAAAGACCCGGTAACTGCTGAAGATCTAAAAGCCTGGTATCAGCAACTCTGTAAGCGCCCCTGCTTCCACGACGAATATTTACTGGCGTACAACGAGCCTGGCTGTCAGCTTGTGGATACGGATGGTAAAGGCGTTGAGAAAATCACTGAAAAAGGTGTGGTGGTTGCCGGTGTTGAATATGAAGTGGATTGCATCATTTATGCCTCTGGCTTTGAGGTGGGCACCCCCTTCGAGCGGCGTTCTGGCTACGACACCATTGGCAAAGATGGCTTGAAGCTATCCGACTACTGGGCTGACGGTATGCGCACCAAACACGGTATGCATGTGCACAACTTCCCGAACCTGTTTATTTCCCAGGCCACCCAGGGCGGCAACTTGATTTCCAACTACCCCCATAACCTCACCGAGTGTGGCAACACCATGGCGATTGTGGTGCGGCATGCCCTGGACAACGGCTATAAAGAAATCGAACTAACCGCGGAAGCGGAACAAGCCTGGCTAGAACTGTTGCAACAAGCCCCACCTATGATGATCGGTACTACCGAGTGCACACCGGGGTACTACAACAATGAAGGTAAAGGTTGGCAGCAAGGCGTGACCCAGGCCGTGTCCTATCCACAAGGACCTGTGGCGTTCTTCAATTATCTCAAAGAATGGCGTGAGTCCGGCGAATTCGAAGGCGTCGAGTTCCGCTAGCCATCTACCCGGGGGCTACTCGCCTCCGGGCCCGCGCGGCCTTATACTGCCGTTATGAAAATACTTAACTATGGTTCCTGCTGCATTGATAATGTTTATGCAGTGCAGGACTTCGTCCAACCCGGCGAGACTATCGCCAGCCTCGATTATGCTGTACATCCAGGCGGCAAAGGGCTCAATCAATCTATCGCTCTAGCCCATGCTGGCGCCGACGTCATTCACGCCGGTAAAGTGGGCAACGACGGTGTTTGGCTAAAAGAACTCCTAGCCAGTAAGGGCGTGGATGTAAGCCCTGTGCAAGTAGTGGATGGTCCTAGTGGCCACGCCAATATTCAAGTCAGCGCGGCAGGTGAAAATGCCATTGTTATTGTCGGCGGCTCAAATCGCCTGATTACTCCTGACGATTTTTCTGAGGCTTTTGCAAACACCACGGCAGGTGATTTCTTACTGCTACAGAACGAGGTTAGCCATCTTAGTGACATCATGACCTACGGCCACGAGCGTGGTTTGCGCATTGTGTTTAACGCCGCCCCCATGACCCCGGATGTTTTGGCTTTACCACTAGACCTTGTGGAGTTTCTGATCGTCAACGAGACTGAGGCCATGGCACTGACCGGCTCGAGTTTGGAAGACGCCGATATCCTACTCGAGCAACTAAAAAGCCATTTCCCTAACACCAATGCCATTCTCACTCTTGGGGCAAAAGGCGCAATCTTTCAAAGCGCGGTGGAAACTTATAAACAGGCAGCCTTCCAGGTTCAAGCCGTGGACACCACCGGTGCAGGAGATACATTTACGGGATTTTTCCTCGCATGCTTGGCTCAGGATAAGGACATACAAGACTGCCTTGCCACAGCCTGCCGCGCCGCAAGTATTTCAGTGACCCGCGCTGGCGCAGCCACCAGCATCCCTCTGGCGAACGAGCTTGACTGAATCTTTACTGCCAGTCTCAGGTTTAAACATCATCTATGCTCGCAGTCGCAATCACTGCATTGGTAAAGACGGCGGCCTACCCTGGCAGCTACCACTGGAATACCGTCACTTTGAACAAGTCACTCAAGGTTACCCAGTGATCATGGGACGCAAGTCGTATGAAGACCACGACGGCCTTCTTGCCGGCAGCACCAACATCATTGTCAGCAGACAGCATGGGTTACAGGTGGAACCTGGCGGATTTGTTTGTCAAAACTTAAGTGCTGCGATCAGTTTAGCCGAGGCAAAAGCGAAGAGTTACTTTGTCATTGGCGGCGCTGGGCTAATCCAGGAAGCACTTGGCGAGGCCGCGGCGGTGTTTGAAACCATCGTCGATGCCGATCTTAGCGGCGACGTGCTTTTGCCGCCGTTCGATTTTTCAACCTGGCAATCCACTACACTGTTTACACACGCTCAAGATCAGCAACACGCCTATTCATTTACCGCCTATCGTCACACTCGAACCTAACCCGGCTAAGGTGCGGGGCTCGCCGCATTCAAATTCCAATCGTATCGAGTATAGGAGAGCTTCGGCCGACCATTGGCGACCCAATCCGGGCGGTATTTGGCAACAAAATCGATCACGCCGCCGGTAAAGTCTTCTTCATACCAGTCAAAAATTTTCGATAGGTACAAGGTATCCCCTTCTAATCGATTGGCAGCGCTATCGTTGAGAAAGTTAAATGCCGCGCTTTCCAATTGCGCGTCAAGCCTGGCTGCGATAAATGCCTCGTTGAGTAACGGCGGGCAAGAAATAGAGGCGCAATTAACGGCAAAGTGAATCCGCGGTTCATCGAACATTTCACGAATCAACTCATGCTCCACATAGTCCAGGCTCGCCGGCTGACCAAACAGGGTAAAAAACTCTTTGCTCCAGGGAGAAGAAAAGAAACTACCCACATCTTTAATGGAGTCTATGGGGTAATGATCCACAACCTGTTTAAGCTGGTTGGCGTTGTAAGTATTGATCAGAAAGGCCAGTTGTTGGTCGCGAGTAAACCCGGAGAACTGGGTTTCGCTCACCTGGGATAACTGGCTGAGATAAGCCTCAAGCCTGGCCCGTTGCTGCAGCACCTGTTGATACTGCACTCTACTTTGATGGCCGTTAACAACCACCACCTCTTGCAGCAGAGCCGTGAACGTTTGATGGCTGTGATCAAACGCACTGGCCTGCACGGGTAAGTAGCTAAAAAGGAGAAATAGGATAAAACGCTGTAGTCTGGTCTGCATTGCCGTTCCCATTTTAGGTCAAGGATAGTAGTTACCCTTTGAGACCGAGCTTACAGCGTTTTGTTACAGGTCTATATTGAAAACTAGCTAAAATCCTCAACCAGGGCGCTG
Organism: Pseudomonadales bacterium; assembly: GCA_046290215.1. Taxonomy (GTDB): domain Bacteria; phylum Pseudomonadota; class Gammaproteobacteria; order Pseudomonadales; family Azotimanducaceae; genus JAHRVQ01. The sequence continues at coordinate 5,355 of JBKAGC010000017.1, read as the reverse complement.
CGTACCGCCTCTGGCAATGTCATGGACAAATTGTAGTTGTCGTGATCACAACCCAGTTTAATCTCAGCACCACCCTTTGCCGCGGCAATCGCATCAGCAGGGAATTGGAAACGCATAAAGTGCACGGCGGAGGTTTTCTCGTCGTTGGCACGCTCCATATCTTCATCGGCAATGGCGAATACCTTGTCAGTGTCACCTACCTGAACCCACACCAGTGACTCAACGTTGATTAGCTCCGCAAGCTTTTGCTTTCTCACTTCAACATCTTGATACTGGATCAGCATGGTGCACTTCCAGTTATCACCATCAGGGATCAGCGGGTTATAAGCATCTAGTTCTTCTTGAATACCATCTGCTTCAAAAACCTTCTCGATGCGCAGCATTTCCTGGATCTGATAACGAATAGTGGTGGCATCTTCAAAAATGAGTTGCAGGTGATCACCCAGCAATACCTGACGGTGTTTCTTGTGGGCCAGGACAGTTTTACGAAAGTCCGGGCGATTTACACTGTACTCTTCGAGGGACCAGAGATCGTCCCGGGTAAGTTGAGCATTTTGTGGCATATGTCCTCCGATTAGATTCCGTAAGCCATGCGCAACAGCGTCATGGGGTGTTCAGGAGCGTCAACCGTGTCAGTGAGATTGGCGATTTGCGTACCGGCCATGGGGCAGTCACTGGCGAAATGCTGTGGCTCTTGCTTATCGACCTGACGTACCACTGGCCTCGCAATCTTCAGGGATTTCTCCCGGGTTTCTTGCTTCACCGCATAAGTACCATCGTGACCAGAACAGCGTTCGATGGCGTTAACATTGGTGTCGGGCACCAGATTGAGTATGTCCCGGGTTTTGTAACCAATATTTTGCACTCTTAAATGACAGGCCACCTGCCAGCTAATATCACCTAACGATGTCTTAAAGTCGGTGTTGAATTCGCCTTCTTTATGGCGAAGGAACAAGTATTCGAATGGATCGTAGAACGCCGCTTGCACCTTCTTTACATCGGGATCATCTGGATACAGCAAAGGCAGTTCTTGCTTGTACATTAACACGCAAGATGGAATCGGCGCGGTAAGGTCATAGCCTTGATCCACCAGGCTCGCCAACACGGGAATATTTTGCTCTTTGAGTTTATTAACTGTTTCTAAATCGCCCAGTTCGAATTTGGGCATACCGCAACACGCTTCTTTGGGCACGATATCAATATGAATGCCATTGTGGGCAAACACCTTGGCAAAGTCTTCACCCAGGTGCGGCGTATTGTAGTTACCGTAACAAGTGGCATAAAAGGCCACTTTGCCGGTAGTGCCGGCCACTGCTTTTGGCTCTGTTAGATTTGGCTGAAAAGTCTTGCGTAAGGTTTTGCTGTGGTACTCAGGCACTGGCGCTTCTTTGTGTACATCGAGCACTTTCTCTAATGCGTTACGAAATAGCGGCGTCTTATTCGCCGCGTTTACGGTGACATCAATTAGCGGAATGGAAGCTAACTTGCCCACGGCGTCCGTGCTGGTCAACACGCGATCGCGAAGTGAAGCGCCTTCCTTCTTAAAACGCTGGGCTTTAGCGCGCAGCATCAGGTGCGGAAAGTCCACATTCCACTCATGGGGCGGAACGTATGGGCACTTGGTCATGTAACACAGGTCACACATGTAACACTGGTCCACAACTTTGTAGTAATCGGACTTTTCTACCCCGTCGACTTCCATGGTGTCGGATTCGTCGACGAGGTCGAAAAGTGTTGGAAATGAATCACACAAACTCACGCAGCGGCGACAACCGTGGCAGATGTCATAAACCCGTTCCAGTTCGGAGAACAAGCTGTCCTCATCCCAGAACTCGTCCTTTTGCCATTCTACCGGATGCCGTGTTGGCGCATCTAAGCTACCTTCGCGCTGGCCAGCCATGTGAACACTCCTCTTTTGTTGGTTGCTTACGCGTCCAGGGTATCCAGAGCTTTCTGGAAACGGTTGGCGTGGCTACGCTCGGCCTTGGCCAGCGTTTCAAACCAGTCAGCAATCTCGTCGTGACCTTCTTCACGGGCAGTTGCCGCCATACCTGGGTACATATCGGTGTACTCGTGAGTTTCACCAGCAACAGATGCTTTCAGGTTATCAGAAGTACCGCCAATAGGCAGACCAGTAGCTGGATCACCTACCTCTTCGAGGTATTCAAGGTGACCGTGGGCGTGGCCAGTCTCACCTTCAGCAGTTGAGCGGAATACCGCTGCCACGTCGTTGTAACCTTCAACGTCAGCTTTTGCTGCGAAGTACAAGTAACGACGGTTAGCCTGGGATTCACCAGCGAAAGCGTCTTTTAGATTTTGTTCAGTTTTTGATCCTTTCAAGGACATTTGCGTTTCTCCTGCAGTTGAGTTGCATCGCGTAAGTTAGGGATTGACCTGTCTTAAGTCCAATGAATTTTTCCAAAAGGCATCATTGGCAAATTCGATCAACAAGGCCTCAATGATAGCAAATGATAATGGTTATCAGTTAGCCGCGATTGCTATTCTGGCGCAAATTTTGAGCTCAACGATACCCATGCGCACCCTGTTATTCACTTGCTTGTATTTCGTCGTAAGCCACGTGCTGGCGGCGCAACCCGATCTCTTTAAAGTCGATAGTGACGGCCATGAGCTCGCGGTGTGGTTTAAAGGCGACTCCGATGCAAAGCAATCGATCCTGTTGTTGCACGGCCGCACCTATAGCTCGCTGCCAGACTTTGACTTGCATACTGACGACGAGAATTTATCCATGATGGATGCGCTGGTAGCACGGGGCTTCAATGTTTATGCGCTAGATGCCCGCGGCTACGGGGCCACCAGTCGAGATAGCAGCGGCTGGCTAACACCTAATCAGACCGCCGAGGATGCCATCACAGTGGTACGCTGGATCAAGGCGCGAGAATCAGCTCAGCCCCATGTATTCGGCTGGTCCTATGGTTCCATGGTGGCGCAACTGATCGCGCAACGTCACAGCAACGAACTGGCATCCATTACTCTATTCGGTTATCCATTTGATCCAGACCGCCACGTTTTGTCGCAAACTTATACTTACCCAGAGCAACCACCGGCGAAAGCCAACACAGCCGCGCACGCTGCGAGCGACTTTATTGTCCAAGGTGCGATTTCGCAGGCAGGGATCGAGGCTTATGTAGCAGCTGCGCTCGCTGCCGACCCGGTGCGGGTAGACTTTCGCGATCTACATCAGTGGGCTGAATTAGATCCTTCCCTCGTCACCACACCCACTTTATTGATCCAGGCCGAACAGGATCCTATTGCTCCCACATCCATTCAAAGGCAGTTGTTTGAGAACCTTGGTACTCACGATAAGTGGTGGGTGGTGTTACCTGACGGAGATCACGCGGCCTTGTTGGAAAAACCGCGTTTTAAGATGTTCGATGCCATGGAGGCTTTCGCCAAAGGGATTAGGCGAAATTAGTCTAGATCAAATTCCTCAGCGCTGTTGGACTCGAGCAAATCAGTATTTGCCCAGAAATAACCATTAGCCCAGAAGTAGCCATTCGCCCAGAAGTAGCCATTGGCCCAAAAATAGCCGTTGGCATACATACCCTCGTCAAACTCTGCTACAGCGTTAGCCCAAAAATAGCCATTGGCCCAGAAGTAGCCGTTTGCCCAGAAGTAACCAGAAGGATCTACCAGAGCTGGATCTTGTGCGGACCAGCCATCAACGCCCCAGACGTCTGCTGCTGACCATTCAGATCCCCAGATCTGGGCAATGTCCTGAACAAAAACTTCTGTGCCCTCGTCGTTTAGCATCATGGAGGGAGACAGGGCGTGCCTGCTGTAACCGGTTTCTTCGAGTGCAGCAGCAACATCCACGACGCCCGCACCAACAGCGATGGGGTCGCCATCGATCTTGCGGGCTGAGCGCATCAAACGGGCTTTCACTGAATCAGGATTCAAGCCGGGTTCAGCTTCGAGCAACACTGACGCCGCGCCAGAAACAACCGCTGCTGCCATGCTGGTGCCGGACAAAATGCCGTACTCGTCCTGACAAGCTTTGTCACAGCGCTTCGCTTTACTATCTTTTTTGCCCTTCTTGCCTTTGCCACTGTTGTTTTTGAACAACTTATCGTCAAGGTTGGCAAATTTACCTTTGCTCAAACCCTTAAGCCGCTGCTTCTCCGCAAAGGTACTGACGTATTCCGTACCTGGTGCAAGCAGATCAGGTTTCAAGGTGAGATCGAACGCAGTTGGACCACTTGAAGAAAATTCTGAAACCGTGTCATCAGAGAAATCCGTACCGGTTTCGTTTTCGTCCAGTGAACCTACAGTAATAACCTTCGGCGAATTGCCAGGGCTTGTTACCGTGAAGTCACCATACTCACCCTTATTGCCTGCTGAAGCGACAACCACGTAACCAGCGTCCCAGACAATGCCAACAGCCCGACAAAGGGGGTCTACATCACAGCTCTGGGTCACGGGTTTACCAAGAGATAAGTTCACAACCCGGATGTTGTAATAATCCCCGTATCGAAGCAGCCACTCCAGGGCATTCAATACGCCCGAGGTTGTGCCTTTACCTTCCCTATCCAGGACCTTGAGCGGGAACAAGTTTGCCCGGGCGGAAATACCGCGAAACTCGCCACTGGACTGCTCGCCAGTGCCGGCAATGATCCCCGCGATATGGGTACCATGACCAAACTCATCGCGATTTGCCGATGAACTCCGGCGACAATAGCGTTGTTGGCAGTTTCGACCATCGTAAGTATTCAAATCGTTATGGCTGGCAATACCGGAATCAATCACCGCTACTGTCGGGCCTGACGAAACCTCATGCCAGTTCACCTCGTCGTTCACCAGGCCTGCCGCTTGTCGAGAGGCATAGGAGCTTGCGCCCACTTCGGCGTCTAGATCTAACAGACTGACACTGTCTGCCACAGCGTAGTCAACGAGGTCTTTGGCGCGGACTTGCACAGCCGCAAACGGCAACAACGTATAAGCCTGCTGTACCTCACCACCCAGGGCGCGAATCCGGGATAATTCGGCGTCATTCTCGGCCAGGCTGCGGGGATAGGTCACAACCAGTTCAATGAATTCAGGTCCACCCGCTTCTGCGATGGCGCGCAGTTCCGGCGACATCTTCGCCAGCGCTCGCTGCTTCAGTTCTGGTGTTACTTTGTTTTTGCTGCCCGACACAACCGGCAGAACAGAACCTGTAGACGTTGGCTCCGACGCGTTCTCTGCAATCAACATACTTGCACCGGGTACTTCTGCAACAGACGTTCTTACTGCGACAGACGCATCTGGTTCTTTGGCAATTCGCTCAGGCAACTCTGCGTTATGAATAAAAAACGCAACGGATATGCCAAAAGCTGCCAATCCAAAGCGGAGCGTTTT
>JBKAGC010000016.1:0-31069 GCA_046290215.1 Pseudomonadales bacterium | reverse complement strand
AATTGCCGGCACCTTTGAAATTACCGCCATGATCAACCCCGGTGTTTCTGAACAGCTAGTGGACGATATCATCACCGAGGAACTAGAGCGGTTTCTCGCCAAGGGGCCAAGCCGTGATGAGTTAGAAAGAGTCAAGGTGCAAACCATCAGCGGTTTCGTCCGGGGTATGGAAGCCATCGGCGGTTTTGGCGGTAAATCCGACATTCTGGCCGCTAACTACATCTACACTGGAGACCCAGAACACTATAAAAAAGAGTTGGAATGGATCAAAACTGCCAGCCGAAACGATCTTCGGGATACCGCAAAGAAATGGCTATCTGATGGGTTATACCAGCTTGAAGTGCGGCCATTTCCAAAACTCGCAGCCAGCGAGGATAGCGTAGACCGCAGCGCGATCCCTGAGCCAGGACCAGCACCTGAAGTGGCCTTTGAACACTATGAAACAGCGGAGTTAAAAAACGGCCTTAAGGTCATGGTAGCTACCAGGGATGCGGTACCGGTCATCAATATGATGTTATCCATTGACGCTGGTTATGCCGCAGATCAGTTCGCAGTACCGGGTACTGCCAGGCTCACCATGAGCATGCTTGATGAAGGTACTGACAATCGTAGCGCCCTTGAAATCAATGAAGAGCTCACCTTGCTCGGTGCGAGTATCGGTGCTGGTTCAAACCTCGATACCTCCGTGGTGAGTTTCTCTTCCCTGACCTCAACTATCGATGACTCTTTGGAGCTATTTGCGGATGTGGTGTTAACTCCCGCCTTTCCTGACAATGAACTGACTCGTTTACGCACCCAGCAGCTAAACTCCATTCGCCGCGAGCAATATAACCCGCAAAGTATGGCGCTGCGTATCTTCCCGCGCCTGGTGTACGGCGAAGGGCATGCCTACAGCAATCCGTTCTCTGGTTCCGGTACGCTGGAAAGTGTTAGCGGTATTACCACTGCTGACCTGAATAAGTTCCATGGCAAGTGGTTCAAGCCAAATAACGCAACGCTGATTGTGGTGGGCGACACCAACATGGCGGAAATCCTGCCAAAACTCGAAAAACAGTTTGGCGCCTGGGAGCGCGGTGATGTCCCGGCGAAAAATGTCTCTAACGTGGCACGTGCCGGGTCGCCAACCATTTACCTGATTGATCGCCCGGGCGCGGTACAATCCGTGGTTCTTGGTGGCCACGTCACAACCAGGAAGGCGAACCCATACGAAATCCCAACCGGGCTTATGAATACCGTATTGGGCGGCGCTAGCACTTCTCGCATCAACATGAACCTACGGGAAGATAAGGGCTGGTCATATGGCGCTGGTACTGGCGTTTTCAACGCCCGCGGGCCTCGTTTTTTCTACGCTTTAACCAGCGTGCAATCGGATAAGACCGCTGCTGCTGTGGCGGAGCTAATGAAAGAAATGAATGCTTACTTGAGTGATACACCAATTACCCAGGCCGAACTGGACAAGGCCATTCAGAACAATACCTTGTCATTACCGGGACAATGGGAAACAGGCAGTGCTGTGATGGGCTCGCTTTCCCAGATCGTCCAGTATGATCTGGCGCCGGATTATTTTGACACCTACGCAGAGACCTTGCGCTCGGTCACCGTGGCACAGGCCCGGGAAGCGGCTGGCAAGGTGATCTTCCCGAACAGTTTAGTCTGGGTAATCGTGGGTGATCGCCAGGTTGTCCAAGCCGAACTTAACGAACTGGGTTACGGTCAGGCGATCTTAATTGACTCCGAAGGCAATCGCCTCGAGAGTCAGTAACTAAACGACTAAAAACCAATACGCCGGGGTGAAACACAGCCCCGGCGTCATCACCCTAACGGTGTAACTACAGCGCGTAGTCGTTACGCTCCAGGGCTTGCTCAGACAAATACTGCACAAACTCCCATTCCACCCCACACTCGTCCTTAAAATATACCCGTTCCCGGTGTGGATGTGCGCCCATGGAATTGGCATCGCTCGGTTCGTACCCAGCGGCGCGATAACGCTCAATAATGGCGTAAATGTCGTCCACCACAAAACCGAGATGATTAAGCCCGGCTGAGGCATAACCGCTGTCCACCTCAGGCACTTTGGTGGTGACCTGATTGAGGGCCAGATAGGTCTTATCATTACCAAAGTGGACCCATTGGCCAAGGGTTTCATCACCAAACATCGCGCCACCGCCGCGCTGGCGGAAATCCGGAAAGGCAATATTCAAGAATTTCATGCTGTGTTCAATGGAAGGTACAGTGAGATTGGCGTGTTCTAAATACATAGGTTTCCCTCTATTAGTAAACTATATACTTTTCTATTTAAGACCCGCGCCGGATATTTGTAAAGCATTATGTTGACTTATTTCTCAGAAGCCCTACTCTAGCGGTGCACGGCCCCAAACCCTTCAGAGAGATATGAGCGACAGCAGCAGTCAGGACAAAATTCTTTACCAGCTCAAGCGGCTTGGTCCACTGACTGCCAGAGAGATTGGCACTCACCTGGGCATTACCACCATGGGCACCAGACAACATCTTGCCCAGCTCGAGTCTGAGGCGCTGGTCACCACAACGCCGGAGGAAAGCCGCGGTCGAGGTCACTGTGAAACGCTGGAAACTCACGGACCGGGCCACAAGCCTTCCCAGACGGCCATGCCCAGGTGACTAGTGACTTGCTCATCGCTGTGACGGACTTGCTGGGGGAATCAGCGCTGGATCAAATCATTGAACAGCGGACGCAAACCACCCGGGACAATTATCAAACCCAACTGCAAAGCCTCACCAGTGTTGGCGCAAAACTCGAGGGGCTTGCCCAATTGCGCACGCGAGAAGGTTATATGGCAGAGGTAGAGCAAACCCCTACCGGGTATCGGCTCATTGAGCATCACTGCCCAATTTGTGTTGCCGCAACCACTTGTCAGGGCTTTTGTCGCTCCGAGCTTGAGGTATTCCAGAGTTTATTTGTGGGCCTCGCCACGGTGGCGCGTGATGAACATTTGCTTCACGGCGCAAGGCGCTGCAGTTATAGCATCACGCCAGTTTAACCCAACCTAGTTCTTACCGATGGAGATATCACCAGAGGACGATGACGCGTTGACCTCACTGCTACCATCACCCAGGGTAAAGCGTAACACCTGGTCACGAACATACTTGGACTCTTTGGGTTTGTGATCGGAAAGACGATTACGGATTCGCCCGGAATGGGTCTCCAGATCAAATTGCGCATCAATCTTACCGGGCAAGGAGAGTCGAACTGAGCCACTCATGGTGTCAGTTTCAATCATGCCGCCTTTTTGTAATCTAGTATCCAGTTCAATATCACCGGACACGGTATTGGCACGCACCGCGGTCACCTCACCGCGCTGGACTTCAATGTCACCGGAAACGGTTTCAAGATCTAACTCATCGTTGACGTTGCTAACTTCAATGGATCCGCTCACCGAGTTGAAGGTACCTGGGCCCTTAATCTCACTGGCATTAATATCGCCGCTAATGGTTTTGATACGTACCCTGCCATTGGCACCGCGGAGCGTCACCTCGCCACTAATATTACTGATACGGACTCGATCAGAGACATCTTCGATTCGCAATTCACCGCTAACACCGCCAATTTCAAGACCGCCATGGACGTTGCGCACTGAGGCTTCAGCAGAGGTCAGGGAAAGCAGCACGTCGCTATTTTTGGGTACGCGAATTTTCAGATCGGTTTCGCGATCACAACACCAGCGGTCTAAACGATTTGGCAAGCGCACGGCAATCACGGTTTCTTTGCCCTTAACATCAAAGATAAACTGTTCCATCGCTTCATCGAGGCTACCTTCAACACTCACCTCATTGCGATCCCAGCCTTCCACGTCCACTTCGCCGCGAACGATTTTAATTTGCACGTAGCCATCGGCTTCCGCCGCCTTGCGCTCGTCAACGTTTGCCTCCGCAAACGCCACCGCGGCACATGCGTTAAGGACTAACAATAACGGTAATAAAAGCTGTCTTTTCATGTCTGCTTACCTACCTCGCTCACCTTATTGATTTCCCTGCACCATGCCGCTACAGGGATCTACTAGGTTGTGAGAAATCTTGCTTTAAAAGTTCCAATTCTTGTTCATGAACTCGCATCAAAAGTTCGACGAGACGCGGATTGGTTGGGTCTTTGCGAACCTGGGCCTCAATATCGCGACGGGCCTGAGCCATGATCTCAATATTCCGATACAGCTCTTCGAGTGTTTCCGGCGCGAGGTTACGATTGGTATCTGTAAAGCGTTCGACCAGAGGGTCGCGAGTTTTTTGATATTCCACTTGCAGTAAATCCAGAGTTTGCGTCCCCTTCGGGTCAAACGCGGCAATGGGCTGTCCTGGCAGAGACCCGGGTATATCAAGAACCGTCAGCACCAGCGCCGAGAACGCCATCAAGACACTAGCGGCCACGCCATATTGCATCCAGCCAGTTTTACTCTCAGCCTTTTTTGGTTGTGGGTATGCCTCGATGCGCCGCTCAATCCCCGGCCAGAGGTTACGGTTAGGTAACATCTCCCGATCCAGGTCACGAACTTGCCGCGCTAACCGCATCTCCCACTCAGGGCTGACGGTGCCTGCAAACTCTGTATTGTCATTATCAGATTTAGTCATACTTACTTTGACGCAATAATTTCCAATTGGGTTTAAATCCGTTGTTAGCCATCGGAACTATGCTCCGGGGGCTCAAGTTTCTCTTTCAGCAACTGCCGCGCCCGATGTAGCTGGGCCTTACTGCTACCCTGGGCAATGCCTAATAAATCCGCGATTTCATCGTGGGTATAGCCCTCCAGGCTATACAGCACAAACACCGCCCGGGCGCCGTCGGGCAGTTCAGCAATGGCCTGATCTAGACTCAATTGCAAGCCAATATCCCGGGACTCACTACGCTCTTCCACATCATCAATATCCAGACTGTTTTTGAACGGCTTTTGCTTGCGTAAATAGCTCAACACCGTATTGGTGGCGATGCGGTACAGCCAACTGCCAAACGCCGAATCTCCGCGAAACGAGTCCAGTTTCCGCCAGGCAGCGACAAATGCCTCCTGGGCAAGGTCTTCTGCCATGTCACGGTCATTACAAATCCTTACGCACAGGGCAAACACCCGGCCCACGTGCATGTCGTACAGGCGCTCGTAAGCCAACGTGTCATTATCCTGGGCACGCTCTACCAGCGTCCGTTCAAGTGCGCGCTCTCGGGCCTTTTCTTCGGCTACTCTGTGGGCTTCTTCTGCCAGTGCTGGTTCAGTCAAAAGCGGGTCAAATCACATCATTTGGGATTAAGACGTGAGTGTAATGGAATTGGTTTAAAAAGGGACGGCAGAAATTAGCAGCACCACCTGATGGCCTTCTGTCTCCCCTAGCGGTGGTGGTACTAACATCAACAAATCCGGGGCTGCATCGCCGTTGATATCAAGCTGGCGAATCAGATCTGGATCTTTTGGTAAGGGCGAGGTAAGGGTTTTGCCCCGGTCAGCGAACAAGCCATCGGGTTCACCTGCATAGGTGCTGAACTCCTCATCAGATTCCTGAATGAATAGCTCCAGGTGGCCATCACGATTTTCATCAAGAAGTTGCACTGCTGGTAGCCAATAGTCGCCGGAGGACAAACTGAAGGTTGCCCGCATGGTGCGCCATTTTGCGGCGATTCTGGATAAGTACCGTCTTCCATCTTGTAAAAACTCAGGTCGATCTTGATCGCTAATGGTCGAAAACGCGCGACAATTTTACCCACCCCATCTCAATGGAAGATGTCATCAAATCCAGGTCACCGTCGCCGTCCAAATCACGGGCCAACATGTCGTACTGTATGCCACTGGACTCAATCCGCGCTGCCGGGCTGCTTTGAAACTGCACGTAACGTTGTTTGCCGTCACTCACAAGCTCACCTTGATGCAAAGAGAAGGTGGTCTTCTTGTTCAAAACACCCTCACTTTTTACCTGCATGGTCATGAGATCCAGGATGCCATCGCCATCATAGTCGGCAAGACTGTGAATCACTGTTACGGTTTGGTTGGATTGATCTTGATTAGAAAAGCGCAGCGACATGCCATCAACGCTATCAAAGTCTAGTGGTACCACGCTGGGTAACCACACCGCCTGGGCACTAAACTGACCGTCGTTTAACTGGCGGTAAACGCCAAACTGGCCATCTTGCCAGAAGATTAAGTCAGCCCGGCCATCACCGGTCATGTCGCCATGAAACAATCCTTTTGCCTGATACCAGGGATGACTGTTGTAGGACATGTCCATCATCGGCGCAGCAGCAAGAGACACCGCCCCGGTAAAGCTACCGTCGGCGCGTTGCACGGCCACCTGGTAGCCTTCAAAACTAGGAATTAAGAAATCGTCCAGGCCGTCGCCATTAAGATCCTTGAACACGTTCATCCAGGGAATACTTTCATACACAGGCGCGTTGTAAATGCTCTTAAAACGCACCAGCACCTGATCTGAGCCTAACAATCGCACCTCGTCGCGGTGCCCTAACGCCACCTTACGACCATTTGTCGTTTCAATCTCGTCAACAAAAATCACGCTATCTGACAACGGCTGAATCTCTGAGGCAGTAGCATCTGACCCGGTGGCCAGTGGGAACTGTTGATAATGGCGCTCACCGGAGGCTTCGATACTAAATACCACCAGCGCCCCATCACTCACCAACGCATTTTGTTTCAGTGCAGTCCCAGTTTCGAAGGTGTTTAACTCATAACGCGCACTGGTTTGCGACGCGGCGAGTAACAATATTATCGGGGCAACAATCTGTCTAAGTGGCATAGCTATCCGTGGGCTAGCTCAAACTGGTAATCATGATAGCTGGCAATGGCAAGCCCAACCGCAACACTGGTAAACGGGTCATGTTCTGTGACCTTACCGGGAAAACGAGACTCTAACTGTTCGCGTACCGAGGCAATCAAAGACGAGCCGCCGGTGCGCATGACCACATCAATTTGCCCAGCATCGAGTTCCGCGGAAGCCAGCACCTCGTCGGTGACGTCAGCGAGATCCGCCAACACCCCTGCCATCATCTGTTCAAACCTTGCCCGGGTGAACTCAACTGATATGTCTAGTTCCGGAATATCCAACATAGTCACGGGACTTTCCGAAAGGCTAGCTTTGGCTTCTTTAATGGCCTGGAAAACACGGTAACTCTGGTTATGACTGATCAAATCATCGAGGCGCTGAAACTTCTCCGCCGCGGCACCTCCTTGTTTAATGCAATCGGCAATCTTACTGCGGTAGTGGTTTTGATTCAGTGTGTAAGTAACCGCCCAATTAAGTAGTTTGTCCGCAAACTCCTCAAACGGAAATTGATTGCTAATCACCTGACCGTCCCGGGTTCTAGTCCAGATTTCACCCTGACCTAACAGCGGAAACAACAACTCGCGAAAGATCAGCTGATCGATATGATCACCACCAATAGGACGACCAGCAGTCGCCAGAACATCAAACTGTAAGCCATGGTAGCGAATCACACTTAAGTCCAGTGTGCCGCCTCCAAAATCTACCGTGAGCACTGTGCCGGCGTCTGTGCTGTTCGCCTGCAACTTACCCGCGTCGTTCAGGTAGCTCAAGGTGGCTGCCACAGGTTCAGGATAAAACGAGATTTTTTGATACCCCGCGTACTGGCTTGCCTCGGTGAGGCGAGACAAACCTAAATCATTTTTAAAATCGTCATGGCCTTCGAACTGCACTGGATGACCAAAGTGCACATCAAACGTGGTTTCAGGAACAACTTTGAGCAGTGCCTGACGAATATGCACAAGCACAGGCGTAATCAGCGCCACCAGACGAAACGGATGATCAAACACCATCAAGCGTTTGATGGCTGGATTGCCCAATAGACGTTTCACCCCTTGAAACAACCGACCCTGCATACCGCGATCGATCACCGCTTTGCCATAGACGTTACTGGTAGACACTTCATGTTCTGATGTGGCATCACTGGTATCCCGCTCTTCCACGAGAATTTGTGATTTGGCAATGACCTCCGGGGTCAGCTCCACCATGCGGTCGCGATTTTCTTCAATATATTGATTCACGGCCTCGCGCCCGGTGCGCGTTTTCAGCTCCCGGTTTAAGTGCGTCGCAGTGGGCATAATGTCATAGGGTGGTTCGAGGGGCACCATGTGCACCTGCTTGCCATCAAACCAGGCCGCAGCTGAATTGGAAGTACCAAAATCTAATCCGACGCCAATCATATCTTATTGATAAATAAGGAGTTTTATATAGTGAGAATTTTGAAAGGCAGCCATTAAAGCAGGTTGACCGGGGAATGCCAAATCAATTTTTAAGGCGATGGTTAGCGCCGCTCAGCTAGTTACTCGCGACCTCGACGCCCATGGTATCAAGCAAACTACCGGTGCTAGCGAGGACCCGATATCGCGCCAGAATGGCAGTATATTGACCCGACAAGTAGGCCACATTGGCCCGGAGCAATTCGTTTTGAACATCCAACAAATCTAACAAGGTTCGCTTACCAAGACTCAATTGTTGGTTATAAACCTCAAGCACTTCCTCGGTAGCCTTCACATGGGCCTCAAGGTACTGCAGACGAACCAGGATATCGTCCAACTCATTCCACACCAGGGTGACATCTTCTGTGACGCCACGCTGAATGCTACGCAGTGACTCCCGGGCAGCAAATTCCCGGGCCTGGGCTTCGTTAATGCGCGCCTTATCGGCACCGCCACGATAGAGGTTGTAAGTCATGCGCACGACGGCGGTTTCGTCGTCATTAGCACCGGGGGTACCATCATTGTCATCATTGCGTGTGGCACCAATTTCCAGGTCAAAACGCGGATGGTAAGCGCCACGGGACTGCTTGTGGGCAGCCACGGCAGCTTCCAGATCTGACTTTGCTGCTACCAGATTGGGGTTATTCTGCATGGCAATTTCAATGGCCTGCTCGAGGGTTGAAGGCAACCCCGTGATGGCGGCGGGCTTACTTAAATTCGCCGGGTTCTCCCCCACCACGCGGAAAAACTCTGCCATGCCATTACGACTATCGCGCTGGGCTAACAGCACGTTGCCTTTTGACTGCGCCTGGCGACCCTGGGTTTGCACCACATCCACCTTAGTGCCAATCCCATTGTCAAAACGCTCTTGAATCTTCTTTAGAGTTGAATCGTGGTGCGCCAGATTCTGTTTGGCTAACTCAACCACCGCGTCCCGGCGCAACACTTCCAGGTAAACTTGAATCGCGCGCAAACTGACGCTCTCCTGGGTGCTGGTTAAGCGTGCCAGCGCTGCTTCTGTGAGGGCTTCTTGTTGCTCGATAAAATTCTGGGTAGAAAAACCATCGTAGAGCAACTGGGTAAAACGCAAACTGCGTTCTTTTCTGGTCAATTTTAAGTCATCTGAGCCCGCCGCTCTGGTGGTGGTGTTGTTGGAGTTTTCACGGCCACCAGCAATCACCAGATCCAGTGAGGGGTAGAGGCCGCCCTGAGCTTGCCGCTTTAGTTGCGCTGCTGCTTCTACATTGTGTTTGCTGGCAAGAATATCGGGATTGGTGCGGAGGGTTAGCTCCACCGTTTCACGTAGCGTCTGGGCGAAGCTGCTGGAACTGAACAAAACCAGTACTACCGCAATTGCCAGACGTCTTAACACGCCACTCTCCTAATTTTTCTTAAGGTTTCACGCTCTGGGGCGCACTCGATTAGCTTCTAAAGGCTAACTCGCACCGGATACTACCGAATTCCTTGTCCAATGCTAAGTTTCAAATGACCCAATGAGAGTTCATTCGACAATCGGTAGCCCTTGAGTAGAAGCGAAACGGTTATCTGATACAACCGCTTTTCACAAACTCCTTACAAACAAAAAGATTTGCCAGGTCAGTAGGCCGCCGCCAGAAACGACAAGGGGCAGAAATTCTGCCCCTTGTTGCTTAACTTTTGTGCTCAATTGCGGCTGTTAGTTCACCGCAAAACCGGCAGATTCGTAACTGCCAACGATCATAAACGCCGACCAGATGTATGGATAACCCCACTGTGGGTCCTCGATCATGGCAAGCTGGGTTTCTCGTAAAGCTTCCCTGGCTGGCACACCGTTGAGGAGCTTCTGGTAAAAGTCTGTCATCAGTGCCTGCGTACCTGCATCGGATACTTCCCAAAGGGAGCTGATCACCTCAGCAACGCCCGCCTCTTGGAAAGAGCGCCGCAAACCATAAACGCCTTCACCCTCGTGGATTTCACCCAGCCCCGTTTCACAAGCAGACAGGACCACCAGTTTGGTGCCAGATAAGTTCAGATCAAGCACTTCGAGCGCCGTTAGAACCCCGTCGTTGGTGGTTTCAATATACCCCAGAATGAAATTGGCATTTCAACGGCAAACAAACCGGCTGAACATCGGGTTATCCGGTTGGTGGGCGTTATCCCGCTGGGCTTTGAGCAAGCGTTTACGCAAGGTGTCATCAGGCTTTAAGAAAAAGCCGTGGGTTGCCACGTGCAGAATTTCCGGCGGTTGCTGCATTTGCACCAGTATTTGCTCCTGGGCATCGTTGCCGAAAAAGTTTTCGCTACTACCATCATTGTCCACGACGCGATCAATAATGATGCGGCCCTCTTCTTCCGCACCAGGCAGCGGCGCAAAGTTCAAACCGCGCAATCCACTACCAGCACCACGGATGCCCATTTGTAAGGCGGCAGAACGTCGTCCGGCAGCGGCCGCCATGACATCGGCACTGACTACCTTGTCTGAATCATAGTCAGGGCCCGCCATGACCAGGTACTCACCTGCTGCTAACTGAAAATCGTTCGGCAAAAGATCTCGACCCGAGGTTAATAAGTGCAAGTCATGGGTCTGAATCAAATACTCCTCATCCTCATTCATCAAGGCACCAAATGGCACAATGTTGAGCAAACCGTCGGGGATTAGATAAACATAATCCAGATCATCCAGGGTATCCATAAGTGGATCCCACACTGCCAGGTAAGTCTCAATACCCACTTCCGCCAGCTCATCTTCGTCAATCAAGTCGTCTTGAATAAATTCACGATAGAGCGCAATGGCTTCTTCCATCCCGGCTCGGTCTTCGTAATTCACAATGTGGTAAGTCACATCATCGCCAAACTTGGTAATCACGCCGGCGAGTAGCTTTGGCTCACCGTCTTCCTCGTAGGCCAAAAAGTCCACCAACGCAGAGTCTTCAGCCATTTCACCGGTTAAGCGATCGGAGCTGCTGCCGGCAATGGAAGTTCTAAAGCGCACGCTGGCGCGGCCTATCTCACCCTGGATTTCGTTTACTTTTTGTTCTAACTGGTACAGCACTTCTACGTGATTGCCTTTGGTTTCCGCGGTAGGACCAGACAAAGTTTTCGCTGCCAGTTCTTTACGCGCCTCCTCCAGCTTGTTTGCCAGTTCCGCAAGATTTGGATCCGTGGTCATCGTCGCAATCTGTTGAATCTCAGAGGTCACCTTCAAGAGCAAACCTTTGCGCTGCAAACTAGCATCAATCAAGCGCTGCGCGGATGCTTCATCACCAATTCGGGACAGCAAGCTCAGGTACTTATTAAACTCGGGACGGTGCAAACGAATATACCCTTCCCGGGCATTTTCACCGGTGGTCCAGAGCATGGTGTCAAGGAAGTCGCTACGACGGACAAAACCCTTTTCGCGAATTTCCACCGCTTGCTGCAGTTCATTCATGTCCTCTTTAACCTGGGCCAAATAGTTCAAGGCATCAAAGGTGTAAGGGTGCAGGTTGCCAAGCTCTGCCTCGGCCAATGCCAGTGCCTCGGTGAGCAGCGCGTCTGCTTCATCAGTGCGACCCTGGTCGAGATATACCCCGCCCAGATCAATCATGGAGCGAATCGCATCAATGTGATCAGCCCCCAGCACCTGACGCCGCAACTCTAACGCCCGGGAAATGTTCTCCTCGGCAAGATCTAATATGCCTTGACGCTTGTATACACGCCCCAGGTTATTGGTGCTCTCAAGGTGTTCTGATGCTCTGGGCCAAATATCCCCTGCCAACGACGAATAACTTCTTCGAACATGGCGGCGGACTGCTCGTACTCTTCCATTAGCATGTAGAGATAGGCCAGGTTATTGGTCACCGCTGTAGGGTTATTATGATTTTCGCCAAACACTTCAATCATCAAATCACGGGACTTGATATAAAGCGGCTCGGCCTCGCGGAAGTTACCTTGACTCTCGTACAGCAACGCCAGGTTGTTGCGCACGGTTAGGGTATCTGGATGGCTAGGCCCAAGAATATTTTCCATTAGGATGACGGTGTCCTTGAGCAACGGCTCCGCCTGATCATATAGGCCGCTCATTTCGTAAATTTGGCCCAGATTATTGCGAGCGACTAGCGATGACGGATGGCCTTCACCAAACAATTCCACCAATCCCTGGAGTGCTTCCTCGTAAGTGGCCTCGGCATCGGCTAGCTTACTTTGCGCTTGATAAATTGAACCTAGCTCAAGCAGGATGTTGTAAATGTTGGCTGGATTGTCTTGCCAGGCCTGCAAACCGTAGTCTAAGACTTCGTTAGTTAAATCTTCAGCTTTTGCATAATCGCCCTGGTTGTTGAGGACACGAGCCAGGTAGGTTCGGGCGGTGTAACTCGCAGGAATATCCCCAACCATGAGGGCTGTGTGGATAACGCCAGACAGGAGGTCTTTACTTTCGTCGTAGCGACCCAGAACACGATAGATTTCTGCCAACTTCAGCAATGCGCCGGTCACATAGGTATCCACCTCGGTCTTCACAGCACCCAGACGTTCCAGTACCTGAGTATAGGTTGCCTCGGCTGCCGCTAGCTCGCCCAAACTGGTTTGAATACCGCCGCTGGTTTGCAGGCAGTAAATGGTCTCTGGATGGTAGGCGCCGTAGGCCGCTTGCAGGTTGTCGCACAAAGCGCCGGTCATCGCCTGACTGAGTTCAAATTCAGAGTTGCTGGTAAGAAAGTTAATCTCAGCAAACTGCGCTTCAATGGTCTGAGGATGATGTGCACCCAGGCCCTCAGTAAAACCCGCGACCACCTGGGAATTGATGGTCGCCGCCTCATCTAACATGCCTAGAGCACCGTACAGCTCGCCTAATAGCGACTGCACTTCTAAAGTATCGGGATGCACCGGACCAAGCACCTCCGCCGCGGCGTTCAGAGCCTGGTTGTAGTATTGGTCAGCCTCCTCGGCCATGCCCATATTTCGATAAATAAAACCAAGATCACGATTGGCTTTAATCACCACGCCATGGTTCGGACCCAGGGCGTCACTGGCAATCAGCAGCACGCCTTCCTGGGCAGATAATGCCAGCTCGAGATCGCCCGCAGCCAATGCCTGATCCACTTCCAAACTCATTTCGTCAATCGCCACCAGGGCTTCAGCTTGCTCATCTGTAAAGCGATTGGCAGCTTCAGTTTTCGCTTCCACCCATTCTGGCGTCGCGCTATAAATCTCAGTAATGACATCGTTAATTCGGCTGGCTGTGTCACGATCACCATTGGCCACTGCCAGATCCACTCGCTGCACCAGGAAATCGGCAGCCATCTCAGGAATGCCCATGGCTGCAGCAGCTTCTGCTGCCCCCTCTAGTGCTGCCAGGTTGGCAGGCTCCTCAGCAAGAACCGCCATGTAAGAGTCCAATGCCCCAGGTATATCCCCTGCTGCAACTTGACTTTGGGCTTGCTCCAAACTTGCTAACGCCTGGGCGCTCGACACCCACAGCAATAAAAAGATCAAAACTTTATGAGCCATATCAGGTCCGTATTGTTATTCGTGAATCCAGTGACTTTATTATGCACCTTAATGAGTGGTACGTGTCTAATCCGGTATGATTCCTCCGCCCAGGCGGTATTTTACACCGCTGGTCGTAAGAATAATCCTTCTGACTTCAGCGCCCCCTTTGGGTAACATTCACCCTCGCTTCTCGAGCAGAGCTCATGGCCGATCTAAAACAATCTGATTTCGACTATCCCGCGCGCCATTGTAATGGCTTCGCCCACTGGCTAGGTAAAACCATTATTCGTCTGACCGGCTGGCAAGTGGCAGGTGCTGTGCCAAAAACAAATAAAAGCATGATCATCATTGCTGCCCCGCACACCAGCAACTGGGATTTGTTCTTTTTACTTGGTGCGGCCTATAGCTTTCGACTATCCATTCAGTGGTTGATGAAAGCCTCGGTGTTTGTGCCGATAGTTGGCGACTTTCTGAAATTTCTCGGCGGGATCCCGGTGGACCGCTCGCAGCGGAATAATCTTGTTAGCGACCTCGCCGAAAAAATCCGCGAATCCGACGGTATCGCACTGGTAGTGCCGCCCGCTGGGACTCGCGGTTACACCGAATACTGGAAATCTGGTTTTTACCAGATCGCCCTGGCGGCACAAATCCCTGTAGTTTGTGGCTACCTGGACTATCCAAATAAGATTGCCGGTCTTGGTGAAGCCTTCGACCTAACCGGCGATATGACCGCAGACATGAATCGCATCCGCGCCTTTTACGAACCCATCACGGGTCGCCACCCCGAGCAAAAAAGTCGTATTCGCCTTCGCGAAGAGGACAGCTAGGCAGCAGTGAAAAGATTCTTCCTGTACGGGATCATTACCACGCTACTTGGCGTGCTCGCGTTTATGCTCGTCCAGCCCGGCCTACTTAAGTGGTCCGCTGGCAAATTACTCCAGCAAGCGGACATCGAGCTAGTCAGTGTAGATGAGTTGACGCTGACACCGGGCGCGACCACGACGTTAACCGCCAGAGAACTGGTGCTCGAGCACGCCGATGCCTCGGTACAGATAGGTGAGTTGCAGATCGCCCTGGTCACAACATCGATGTTTTCTCCCGGGCGTCCAGAGTTGAGCTTAATTCAGGCCAGTAACTGGCAGGCTAGTTTGCGCCCCAGGCTGCATGGCACCCGCAATAACTCTGACCAACCAGAGGGCCTGGATAGTTTATTGGCGCAGTTGGACGGGCTACTTATCCAGCTCGATCATCCCCTGTATGCCATCAAACGGCTGAATTTACTCAAAGGCGATTTAAACTATCGTGACGACGATCAGGAAATTAGCCTGGTGACAGAGTCCATGGCGGCAGACCAATATGGTCAGGGCATCAACCTAACGGTGCGCGGCATATTGAATCGATCCAGACTGGATTTCGATGTCCGCCTTGAGCGACACGAAAACAAAACCGAACTCACTGGTCACGGCCAATGGCAAGATCATCAGTTATCGCTACAAACCGAGGTTAGCAGTCTAAAACCTTTGACAGGGCTTTCGGCAGAACTATTGCTTGCCGCTCCAGATGCCCGCCCAATGCTTGAACTGCTCGGTGCACAAGAAGTAAGAAATGGTCAGCTGCAAGTTCGAGCCACCCTGACCGGTAGCAACGATGAACTGTTAAGCGCGTCGAAATTACAGATCGGTGAGCTAAGGTTCGATAGCGACCTCACTTTGCAGTTAGCTAGCCGGGATTTTGTGCTAGCGTTTTTTGCCGCCGGGCCATCGTTGCAGGAAGCCGGCGCTCTTCTGGACTACCTTGAATATACTAACGAACCTTTCGAGGTTTCCGGCCGCATCACCAAAGCTGGCAGCGAAGTTAAGCTGCAGGACGGCAATATCCAGTTAGGTCCAGGCTATTTCGCCGCAACCGGCGAGTTGCCAAATTATCCGAGCATCACTGACTGGCAATTTGAACTTGCGGCCGAGCGATTTGACCTGAGCATCTTGCAACCATTCGTCGCCTGTCACCTACCGGAATTAGATCTAGACTGGCAAGGCCGCTTTGCTACCAATGAGCAAGCACAAGAAGTGGCAGAGATTCGCATCACCGATCAAAACGGCCAGAGTATTGAGGCAAACGGCGTGTTCGGTGCTTATCCGGATTTTATCGGGACAGAAATCACCTTGAGTGCTAACCAGATTCAAAGCGAATTGATTACTCATTGTGTTGATCTGGAGCTTGCCGAGGCCCTTGCCCTGAACGCCAACGGCAAAATCAGCAAACCCAATAACCACTGGCAGTTGGACAGCCTTGAGCTCGATATAAACAGCCTTGAGTTGGATACAAACAGCCTTGAGCAAAACGCGCCGCAACTCCTACCGCTTGCCACATTAAAAGCTCATGCTAACAACAGCGATAGCTTAACTGTTGATTTGAGTACTGCCGACGCAGCCAGGCTAAGCCAATTAGTGGAGAACTTCCCAGTGCAACTCAACGCTATTGCCGCCAGCATTAGCAGCGAGATTACCTTACGGCCTAACCCGGCGATGGTTGCCCCGCGTATCCGCCTGGGTAATAGCGAGGGTGAGTTCCACATTAGCGAGAATGATGCGGGAGATATTGTTGCCATGCTCGATTTACGTGGCCCTGATCTCACCCATATTATTGCCGACACGCCACTAAATCGAGCCCAGTCTCGTTTGCCGTTTACCGTACAGGCCAATCTTGAACTGGGTCAAAGACGCATGCTGCAAACGGATTTGTCTGTGCAATTGGATGACAACAACATCAAGGTGAAGACCCACATTGATCTTGATGACCTAACGGACAGCCCGACCCTGGCGATCCACGGCTCCGGACCCGACCTTGAAACCATGTTTGGGCCATTCTTGCAGCACCCTCTTCCCAACGAGCCATTTGATGTTGCGTTTAACTTAAAACAAAGTAACGCTCAGACTGAAATTGACCAGCTTGAACTAAATGTTGGACCTCATGCACTGACCGGGTCGCTCATGTTGGACGCTTTGCCTAACCTTGAACGAACTCGTGGCAAAGTTTCATTGACTTCACCTGGCGTAGTACGGCTGCTGAAATTGTTTGGCTTCACCCCATCCATTTTAGATGTACCGGTGAACATCGAACTTGAGTTAGACGGCACCCGGGATTTAGTTAGCGCGCGAATCTTACAAGCACAGATCGGTCGCTCCAGCATCAGCGGCGAGATCACTATGAAACCCGGTGACATCCATCAGGTGACGGTGGATCTAAAATCGCCCCTACTTCACCTGCCAACATTTTTACCCTCACTGGAAACCGCAACCGATGATAAGAAAGATGCTATTGCCCGGGGCAAGCAAGTCATACCGGATTTGCAAATCCCATGGTCGCTGCTAACTAAAGTAGACCTGGATTTTCAATGGGACGGCGCTGAAGTCATTCTCAGAACAGACCAAACTGCCCAGGCGACTGTGGCTTTTTCATCAGCTAATGGCCAACTGCGCAGCGACAACATTAGCTGGCAAAGCGAATTAAGTGATGGGGCTGCGGTGCTCGCCATCGATGTCTTAGCTGGGGACTCAGCCAGAGTTGAGCTCGATCTAACTAGCGAAAGAATTCCGGTAATTTGGTTGTTTACAGGGGTCCCGGATGCCAATGATGGCGGCAATCTGCACTTCCGGGCGCAACTCAATAGCCAGGGCGCTAGCACCACGGATCTGGCCGCCAATCTGGATGGTGCTGTTTTGTTTCGCGGCGGCAGCGGTCGTATCAACTCAGCCAAACTAGATACCATTTTTGGTGATTTTCTGTATCAGTTGAGCAGCCGGGCTTTTGGTACAGGAGATCAGCAAACCCGGATTAACTGCACCGCTGGGGCGTTTTACATTCGTCGCGGCCAGATTCAAATGGATCCTGGGGTTGCTGTCAGAACCAGTCGATTTGACGTGCTCGCTTCTGGCCAGATTACCCTGCCCGGCGAAAAGCTAGATTTAAAGCTCACCAGCCGTTCTCGCAAGGGCATTGGTGTTAGCGCTGCCAATACATTAATTCCCAGAGTTGGAATCAGTGGCCGGCTCAGCAACCCACAGATCAACCTGAGCGCTACTGACACTGCCCTCACCGGAGGGGCCGCTATTATGAGTTCAGGATTGTCGATCCTCGCCACCGGCATCTGGGATCGAATCAGGAGCAGTGTTGAGAATCCCTGCGATGCTCTGGTGGAACGTGCTCGCAGCGACGGCAAGGCATACTACGGCAACCTGTAACCTACGGCAGAAATAGCTCGAAACAACTGCCCAATTCTGGATCGTGAAAGTGCTTCGCATAACCTTGACGAGCATGGTTCCGATGCGCCTCGGCAATGCGGTTAGCCAACCAAAGACCAACCCCCGTGCCAGCTTGTTCGTTATCGAGTTGTGCGGCACCATCATCGAAAATACGCACCCTGACACCACCCTCGTAATAGGTCGCTTCGATTGAAATACGTTCGCGGCAATACTTTATAGCGTTATGCAGCGCGTCACTGAGTACTGCTTGCAGCAAGCGCCGGTCTGCGTGGGCCTCAAGATCTGCCGGGCAATTTACGTGAATTTGTGAATCGGCAGATCGTTCTAGACATAACTCGAGCTCATCCATCAGGTAGACCGTTTCGGTGTTTAGGAGATTCGTATCCTGCAACCGATAGAGACTCAACATTAACACCAGTTGCTGGTTCACCTCATCGATCTGGCGGCTAATATCTAACCCTGCATTTTGCACTTCAACATCTGCATGGTCGCGCAGTACAGCTAGCTTCGGCTGCAATAGCTGCAAACGATTCTTCGCCGCGTGAACCAGGCTAGCAGCTTTATCCCGATAATCCATAACAGGTTAGATACTCATGTTTAAGCAAACTGTTGTTTAAGTATAGAAGCCAGCAACAAAAACGCCGGTAAAAACCGGCGCTTTAGGATGGCTAACAGCGGTGCAAACGTTTACTCAAACACGATCACGCTGCGGGCGACACTACCCGACTTAATATCATCAAAAGCGGTATTGATATCCGCGAGGCCGATACGCTTGGAGATCATCTCATCGAGATGCAATTTGCCTTGCAAATAGAAATCAATAAATCGTGGCATATCGACGCGAAAGCGGTTGGAGCCCATAAAGCTGCCCTGGATCTTTTTCTCGCGCAGGAAGTCGGAACCCGTCAGCTCGATTTTCGTGCCCACTGGAATCATCCCGATGATGGTCGCCGCGCCACCTTGACGTAACATCCGGAAGGCGTCTTCCGCTGTCTGTTTCAGGCCAATCGCCTCAAAGGAATAATGTACGCCGCCGCCGGTAAGTTCTAAAACCTGCTCAACGGAGTCGCCATTTTTACCGTTAACGGTATGGGTTGCACCAAAAGTCTTGGCCATTTCGAGCTTACTGTCCACCATATCCACGGCGATAATCTTGCCGGCTCCCGCAAGCGCCGCACCATTAATACAGGACAAGCCAACGCCGCCGCAACCAATGACGGCCACTGTGGAGCCTGGCTCCACCGCTGCGGTATGGAACACGGCGCCAACCCCAGTGGTTACCCCACAGCCAATCAAAGCGGCCCGGTCCAGGGGCATATCCTTGTTAATCTTTACCAGGGCATGCTCGTGCACCAACATTTGTTCGGCAAATGACGAGAGATTGGCAAACTGTTGCACTGCCGCGCCATCTTTGGATAACCGCGGTTCGTCACCTTCACCCCTTTTGGTTTCAGGATTCACACACAGGGACATATGGCCAGTAAGACACTCTTCACAGTGACCGCAAAATACTGACAAGCAAGAGATCACATGATCACCGGGCTGCACATAACTAACATCTGAACCCACAGCCTCCACTACACCAGCAGATTCATGACCTAGCACCATCGGTGTGATGCCTGGATACAAGCCTTCAACAAAGTGCAAATCACTGTGACACACGCCAGCAGCCGCGGTCCGGACTAATACTTCACGCGGACCTGGTTTTGAAATAGAGACTTCTTCAATCGTCAGCGGTTGGCCCACTTCATGGAATACGGCAGCTTTCATCTTGACCCCTTTTTGTTGTTCAGCCTCGAATATACAGCAAGCCAGCGCCGACACAAGCATCTCGATTTGCTAAACTCTCATTGTTGTATCGGAGACAAGCTTGGACAAAATACTCCTCACCGGCTTCACGCCTTTTGATGGTCGTAAGATCAATGCCAGTTGGGTTGCTGCGCAAACCTTCGCCGCCGCTGAACACCTTGAAATCCCCGTCATCTGGGGTGAGCCCATGCCGCAGCTACAGAGCAAACTAGAGGCTTGTCAGGCCAACATTGTGATTAGTCTCGGCGAGGGACGTGAGGGCTGGTTTGATATTGAATGCCGGGCACGTAACGAGCGTAAACACAGAATTGATAACCTCCAACAATACCCCAGAGGTACCATTTTGCCAGGAGGACCCGAGGTACAGTTTGCCAGCATCAACAGCCAGCAACTGCAGCAGACCTTGCAAGCTCAAGGTATCGGCATTCGCCTTTCTCAAGATGCTGGCCAGTTTATCTGCGAAGAGACTTTATATAGCCTGGAAACCCTGAAGCAAACCTATGAGTTTCTGGATCTGGTGACCTTTGTCCATTTGCCCCCGTATGGCACATCACTTGAATATCAAGGAGAGCAACGCCAGGTGGACGAGGCATTACTCGAAGATTTCGTACAACGACTGGTAGATGCGGTCAAAAGCCTATATCTTGCAACCTCGCATGCCAGCGAAATCCGTGGATAATATAAAAATAAACGGGAGACATTATGCAGTGCCCTAAATGCCAAGCCGCAATGGAACAACATAATCTAAGTACCCTGTCTGGCAACATCGAGATCGACCGTTGCACTGGCTGCAAAGGTATTTGGTTCGATATTGGCGAGGCCGAAGCGCTCAAAGACAAGTGGATGTCAGATTACATTGACGATGGCGACCGCGCTGTTGGCGCCGAGCACAATCTGATTCGTGACATCGATTGCCCCCGTTGCGGCAAGCCAATGTCACAAATGACTGACCCTGTGCAATCCCATATTCAGTATGAAGCCTGCGAAGACCACGGCATGTATTTTGATGCCGGAGAATTCACAGACTTTAAATACGAAACGCTGATGGATATTTTCCGCGACTTCGTGTTTATGCTGAAGAAGAAGTAGCCTGCTTAAAGCCCGTGTACTTTGGTTGATCTATCGCGATTTGATTGACCACCGAGTTTCGCAAATGGGTTTTCAGGTCCGTCGATGCCAGATCCATTTCCCCGCTTCGTAAGGCTTTAACCAACTGCCAACGCAGTTCACCCAGAGTGCCGTTGCTGCCCAGTAAGGTTGCCAGACTCGCCTGCTCCGCCGCATTTACCGCGGCACCAAGGGTCATTTCACGCAACACCACATCTAAAGAATTGGCTGCCACCCGGGCCATAAAGTTGGTGCGGCCAGCGGTTTCAGACATCACGTCATCACGAAGAAAATCTCGAACACTGGTCACTAACTCATCGGCGCGAGGCATTTCACCGGCATCAGTGCCGGATTCCGGGGCAACTAACTGCACTGGGCCCGGCATTAGCAAATTCACACAATCCACCTGACACTCAGAAGATCGGCGCCCAATGGCCGGCCGCTCCACGGTTTTATCTGGTCCAGTGCGATAGTGCTCCGCCATGCCCAGGCAACCTACTGCCCACCAGAATGAGCCGAACACTTCCCAGAACTTCACCGCAGCGGCATCCACTTTTTGCCCGGATACCCGTTCATAACCCGCAAACAGTTGCTCGTAAGAACCAAAACCGCCCACAGGGTCGGAACCGCCAAAGCGCCAGGAGTTAACGCAAATCCAACCCAGATCACGCATCGGATCGCCAATATGGGCAAGCTCCCAATCTAACACCGCAACGATCTTCTCTGGTGACACCATAAAGTTACCGTTACGAAAATCATTATGAACTAACGATGGCGTAAAGTTTTGCGGCAGATTATCAAGCAGCCACAGGGCCGCGTAGTCAATCATGGGTTGAGGTGTTGGCAGCGCTTGATAGCGCTCCCAGGTTTGACGCACGAACTGCTCTGGCGACACTTCATCAAGCCGCTCCCGCAAGCCTGACTTATCCAGATCAATACTATGAATTTGCGCCAGAATTTCACCACAGGCATATGCCAGATTAGGCCGCAAGTTGGCGAACTGCTCGCTGCGATTAATACGCGCGCCCAGTGCCTCACCTTCGATCCATTCCATGATAAAACCATCACCAAGGTCGTCTTCTCTGGTCAACACGTAATGTACCGTGGGCTCAGGCACCCCGGCTTGTTGCGCCGCCTGCATGAGCAGCGCTTCTGTCTCAAGCCCTGGATGACCGACCACCTTTTCAGCATAAACACCGCCCGGTGTACGGCGCATGGCGTGTTTAACTTCCGCACCATCTATTTCCACCAGAATGCAGTAAGTCTCCTGGCTTGCACCGCCCGAGAGGCGGTCGCACCGCAATACTGCATCCACATCAGGAAAGTGTTGCTGATAGACCTGTTTCAGTTTGGTTAGCAGATCGTCCGCGTCGCTCATTAGTCTTCTCGTACGCCTTTTGGTGCTTGCTGTTTCATATAGCCAAACATGTAACCGGCAATTCGGCGAATTTGAATCTCTTCCGCACCTTCAGTGATTCGGTAGCGACGGTGATGCCGGTAAATGTGCTCAAATGGCTTATGTCTTGAATAACCTAAACCACCATGGACTTGCATGGCCCGGTCGGCAGCCTCGCAGCACAGCCGGTTAGCGTAGTAGTTACACATGGAAACCTTGTCCGAGACCTTAAAGTTACCGTAAGTGTCCATTGCCCAGGCTGTCTTGTGAATCAGGGCGCGGAGCATTTCGCATTGGGTTTGCAACTCTGCCAGCGGAAACTGAATACCCTGGTTGGTGGATAGCGGCTTGCCGAATGGCTTGCGCTCCATGGCATATTTCACAGACTCATTAATACAATACTGCGCAGCGCCGAGGCTTGAAGCCGCCTGACGGATACGGTTCTCGTTAAAGAAGTGCTGGACCACACCAAGACCACGTCCTTCACCACCAAAAATCGCATCGTCGGTGACGTACACATCTGTCAAAGAGATGCGGCCATGGTCTGTTGGCATGTTAAAAGTCCAAAGCATTTCTTCCACTTTGAAACCGTCTGAGTTGGTTGGCACCAGAAACGCGGTAATGCCATCGCCATCCCCTGGTTTGCCGCTGGTGCGCGCCAGGATCATGTCATAAGGCGCTTTGTGTATGCCGGTGTTCCAGGTCTTAGCACCGTTGATGCGCCAACCGTCGCCATCACGCACGGCATTGGTTTCCATATGGGTAGCATCAGAACCGTGGTCTGGTTCAGTAATACCAAAAGCAAAGCCGCGCTTGCCTTCTAACAACAGGGGCACCCACTCTTCTTTTTGCTTGTCCGTGCCGTACGCCAACATCAAGAGTAAGCCGACATTGTTCGCAACAATGGAATGTTCATTTTGTAAATCGTTGTGCAAGCCAAGACCTTTGGCGGCAAAGTGTTCACGAATGATCGCCATACCAAGGTTGGTGCCATCCTGGCCGCCATACTCTTTAGGGATTGGATATCGGTAGTGACCCGCGGCATCGGCACGGCGGCGCGCCTCTGCTAACAATGCCTCCCACTCTTCATTGGGTAGGCCGCCTCGCTCCCAATCGGTGCGAGCGTCCTCACGGCGATGATCGAAAAAGCGAATATTGTCGTCCTGCTCTTCTAGCGGTTTGATCTCCGCCTCAATAAAAGCATCAAGTTCATCCAGGTAGGCTTGTAACTCGGCTGGGATATCAAAATTCATGGCGACCTCACGATTCAATTTCACCTGATCATAGCATCCAGCTTACAGAGAAAGACAAATCGGTGATGTCCGTATGGGAGCACACGGGCTGAAGCGCTGATTCAGGCAAAAACGGGCTTAATAACCCGGGAATTGTTTTAATCCTAAACCGGTGGTGCGCCAGATTCGCCTTCAAGCCGCCAGCGCAGTAAGGGTAAATGCTGACGGCCCTGAAAGGTCTCCAAGTCCAACACAAAGGCTGGAGAATCATGAATTCCCAGGGCCAGATAATGTTCCTCGTGTTGCTGCCAGCGCTCTTGCCAGAGTGGTTGCTGGTCTGCAAATGCGGCCCCATCGGCTTGCAAGGTTGACAGCAGTTCGCTGACCTCGGCCAACTCAGTGAGCGGCCGGCCTTGTTGAAACCGGGCGGCGTAAACTGCTGCAATATAATCCGTCACCTTTTCAGTTTGGCTCTCTAGCAGATAAAGCCAGGCCTGGTGGGTTAGGCTGGCGTCATACTGATTGCGGGCAAGATCAACTTGTAACTGCAAACGCTCGCAGTCTCTTCCTAACTCGCTTAGCTCATGTTGATGTTTCGCTTGCCAACGCAGCTGTTTGTAATCCGCCAATGGATCATCTGGTTTGCGGCTCGGCTCAGGACTTAAAGGCCGCGGTATAATGCCTTGAATGGGCCAGTAGTTAACATTTAGCGTTAGATCTGCCGCAAGCGCGCTTAACCCCGGCAGTGCTAACAACCCAGCGATGTTGCCTAAATCCAGGTAAACGTCCAGAGCTTTTATCTCGCTCATACGCTAGCCACCACGGAATCGTTGGCAATATCAGGGCACGGACCTTGCTCTCCTTCTAAATGCCACCGGACTCTGGGTAAATGCTCGCGGCCAAAATAAGTTTGGCCAGCGATGCGGTAGGTGGGGACGCCGTAAATGCCCTCCTTGAGAAACTGCATCTGCATCACCTCTTGTTCAGCGCGGCCGCTCTCGGCAAACCACTGGGCGAACTCTGGGCCAGCCAGGCCAACTTCAGTGACCAGATCTTGCACAACTTGTATGTCCTCTACATCTAGTTCCCGTTTCCAGAAGCGATCATAGGTGATGTCAATGAACTGTTTTAGTGGATCGTGACCGGCTTGTTTAACAAACATCAGGGCGGCGGCTACCATGGTGGTGTCCCAGATCTTCTCTGTGCCTTTTAAGGTTAAGCCACGCAACCCCGCATAGCGACGCGCATCTTTGTAGGCGTACTTAACCGCTAGCCAGCGATTCGGGCTGCGGTTTTGACTCTCAACCTTACCGCTGCTGGTCTTTTTCGCGGTACCAAGATAACTGCCAATATTCAGGGTTAGCGGATACCAATCAATCTCTATACCGTATTCTGCTTCCAGTGCGTAAGTTGGATCTTTCGCGATATAGGCATAGGGGCTTTTAAAGTCGATAAAGACCTCGAGCCTGGACATGGTATTGACCTCCTTTTGACGGCGCTGAATGACTAAAATCTATTTTGCCGCCTGCTTCGCGCCGATTTCAGCGAGTCTATTGTATTTCGAGGATACCCCCGCTAGCCTCGAATCATACCTTATGGCGTCACTGCTGGAATATTTTTGCTATGGATCCAATTTCCCAGGGTGCGCTTGGTGCCGCCCTACCCCAATCATTAAGTCAACAAGCCACCTTTCGGCAACGAGCAGCAACCGTTACCTGGGTTGGCGCCCTGGCCGGCATGTCACCAGACCTGGATGTGTTGATTCGCTCCAGCATTGATCCGTTATTATTTTTAGAATTTCATCGCCAGTTTACTCACTCGCTGTTTTTTATCCCTATTGGCGCACTGATTTGCGCCACGGTATTCGCCTGGTTTACCCGGCGCATATTGACCTTCAAGCAAACCTATATGGTTTGCTTACTGGGCTATGGCACCCATGCCCTGCTGGATGCTTGCACGTCTTACGGCACGCAACTCTTGTGGCCCTTTAGCAATTATCGCTTTGCCTGGAACAACATTGCCGTGGTTGACCCGTTCGCGACGGTGCCGCTACTGCTGGGGGTTATCTTTACCTGGCGCCGCGCTGACCCCCGTTACGTCCGCTATGGTCTCATCTGGTTTCTTATTTATCTCGGGCTTGGTTTTGTCCAGCAACAGCGCGCTCACAACGCAGCATTGGAGCTTGCCAAAAGTCGCGATCATGGTGAGGTCGAAATCGCCATTAAACCCGGCTTTGCCAATATTCTGTTATGGAAGTCGATCTACATTTATGAGGGGGTTTATTTTGTTGATGCGATCCGCACCGGCGTTGCAGTGACCGCGTACGAAGGCACTAGCGTTGCCAAGTTTGATGTGGGTCGCGATCTGCCCTGGCTCGACCCCCAAAGCCAGCAGGGCATAGATGTGGAACGGTTTCGCTGGTTCTCTAAGGATTACCTCGCCATGGATCCGCTGCGACCAAACTTTGTCATTGATATGCGTTATTCAATGCTCCCTAACGAGGTCAATTCGCTGTGGGGCATTGGTTTGACACCGGATGCCGAGATTAGCGCTCACGTGACCTTTGAATCGGACCGGGATGCCTCGCCGGAACGACTGGCAAGTTTTTGGGCAATGTTGCGTGGAGACACTTGCATTCCAGTGGCGACGAGTCGAGACTCAACCCAACCAATCTGCGCAATTCGCCTATGACCTATCGCGATTACAACCCACGCACCGATGTGCAGGCTGTGAGAAGAATTTGGCTCGAATGTGGCTGGATCGAGGATCTGGAAACCGAGGGCATATTTGTCTCTGAGTTTTTTGAGGGTGCTGAAGACGCCCTGGTCGCCACCATCGATGATGAAGCGGAGTGCGCGGTACATAGCACCAACGGCAGTTTACGTTATCAAGATGAAACCCTTTCTCTGGGGGCTGTCACCGGGGTCACCACCAGCCGGATTGCTCGCAAGCTGGGTTTTGCCCGGGAACTCACCGCCAGGATGCTGGCCAGGCAGGTGGCCGCTGGCCATGAAGTCAGCGCCCTTGGGATGTTCGAGCAGGGTTTTTACGACAAATTAGGTTTTGGTACCGGCAGCTACGAACAACTGGTCAAGTTTGACCCCACCACGCTTAACGTTAATCAGGACTTTAGGCCCCCAAAGCGCCTCACCGTGCGAGACTTCGAGGCGATTTATTACGCGATGACCCATCGTAAGGCCGGCCACGGCGCGGTCAACATCTACTCCAAGCAACTGCTCAAATCTGACCTCAACATGACCGAGAACGGTTTCGGGCTTGGCTACTTCGATGGCCCAGGCGGCACCTTAAGTCATTTTGTGTGGGGTTCGAGCAAAGGTGAGCATGGACCATTTGAGATTAACTTTCGTGCCTACCAGAGCCATGAGCAACTTATGGAATTGTTGGCCCTGCTGAAATCCCTGGGGGATCAAATCAACCTAATTGAAACCCTGGAGTTTGGCGACATTCAACTCCAGGACCTCCTCAATCAACCTTTCCGCACCCGGCGGGCAACAGATAATTCCCGCTACGCCAACAAGAGTTTGTCCATGGCCTATTGGCAAGCACGTATCTTAGATCTGTCAGCTTGCCTGGCGAAGACCCATCTGGATTGCCCCTCCGTCAGATTTAACTTGCACTTGACCGACCCGGTTACAGAGAGCTTACCAGCCAAAAGCGATTGGCAAGGTGTCGGCGGCAATTATGTGGTTGAACTGGGCCAGAACAGTCACGCAGCACCCGGTGAGGATCACGCCCTACCGGTCATGAAAGCCTCTGTAAATGCCTTTACCCGGGCCTGGCTCGGCGTTCGCCCAGCCTCAGAACTGGCCGCCACCACAGATCTTGAGGCAGAACCTACCTTATTGGCTAAACTAGATAAAAGCCTAAGACTACCAAGGCCGCATCTAGGCTGGGATTTCTAACAGAAACCCACTATTATGCAGTGCACAAAGAGGGGGATATGACCGTATGGACTGTGAGGATCGATCATGGGATTGACGAGTGAGCTCTCTAAACTAGAACGACAGATGCGCCAGGCACCTGACTACTCAAGCTGGCGAACCCTCGCCGAACAACATGATGAAGAGTCAGGCCGCGCGAAATGGCGCGCTACCCCCGCCTCATCACTATTTGATTACAAAAACATCCAGCATCGACTCGATGAGTTACGCCAACTGAGGCGCAATAACGATGATATGGGTTTGCTGTTTAACCTCAATGAAGGTATTCACGGTAATCAAGGCGGTATGGGTAATCCGGCGCTCTATGAGAAGGCGCTGATCGGCACCAAACACGTCATTGAAGAGTACATAGCCGAAATTGTCTCGGCGCTTAAATACCTGCACGAATTGCCACCTTCTGAGCAAATCAGCCAGGACGACAAAGACGACTTTTTTCACCGCGCCCATTTATGCTTTGGCCGCTCTGCGTTGATGTTAAGTGGCGCTGGCTCCCTCGGGCATTTTCACCATGGTGTGGTACGCACGCTGGTAGAACATGACCTGTTACCTAATGTGATATCTGGTTCCAGCGCTGGTTCAGTGTTCGCCGGTATTATTGGCACGCACACAGACAGTGAATTAGACGAATTACTACACCGGCTGGATCTATCCGATGCTATGCAGGAGGAAGAGAAAAGCCTAATTCGTCCCCAGGTAGATGCCGAGAGCCTGAAGATTTTACTGGAAGCGGTCATTCCGAACCTGACCTTCCAAGAGGCTTACGAAAAAACCGGGCGAATGATTAGTGTCACCATTGCACCCCTGGCGGAACACCAAAAATCGCGTTTGATGAATGCCATCACCTCCCCTAACGTCTTTATTCGTTCTGCCGTGACCGCCTCATGCGCGGTACCTGGGTTGTTCCCGCCTGTCATGTTAATGGCAAAGAACGTTTACGGTGAGCCGCAACCCTATATCGCCAGCCGACGCTGGGTTGATGGTGCTGTGACAGACGACCTTCCCGCCAAACGTCTGGCGCGCTTGTACGGCGTAAATCACTACATCGTCAGTCAAGCGAATCCATTAGCACTCGCCATGCGCAGTAGCAATAAGATGTTTGTACCGGATATGGCCAGATCGTTTGTCCAGCTATCCACCCGGGAATGGCTAAAGGCCAGCGAGAAGTTCTCGCGGCGTTTTTTCCGCAATGTGCCAAATGTCGGCCAGGCCATGAGCATGTTCCACTCGGTGATGGCCCAGGACTATGATGGTGACGTGACCATCGCGCCATCATTTAACTTCGTGGATCCGCAGAAGCTAATGGGTCGTTTAACGCAAGCTGAAATTGACGAACTCATTCGTGAAGGCGAATTAGCCACCTGGCCGAAGCTGGAACAAATCAAAATCTGCTCTGAGATCGGTCGAACCCTGGACGAGATTCTTGATACCCACGATGAGCACGATATTAAATCGTTCTACAAACGGCGCAGTGGCAATGTTCGCAAGGCTGCCGCAAGCCAGGCTTAAGGGTCCTGAAAATCAGGCGTTTCTGATGGTTAAGCCGCCGTCCACAGGTAAGGTCACACCGGTGATGTACTGGGCGGCGGGTAAAGCCAAAGATAAGGTGGCATGAGCCACCTCTTCAGGGTCGGCATAGCGCTTTAGCACCGTGCGGCGTTTGGCAAAGATTTCTTTTTGTTCATCTGGGATACCGGCTGTCATACCGGTATGAATTGGCCCCGGACAAACACAATTCACGGTAATGCCCTCCCCGCCAAGTTCAACCGCCATGGATCGAGTTAAGCCAACCACGCCAGACTTTGCTGCCGTGTAGGGGCTGCCAAACTTCGTCGCGCCCAGTGCCTCAGTGGAGGCAATGTTAATGATGCGCGGATTTTGCGATTGGCGGATAAACGGCAAGGCTGCACGTATCATGCTCACCTGAGCTGTTAGCAGTACCGCAATGGACTTATCCCAGGCAGCATCGTAATGCTCATCAGCTAGCGGTGCTGGGATCGAAATGCCGGCATTGTTTACCAGCACATCAACACCGCCAAAGTGTTCGGCAATGTCGTGTACCACAGGAGCAATCGCGGCACGATCAGACAAATCAATTGACCAGCCTTTGGCCTCGCCGCCATCGGCATTCACCTCATCCACCACAGCTTGCAGGGCATCCACGTTCATATCCAGCAGAGCCAAGCGTGCGCCTTGATCGGCAAACACATGTGCAGTGGCACGCCCCATGCCACTGGCCGCACCAGTAATGATCACAATATTGTCTTTTACTGACCGACTTAGTTTCGCTAGCGCCATGGTACTTACCTTACGTGATGACTAATGCTTGCAGTCTGCCGCAGCGTACTGAACCCATCAAGCCTCCCTCACGTAAGCAAAGCAAATAGGTTACACTCGTGGCTTGACGCCATGGCTGCATAAAATGGGAATAGTTTGAGCAAACAACGTTTAAGTCGCATCGAAATTAGCAAAGAAGCCCTGAACTTTTCCGTCGGGCACTTCACCATCTTCTCTAAAACAGATCGGGAAAACCTACACGGCCACAACTTCCAACTGCAATGTCAGGCAACCGCGCCACTCAACGACGAGGGCTTGCTGTTCGACTACGCGATATTAAAGAAGCTACTGAAACAGCTATGTGATGAGCTAGATGAGCAGGTGATCTTACCGGAGAATTCCCCGCACCTGACCCTGGGGGAGGAAGGCGCGTACTTAACGGCAGAATTCAATGGGGAGAAGTTATATTTTCTCCACCGCGACGTCACGGTATTACCCATCGCCAACTCAACAGTGGAAGAGTTCTCCCATTACTTTCTAGAAAAAATCCGAGCCCATGAGAGCTTACAAGGTAAGGGGATCGTGGCTTTGACTGTGAAGGTCTCATCGAACACCGGGCAATATGGCGTGGCGGAGTGGAGTGAATGATGAAAACGTTAATTATCACAGGTGCCAGCAAAGGCATCGGCTTTCAGACTGCCCTGAAGTTTCTTGAAGATGGCTATCGCGTGATTAATTTATCGCGCACACCAGCCAATGATGATCGCATTGAAAATCATGCCATTGACCTGTCATTTTCCGATGCGGAAGAACAAGTCAATGAACTGATGGAACTGCTGTTAAGCGAGGGAGAGATTTGCCTTGTACACAACGCGGCAAAAATGATCAATGACAGCGCCAAAGATGCCAGCAGCGATGGCTTGCGAGAGTTGCTGAACATTAATGTGATGGCGCCGCATATCCTCAACCAGGCGGTATTGAAATTTATGGCACCCGGTTCGAGCATTATTTACATCGGCTCAACCTTATCTGAGAAGGCTGTAGCCAACAGCTATAGTTATGTCACTAGCAAACACGCTGTGGTGGGTATGATGCGCGCCACTTGTCAGGACCTCGCCAACACGGGGATTCATACTGTTTGCGTCTGCCCCGGCTTTACCGACACGGAAATGCTCCGCACTCACGTCGGTGAAGATGCCGAGATATTGAAACACATTGCCGCATTGAGCACCTTCAACCGTCTGGTGACCCCAGAAGAGATTGCCACTGCGATTCAGTTTGCCGGTCAAAACCCTGTCTTGAATGGCGCGGTGATGCACACTAACCTCGGCCAAATCGAAAGTTAAGAGAAGTTTATGAG